>NZ_MECK01000074.1 GCF_014596465.1 Streptomyces sp. CBMA123 | reverse complement strand
GTCTGCGACGCCGCCGGCACCGACGCCGACGCCGCCGCGCGCAAGCCGGCCGGCAGCCAGGCGGGCCGGGACCCGAACGCGGTGAGCGTCGGCGAGGCCCGGGCGATGCAGGCGGACCTGGACCACCGGCTCGCCGAGCTCGGCCCCGCCCACGTCCAGCTGGCCGCCGCCCCGACCACCGTCCCGGTGTACGTCCACGTGATCCACTCCGGGGACGCCGGCCGGCTGGACGGGGGCGTGGTCACCGCCCAGATCGACCACCTCAACGCGACCTACGGCGGCCAGGGCGAGGGCAACGCCCCCACCCGGTTCCACTTCGAGCTGGTCGGCACCGACTGGACCGACAACGCGGGCTGGTACACCGGCATGACCCCCGGTTCCGGCGCCGAGAGGGCGATGAAGAGCGCCCTGCGCAAGGGCGACCAGGGCACCCTCAACCTCTACACCGCCCACCTCGGGCAGTCCCTGCTCGGCTGGTCGACCTTCCCCAACGCCTACCGTTCCGACCCGGCCGACGACGGCGTGGTGGTCCTGGACGACTCGCTGCCCGGCGGCCCCGCCACCCACTACAACGAGGGCAACACCGCCACCCACGAGACCGGCCACTGGCTCGGCCTCTTCCACACCTTCCAGGGCGGCTGCCTGCCCCCGGGCGACTACGTGGACGACACCCCGCCCGAGCGCGGCGCCGCCTACGGCTGCCCCGAGGGCCGGCACAGCTGCCCCGGCGGCGGGCTGGACCCGATCCACAACTTCATGGACTACAGCTACGACTCCTGCATGAGCGGGTTCACCCCCGGGCAGGCCCAGCGGATGTCCGACGCCTGGTCGGCCTACCGCAGTTGAGGTCGGCCGCCGGGTCCGCGGCAGCGCGGCGAATCACCCGGACGGCCCGGCGGACATCGACCGCTCGTCCGATTCGATCTGTTCGGTGGGTCGGAACCCAGCAGGACCACCCCGGACCAAGTGAAGGAGTAACCGCATGAGTGGCAAACCCCGGATCGTCGTCGGCGTGGACGGCTCGCCCGCCTCGGAGCAGGCGCTGCGCTGGGCCGTCGACTACGCCAAGGCCGTCGGCGGCACCGTCAACGCCGTCGCTGCCTGGGAGTACCCCGTCTTCTACGGCTGGGGTGGGACGGCCGCCCCCACCGACGTCTCCTTCAACCCGGAGGTGCTGGCCGGCCAGACGCTCTCCGAGAGCGTCGCCAAGGTGGTCGGCGCCGACCCGGGCGTGCCGGTCACCCGCAACGTGCTGCCCGGCAACGCGGCGGGCGCCCTGCTGCAGGCCGCCAAGGGCGCCGCGCTGCTGGTCGTCGGCAGCCGCGGCCTCGGCGGCTTCTCCGGCGTCCTGCTCGGCTCGGTCAGCCGCCACGTCACCGAGCACGCGCCCTGCCCGGTGGTCGTCGTGCGCGAGGGCCGGACGGCCGAGGAGTAGCGGAGCGGCCACCGGGGGCGGCGCCGCGCCGGGCCGCCACGCGGACCAGAATGGAGTCATGCCAGAAGGTGACTCCATCTACCGCGTGGCGGCCCGGCTGCACGAGGCCCTCGCCGGACAGCTGCTGACCAGCGCCGAGCTGCGGGTGCCCGCGCACGCCACCGCCGCCCTCGCCGGGCGCCGGGTACTGGAGGTCCGCCCGCGCGGCAAGCACCTGCTCACCCGCCTCGACGGCGGCCTCACCCTGCACACCCACCTGCGGATGGACGGCCACTGGGAGGTCTACCGCCCCGGCGAGCGCTGGACCGGCGGCCCCGCCTTCCAGATCCGTGCCGTCCTCGGCACCGAGCACGGCACCGCCGTCGGCTACCGGCTGCCCGTCGTCGAGCTGCTGCGCACCACCGAGGAACGCCGGGCCGTCGGCCACCTCGGCCCGGACCTGCTCGGCCCCGACTGGGACCCGGTCGAGGCCGTCCGCCGGCTCACCGCCCGCCCGGCCCGGCCACTCGTCGAGGCCCTGCTCGACCAGCGCAACCTGGCCGGAATCGGCAACGTCTACGCCAACGAACTGTGCTTCGTCGCCGGCGTGACCCCGTGGACCGAGGTCGGCGAAGTCCCGCACCCCGACCGGCTGGTGGAACGCGCCCGGCAGATGCTCGACGCCAACAAGCTGCGCCCCGGCCACATCACCACCGGTGACAGCCGGCCCGGCTACCGGCACTGGGTCTACGGCCGCACCGGGCGGCCCTGCCCACGCTGCGTCACGCCCGTGCTGACCGGCCGCCAGGGCGAGGCCCCACGGGACCGCGCGGTGTTCTGGTGCCCCTACTGCCAGCGCGGACCGGCCCCGGCCGTCACGGCCGCACGACCAGGGCGGGGTGCCGCGGGTCGTCCACCCGCACGGTGAGGTCGGCGGCCTCGGCGGGCCCGGTCTCCGCCTCGTAGCGGGCGAAGGCGGGCAGTGTCCACTGCCGGTCGGCCGGGGTGCGGCGGGCCAGTGCGGCCGGAGAGAGCGCGAGGTGGACGGTCAGTTCGAGCGGCAGCCAGCGGCCGAGCAGCAGCGCGCCGTCCAGCAACAGCACGCCGCCGGGCGGGAGTCGGACGTACGGGGCGCGGGTCGAGCGGTCGGTGGCCGGATCGCGCAGCGAGGGCAGCACCCGGCCGCTGCCACCCGGCTCCAGCGGGTCCAGCACCTCGCGCAGCAGGGCGCCGTCGTCCAGCCAGAGGTCGTGGAAGGCGTCCGCGTCGTGGTGGCCGTACTCCAGCCGGATCGACGCCGGGCGCAGGAAGTCCGCCGCCGACACCCGCAGGGTGGGGCGGCCGCGCAGCCGCAGCGGCTCCACCAGGGCGTCGGCCAGCAGTTCGGGCCGGGCGGGCCCGGCGCCGTCCACGGCGATCCGCAGCCACCGCTCGCCGGCGCCGGGCAGTTCGGTGATCCGGTCGGCGAGCAGCTCGGCCAGCTTGTCGGGGGAGATGGGGCGTACCTGCACCGGGCCATCCTGTCGCTTGGTCGGGCCGCCGAGGGCGGGGCCGGTCGGATCGGTCGGATCGGGTCGGTCGGTTCAGGTCAGCGGGAGGGCGTGCAGGACCTCGTCGTGGCCCGCGTAGAGCCGGCCCCCGCCGGAGGCGAGGTTCCAGACGTTCCGGCCGGGGCCGGAATCGCGGAAGGTCCACCCCAGCACGCCGGTCGCGGTGTAGATCGCGCTGACCCCGCCCGCCGCCGGCCCCGGGACGTACAGCGTGCCGCCGTCGAGCAGCGGACGGCTGCGGCGGTCCAGCAGGAACGGCAGCTTGCTGGACCAGAGCACCCGGCCCTCGGACGTGTCGAGGCAGGTGACGACGCCGTCGTCACGCGGGACGAACACCCGGACGGCGTCCGGGACGGGCGCCAGCGCCCGCCAGGACTCGCCCCGGGCGGGGGAGTGGGTCCACCGTGGCTTTCCGTCGGCGCCCAGCAGGCGCACACCGCCGCTGCCGTCCGGGACGAGGAACTCCTGCCCGACGGCGGTGCACCAGCTCAGGTCCCCGCCGGCCGGGGCGGTCCACAGCTCACGGCCGGTGGCCGCGTCCCGGACCACCAGCTCGGTGCCGGTGTCCAGGGACCGGCCGCAGGCCAGCGGGTGGTCGCCGTACCCGGAGGCGCGGGCGAGCGGCCGCTCCTGACGGTCGATCGCGAGCGACCACAGCAGGGACCGTTCCTCCAGCCCCACGGCGAAGAGCCGGCTGCTCGGCACGGTGCCGTTCGCCCGGGGCCAGCCCAGGACGCAGCCGTAGAGGACGCCGGCGGCCATGGCGGTGAGCTGAAGCTCGCCCGGGAGATCGTCGGGCAGCGGCAGGCTCCAACCGGCGGTGGGGTCGGTGAGGTGGTGGGCGTCCAGGTGGCCCCGGGAGGTGGCGGTGTAGAGGTAGTCGCGCGAGACCACGACGTTTCCGGCGGGGCGTTCGAGGTCGCTCGGCCAGTCCTTGGGCGGCGGCGGGTCGAAGCTCAGCAGCCGCTTCGGGCCGCCGTCGCCCGGGTCGAGGGCCCGCAGGCCGGCCCTGGACAGGAAGACCGGCCGGTCCGGCGGCACGAGCAGCCGTTCCGGGGTCGTCGCCTCCGGTCCCCGGTACGTCCACAGCGGCGTCGGCCCCGCGAGGGCGGTCGGCTGAGGCTGCGGTGCCGGCCCGTCGCCCTGCGCGCCGGTGACCGCCCACGCCGCGCCGCCCACGGCCAGCACCCCGGCCCCGACCAGCAACCCGCGCCGGCTCAGCCGGGGACCGCCCCCGCCCCCGCCGATCACGTCGCCGGGCGTCTCGGCCGCGCCGTCCGCCTCCCCGTCCCACTGCCAGGAAGCCTCCTGTGCCGGCCCCTCGGACGACTTCATACGGCCCTCGCCTCCACCCCCGGCGGCCACGACGCCGCCACCCGCCGCGAGGATATCGAACAGCCCCCGAACCATCCGAAGTTGTCACCGCGTTGCACCAGGCTGTGGCGCACAGCACAGGCCCCTCATGAGACCGGGGAGGTACGCCGTGACGGCCGAGGTGATCGCACCCGAGTGGATGCACCGGCAGATCACCAGTGAGGAGTACGACTCCTGGACGGAGGAACAGTGCGCGGGCATCGAGATCGTCGACGGGATGGTCGTTGTGAGTCCGGGCGCATCGAAGCGCCACAACCGGCTCGGGCGTCTTTTGGCGAATGCCCTTGATGGGGCGGGCGGTGAGGAGTGGATCGCGGACACCGGCTTCGACGTGCGGCTGCCGGACGTGCCGCTCAACAACCGTCGGCCCGACGTGGTGGTCTACCGCGCTGACACCTTCGACGAGCCGTTGACCAGACCGGAGCACGTGCTGTTGCTGGTCGAGGTTGTCTCACCGGGCTCGGAGACCACCGATCGAGTGGTCAAGCTGGACCAGTACGCCACGGCGGGCATCCCCTACTACTGGCGGGTGGAGCAGGCGGCGGGCCGGGTGCCGGTCGTGCACACGTACCTGTTGGATGAAGCGAGCAGGTCGTACCGGGCTGGCGAGGTGTTCACCGGGCTGGTCAAGGCCGTGGTGCCGTACCCGGTTGAGGTCGACCTCACCGATCTGCCGTAGCCCGTCACCCTCCCGGCGGAGCGGGGCCGTGGACGGATCCGGCGTCCGGGCCGGTGCGGGTGGGGTCGATGGGGCGCCCGGGGTGGTGGGGGTTCGCCTTGACACGGCTCCGGGGCGGACGTAGCAAGGGAGCATGCGCCATCCGCAGGTGACCGGCGGGGCCGGCGAGCCGGTCCGTGGGACGGGCCCGGACGAGGTGGCGCCCCCGGAGGCGGATCACCGGCGGGACGAGCTGTTGGCGGAGGCCGTTCGGCGGGTGCTGGGATCGACCGGGGCGTACGCGGCGATGGTGTACCTGCGGTCGCGGGACGGGCGGTCGCTGGTGCTGCGCACCCTGGCGGGGGTGCCGTTGTCGATCATGGGCCCGTTCCGGCGCATCGCGGCGGCCGGGCCGCTGCCGGTCGCGGTCTGCTTCCGGACCGGCCGGAGCGTCGCGCTGTCGGACTCCGAGGACACCATGCGGCGCTTCCCCCAGCTCGCGGTCGGCCTGCCGTACGAGTTCGTCTCCGCCTGCGTGCCGGTGGGGCACGGCGGGGAGCGGTTCGGGGTGCTCAGCGTGCTGTGGCCGGCCGCGGACGAGGGCGGGCCGGCCCGGGAGGGCGGGCAGCTGACCGCCGTCGCCTCCCGACTCGGCGCCGGGCTGGCCGAGTTGGCGGCCTCCGGGCAGCCGGTGGAGCCGGTCGAGGACGCCGCCGTGGTGGAGCTTCCGCCGCCGTCCGCGCCGAGCACCCGGGTCGGGCTGTTCGACTGGGACGTGGCCACCGGGGCGCTCGCCGCGGACGTCCAGTTCTTGGAGATCTTCGGCTTCGCGCCCGGCGAGTTCGACGGCACGGTGGGCTGCCTGACCGGGCGGATCGCCCCCGGCGACGTGCCCGGGTTCCGGGCCGCCGCCCGGACCGCCCTGGAGCGCGGCGAGGTGCTGGCCGCCCGGGTGCGGGTGCTCGGGCCGGCCGGCCGCCCGCACCCGGTGGAGCTGTGGGCCCGGGTGCCCGGCGCGATCTCCGACGACCGGACCCGTCTGGTCGGCGCCGTCCTGGACGTCCGCGCCCTGACCGCCGCCGCGGCCGCCGTCGAGCGGCTGCACGAGGGCGTCCTCGCGCTCGACCCGGACGGCCTGATCAGCTACGTCAACCGGGCCGCCGAGCCGCTGCTGCGGGCGAGCGCGGCGGACCTCGTCGGCCGCCACCCCTGGGAGGCGCTGCCCTGGCTCGCCGACCCCTTCTACGAGAACCGCTACCGCGCCGCCGTGCTCTCCCAGCAGCCCACCGCGTTCCTGGCCGCCCGCCCGCCGAACGGCTGGCTCGCCTTCTCGCTCTTCCCCGACGCGCACGGCGTCACCGCCCGGGTGATCGCCGCCGAGGCCCCGCCGGGCGCGGCCGAGCCGCCCACCGCCCTGCTGTCCCCGGCCGCGGCCGGCACCGGCGCGGGCGGCGTCGGCGGCACCTACCACCTGCTCCAGCTGGCCAGCGCGCTCACCGAGGCCGTCACCGTGCGCGACGTGTGCCGGGCGGTGGCCGAGGAGATCCTGCCGGCCTTCGGCGGCCAGGAACTCGCCATCTACGGGGTGCGCGAGCAGCGGCTGCACCTGGTCTCGCAGAGCGGCTACCCCGACGGCTTCCTGGACGGCTTCGAGGGCACCCCGCTCGACGCCCGCGTCCCCGGCGCGGAGGCGCTCAGCACCGGAACCCCGATCTTCTTCGAGTCCGTGCGCGAACTCGCCGCCGCCTACCCGGGCCTCGCCCTGGACGAGATGGGCGCCTGGGCCTTCCTGCCGCTGATCGCCTCCGGCCGGCCGGTCGGCAGCTGCATCCTCGGCTTCGACCGCGTGCACCCCTTCACCGTCGAGGAGCGCGGGCTGCTCACCGGCCTCGGCGGCTTCATCGCCCAGGCGTTGGAGCGCGCCCGGCTCTACGACGCCGAGTTCGCCCTGGCCCGCGGCCTGCAGCAGGGCCTGCTGCCGCACCGGCTGCCGCAGGTGCCCGGCATCCGGACCGCCGCCCGCTACCTGCCCGGCACCCAGGGGATGGAGATCGGCGGCGACTGGTACGACGCGATCGTCACCGGTGCCGACCTCACCCTGGTGATCGGCGACGTCGAGGGCCACAGCGTCGGCGCCGCCGCCGCGATGGGCCAGCTGCGCAGCGCCGTGCGGGCCTTCGCCAGCGGCGGCGAGCCGCCGGACCAGGTGCTCGCCCGCACCAACCGGCAGCTGCTGGACCTCGACCTCGGGCTGCTGGCCAGCTGCTGCCTGGTCCGGCTCACCCCCGCCGACGGCACGGTGCGGATCGGCCGGGCCGGGCACCTGCCGCCGGTGCTGCGCCACCCGGACGGGCGGGCCGAGGCGCTGTACGTCCCGGGCGGGCCGCTGCTCGGCGTGGACGACGGCGCCGCGTACCCGGTCAGCGAGCTGCGGTTGCGGCCCGGCTCGGTGCTCGCCCTCTACACCGACGGGCTGGTGGAGGATCCGGCGCTGCCGATCGACCAGGGGGTGGACCGGCTGCGGGCGGCGCTGGCGCACGGGCGGGTGGGGGAGGAGCTGGAGGAGCTGGCCGAGCGGTTGATCCGCGAGGTCGGCTCGACCGGGCGGGTGGACGACGTGGCGCTGCTGCTCACGGCCTTCGGCCCGGACGGCGGCACGGAGGGCGGCCCGGGCCCCGGCTCCGGAACGGCTACTTTCGTCGGGCCCGGCGGCGACGAAGGGTGACCGCGGCCGGGGCGGCCACCCGGTTAGCCTCGATGGGTGGAAGCAATCGCACGGGCCTGGTCGAAGGCTGTACAGACGGCGCTCCCGGGGCCGTGGCGGCCCCGGCGGGTGGTGGGCGAGGCGGTGGCGGCCCTGTTGTTGGGCGTGGTCGCCGGGCTGCTGGAGGTGGTCGCCGGCACCGGTCTGGCGTGGCTCTTCGGCCTCGCCGTCGCCGTGCTGTGGGTGCTGCGGCGCGGGTTCCCGGCCACCGTGCTGGTGCTGACCGGGGCGATCGCGGGCTGGTCGGTGGGGCCGATACTGCTGCTGGTGTGCGCGGGCTGGGCGGCCGGGGCGCGGATCAGCCGGGTGTGGCGGCTGGTCGGCGCCTTCGTGCTGAGCTATCTGATGTTCTCCATGTTCGGGATGCTCAAGGACGGCGCATCCGGCGCGTCGAAGCTGATCATCGGCGTTTCGCTCGGCGTCTTCCTGGTCTTCGCGGTGCTGCCCGCGCTCTACAGCCGGTACCGGGCGCAGCGCCGGGCCCTGATGGACGCGCTGCGCGAGCGCAACGACCAGCTGGTGCGCGAGCGGGCGATGGTGGTGCACCAGGCCCGGCTGCGCGAGCGGCACCGGATCGCCCAGGACATGCACGACAGCCTGGGCCACCAGCTCGCACTGATCTCCGTGCACTCGGGCGCGTTGGAGGTGGACCGCACCCTCAGCGACCGGCAGCGGGAGGCGGTCGGGGTGCTGCGGCAGGCGGCGGTGGCCGCGATGCGCGAGCTGCGCGAGGTGGTCGGGGTGCTGCACGACGAGTCGACGGCGCTGCCTCCGACGGCCGGTGCCCCGGGCCCGGCGTCCCTCCGGGGCGGG
Organism: Streptomyces sp. CBMA123; assembly: GCF_014596465.1. Classification (GTDB taxonomy): domain Bacteria; phylum Actinomycetota; class Actinomycetes; order Streptomycetales; family Streptomycetaceae; genus Kitasatospora. The sequence goes on along the minus strand of NZ_MECK01000074.1, from coordinate 11,154 downwards.
GTGGACGGGGTCGAGGGGCTGGTGGAGTCCTCCCGTGCGGCGGGTGCGGAGGTGGCGTTCCGTACCGAGGGCGAGCGGCGGCCGCTGGCGGCGGCCGTCGACCACGCGGCGTACCGGATCGTGCAGGAGGCGCTCACCAACGCGCACAAGCACGCCCCCGGTGCGCCGATCGCGGTCGCGCTCCGGTACGAGCCGGACGCCCTGGTGGTGGAGGTCACCAACCCGGGCGCGCCGGAGCTGGTCGGCGCACGCGCCGGCGCGGGGGCGGTGGTGAGCGGCGGGCAGGGGCTCACCGGCCTGCGGGAGCGCGCCCGGCTGGTCGGCGGCATGGTGCACGCCGGACCGACCCCCGAGCAGGGCTTCCGGCTGGCGGCCGTCCTCCCGTACGAGGGGGCGGAGGCCGAGGGCGCCGCCGCCCTGACGGCGGAGGACTGGATGTCCGGCCTGCCGCCGGTCGACGGCACGGACGACGGCCGGCGCCGCCCGGCGCTCGGCTGCGCGGCCGGGGTGGGCGCGGTCACGCTGATCGTGGCGAGCCTGGTGGCCTGGGGTGTGGTGGCCTTCGTCCGGGGTGCCAGCGACTCGACGGTGTCGCAGTCGCTCTACGAGCAGATCCGGGTGGGCGAGTCGAAGCCCGAGGTGATGCGGCAGCTGCCGCCCGGCAACGACTTCTTCACGTCCGACTTCGAGGACGCGGGCCCGCCCAAGCCGGAGGGCTCGCACTGCCGCTGGTACTCGCTGGCGAAGGCCGGGGCGGACGACTCCTGGTCGGACGACCACGTGGCGCGGTTCTGCTTCAAGGGCGGGGTGCTGGTGGAGAAGGTGGAGTACGTCAAGAAGGGCTGACGCCGCCCGCCGGGCCCGGGCGGGAGACGGCGGCGGCGGGGATGTGAGGATGGTGCCCCAGCCGCTTCACTGTTCGAGGGGAATGACCAGCGTGATCCGAGTCCTCGTCGCCGACGACGAGCCGCTCATCCGGGCCGGGATCAGGATGATCCTGGGGTCGGCCGAGGACATCGAGGTGGTCGCGGAGGCCGCCGACGGCCGGGAGGCGCTGGAACTGGCCCGGGCGCACCGGGTGGACGTCGTCCTGCTGGACATCCAGATGCCGGTGATGGACGGACTGACGGCGCTCGGGGAGCTCGGCAGGGTCGCACCCGGCGCGCGGGCGATCATCCTCACCACCTTCGGGGAGCGCGAGAACGTCCTGCGCGCCGTGACCGAGGGCGGCGCCGGGTTCCTGCTCAAGGACACCGCGCCGAACGAGCTGATCCAGGCCGTCCGGGCGGCGGCCGGCGGGAACGCCTTCCTCTCCCCGGCGGCCACCCGGCACATCGTCGACTCGCTGGCCTCCGGACGCAGCGGCTCGGCGGCCGCCCGCGGTGCGCAGGCGCGGCGCCGGCTGGAGGTGCTCACCGGGCGCGAGCTGGAGGTGCTGGCGCTGCTCGGGGAGGGGCTGTCCAACGCGGACGCGGGGGCCCGGATCCACATGAGCGAGGCGACGGTGAAGACGTACGTCAGCCGGATCCTGGCCAAGCTGGGCTGCGAGAACCGGGTCCAGGCGGCGCTGTTGGCGCGGGACGCGGAGCTCGACGGTCGTAGCTGAGCGCGTTCGCGCGATCGCGGAGGGTGTCGTCGGTGATGGATGCCACTCAACCGCTTCGCCGAAGCGGGAACTCCGGATGTCGTGGTGACGTCGCGTCAGCGAGTGCTGACGGACCGTCGATGGTGTGCGGGACCTCACGAATGGACAGATGTGAGCGCGGGCACGGAAATTGATCGTTAGATCTTCAAAATGCGGTCAAACCCGGTCGAACCGGGCACCTTTTCTTGATCGATACCGCCGGTAACAGTCAACTGACCTGCGAAGACCAAGAATTGCTTGCTGAGGCCCGCACATGCCCCTAGCTTTCTTGGCGGCGCAACGAGCGCCACCCGGGTTCACCCCGACGCACGGCCCGCCGACTGACCCCCGGCGCGAGGGCGGTGCCCGCCGACGAGACCGGCTCGAACAGGCCGTCGGCGAGTGGAGGTGACCGGGGCGGCACGGCACGTCCGACACGTGTCCGGCCGCCCGACGAGTGAGGTGAGCGCGACCGACCGGCCCGTGTCCCGGGCCTGGTTCCGCCTGCCCGCCCGGGGCTTGTCGAGAGGACATTCATGACTTCCCGTCACGAGACCGCCGCTGCCACCGACACCACCGCCACCGTGAAGCGCAACCGCCTGCGGATGGCGGTCATAGCGGGCGCCGCCGTCGCGGCCCTGCCGGTGGCCGGCCTCGTCACGGCCACCTCGGCCTCCGCCGCACCCACCTCGGCCTGGGACACCGTCGCCCAGTGCGAGAGCGGCGGGAACTGGAGCATCAGCACCGGCAACGGCTTCCACGGCGGACTGCAGTTCACCCCCTCCACCTGGGCCGCGTACGGCGGAACCGCGTACGCCCCCCAGGCCAACCAGGCGACCAGGGCGCAGCAGATCGCCGTCGCCGAGAAGGTGCTCGCCTCGCAGGGGCCAGGCGCCTGGCCCGTCTGCTCCAAGAAGGCGGGCCTGAGCAAGGGCGGCGCCCCGGCCGCCGTCGACACCACCGCGGGCTCGGACTCGGGCACCCCGTCGGCCAAGCCGGCCCAGCGCTCCGCGAAGGCGGCCCCGAAGGCCGCCCAGCACGCCGCCCCGAAGGCGAAGCCGTATGCCCCGGAGGCCCCGCAGGGCCGTCCGTCGGCCAAGCCGGTACAGGCGGCTCCGGCGGCTCCGGCGGCGGAGCGGAACACCTCCGGCGGCAGCTACACCGTCAGGAGCGGTGACACCCTGAGCGACATCGCCGCCAAGTTCGGCGTCGACACCGACGGCCTGTACGGCAAGAACGCGCGCACCATCGGCGCCGACCCGGACCTGATCTTCCCGGGCCAGACGCTGACCGTCTGACGCCCTCGTGATCCGGCGGCCACCCCTGCGCGGGGGTGGCCGCTCGGCGCGTTCGGCGCGCCCGTGGGCGCGGATGGGCGCTCGTGGGCCGGATTCGTGCGGCGGTCGGGTCGTACTGCCGTCCGGGGGTGGTGCCACCGGGGTGTGCGGAGTTGTAGTTGAAGATTGAACGCAACGTCCGAATACCGCCGGAGACGTCAAGGAATCCGGACCAGGATCGACCCGTACCCCGAGAGCGGCACACCGGCCGGCACACCGGCCGGGGCGCGCTCGGCACACGACGAACGAGGAGATTCCGAGACATGACGATGAACGGTGCGGCGGCGCTCGACGGCAAGGTGGCCCTGGTGACCGGCGGCAGCCGGGGGATCGGGGCGGCCGTCGCGCTGCGGCTGGCCGAGGACGGCGCCGATGTGGCGCTGACCTACCAGGGCTCGGCCGAGCGGGCCGAGGAGGTGGCCGCGAAGATCACCGCGATGGGCCGGACCGGCTGGGCCGTGCGCGCCGACAGCGCCGACCCGGCGGCGGTGCGGGCCGCCGTGGCGGCCGTCGCCGAGCGGTTCGGGCGGCTGGACATCCTGGTCAACAACGCGGGGGTCGGCGCCGCCGGGCCGATCGAGGAGGCCGCGATCGAGGAGGTCGACCGGGTACTGGAGGTGAACGTCCGCGCGCCGTACCTCTACGCCCAGGCGGCGGTCGAGCACCTGGCCGAGGGCGGGCGGATCGTCGGCATCGGCAGCTGCATCGCCCAGCGTGTGTCCTTCCCCGGCGCCGCGCTCTACGCGACCAGCAAGGCCGCGCTGATCGGCCTGACCAAGGCGCTGGCCAGGGAACTCGGCCCGCGCGGGATCACCGTCAACCTGGTCCACCCGGGCCCGATCGACACCGACATGAACCCGGCCGACGGCTCCTCCGCCGACTTCCAGCGCGGCTTCGTCGCCCTCGGCCGGTACGGCACGGTGACGGAGGTGGCGGGCGCCGTCGCCTACCTGGCGGGCGAGGACGGCCGGTACGTCACCGGCGCCGAACTGGCGGTGGACGGCGGCTTCGCGGCCTGACCTCCGGAGGCGAGGGCGGCGGTGTCGTGCCGGGCGGTCGTCGGTGACCGCGCTTACGATCGCCCGGCACGACCCGTGCGCCCCCAGACCCCGACCGAGAGGTGTGCCATGACCGCGGTGGACGACCCGATCGACCTGCTCGCCCGGGCCCTCGCCCAGACCGCCGGGCTGATCGACGGCACCGGCGTCGAGCTGGCCGGCCACCCGACCCCCTGCCGCTCCTGGGACGTCGGCGACCTGGTCAGCCACCTCCTCCACGACCTGCGGCAGTTCACCCTCCGCGCCGAGGGCGGCCGGCCGGACTGGTCGCAGCCCTTCGACCGGGTGGAGGAGGACTGGCTGCACGCCTTCGAAGCTGGCGCCGAGCGGCTCGTCGAGGCCTGGCGGGCCGCCGGGGACCTCACCGGCACGGTGCCGGCCCCCGGTGGCGGCACCCTCCCGGCCCGCTTCCCGGTCGACCAGCAGACCACCGAATTCGCCGTCCACGCCTGGGACTTGGCGCACGCGACCAGCCAGTCCACCGACGGGCTGGACCACGAGGTGGCCCGCGCGGCGCTCGACTGGGCCCACGGCGCCCTCAAACCCGAGTACCGCGGCGAGGCCTTCGGCCCCGAAGTCCCCGCGCCGGCGGACGCCCCGGCGTACGACCGGCTGGCGGCGTTCTTCGGCCGCGACCCGGGCCCGGGCGCCGGCGGCTAGCGAAGCGAACTCCACTGCCTGCTACGGTTCCTGGACATGGGGGACGATCGGACACGAGTGTCGGAGGCAGCGCGCGCGTTCGCCGCGCTGCCGACCGGCCCGAGGTGACCGTCCGGATCCACCCGGAGGTCGACCACCTCTTCCTCCCGGGCACCGGCCCGGCCACCCCGGCCGAGTACGCCCGGCCCGGGCACGTGGCGGCGGAGGTGGTGGAGGACATCGCGGGCTGGCTGGGCGGTCGCTGAGGTCTGTCTTCGAACTCCGGCCTGCGGGGCGGCGTCGGGGCAGGTCGGCGACGAGGGGCCGGGTGGCCGTCCGGGGTGTGCTCAGTGGAGGACGACGAGGACGGCGTCCCACTGGGCGGTGGTGCGGCCGGTGGCGGTGCAGCGGGTGGCGTCGGCGCCGGTTCCGGTGGCGATCCGGTGGGCGGTGGTGAGGCGGTCGGGGGAGAGCTGGAGGACGGGCAGGGTGGTCCAGCCGGTGGCGAACTCGGGGGCGCTGCCACCGCTGCTGCCGACCGCGCCCACCAGGAGGTCGCCGGGTTCGCAGCCGGTGCTGCCGGCGGTGGTGAAGCCGGATCCGCCGGCGTCTCCGGAGGCGGGGGAGAAGGCACGGAGGGTGCTGACGCCCCGGAACTCGTCCACGGCGACGTGGTAGTCCTCGGCGCGCGGGTAGCTGGCGTGGATCGAGTCGGCCGTGGTCAGGGCGGAGGCGTCGAAGGCGGCGAGCACCAGGACGCGGTGGCGCAGCGCGTCGGTGACGTCGCCGAGGAGCTGGAAAGGGTCGCCGTGGCTGTCGGTGACGCTGACCGGGCCGGGGCAGGTGTCGGTCAGCAGCATCGAGACCACCAGGGCGTCCCCGCCGGCGACCGGGGACAGTACCGGCAGGGCGAAGTCCGTGCTGGTGGCGGCCTGTTGGCCGAAGGCCGTCCGGGCGACCCAGCCCGGCGTGGGCGCTCCGGGGCCGAGGGGGGCCGGCGTCGGGTGCTCGCCGGGTGCGGGGACGTCGGGGCCGGCCGTCGGGCAGTCGCGCGCGGCGGACGGGGCTGCGTGCTGGGGGGCGTCCTGGGCCGCGGGTGCGCGGTCGGTGAGCAGGCCGAGGGTGCCGAGGACGCCGAGTGCCAGGCCGAGGAGCAGGCTGAGCGCGTGGGTCCAGAGCCGGCCGCGGGCCGGCCCGGCCGTGGCGGGCGGCGCGACCCGCACGGCGGTGGGCGGCACCGGGGCGGGGGCCGGTGCCGCCGCCGAAGGTGAGGGTGAGGGTGAGGACGGCGACAGGGGTGCGGCCGGCGGCGCGGGAATGACGAGTTCGGCCGGCGGTTCCCCGTTGACGGCGGCGCGCCAGCGGTGGTGCCACACCTCCTCGTCCCCGCCACAGGCGCGGACGAAGGCCCGGGTGGTGGGCCAGGACGGGAGCCGTGAGCCGGAGGCGGCCTCGTAGAGGGTGGTGTGGGAGATCGAGCCGACGGTCTTGGCCATGGTGCGGAACGAGGGCTGGCCGGCGTCGAGTCGGAGGGTGCGCAGCTGGCCGGCGAAGTTCTCGGCGGCGGTCGGCGGTTTCCGCGCGGCCGGTGGCTCCTGTTGGTGCTCCGCCATGGCGCCCCCTGGTGTCAGCTGTCAGATCCCTCGGTGTCGCTGTGTGCTTGTCGAGTACGGATCATAGCGACGGGTGACGGCGGGAACGGCCGATTCGTCGACTCCGGTCGGTGGAAGGCGTGTTCGACGGCCCGTGTCAGCTGTTGTCAGTTCCTGTCAGGCGGTACCGAACAGTGGTGGTGATCGGGTCAGCTGGCTCCGCCGTCGAGATCGACGGGGTGGCATCGGAGCGGTCGGACGGGGCGTCCGGCCGGACAGGAGGACCCTCATGGTCAAGAACATCATGAAGAGGATCGGGCGGCGCGGGGCGACCACGGCGGCCGTGCTGGCACTGGCGGCCGGCGCGGTGGGCATCTCGGCGGGCAGCGCCTCCGCCGACGGCTGGTACTACCTCCAGTACCACGCCAGCGGCCACGGCGTGGGCGTCTACTCGCAGCCGTACTCCGGCTCGGGCAAGGTCGCCGGCGACGTGTACTCGTACTCGTGGTCCTCGGACGACATCTACATCGAGTGCTGGACCCGGGGCGAGGACATCAACAACCAGGGCAACGTCTGGTACCAGATCGGTGGCACCAACGGCACCTTCTTCGGAACGGCCTACGTCTACGGTGCGTACGCCGACGGCAACTGGTACTTCCACAACGGTCTGCGGGAGTGCTGACGGTCGGTTGATCCGCTCTGCCCCGCCCGTTCGCCGGGCGGGGCACAGCCGCGTCAGCGCGCCGGGCGGGCCGCCGCCGCGCTGATCCCCGCGGTGGGCGGTGGGCGGTGGGCGGTGACGGGGTGACGCGTCGACTCCGGTCGGTGGAAGGCGTGTTCGGCCGGCGTGTCAGCTGTTGTCAGTTCCTGTCAGTGGCTACCGAACACCTGCGGCGATCGGATCTGCTGTCTCCGCCGTCGAGGACCTCGGGACGGCGACGGAGCGGTTCGACCGGACAGGAGAATCGGCATGGTTAAGGGCATCCTCAGGAAGATCGGGCGCCGCGGCGGCATCGCGGTGGCCACGCTGGCGCTGGCGGGCGCCGGGATCGGCCTCTCGGCGGGCGATGCGAACGCCGTCGGCTGGTACTACCTCAACAACCACCCGACCGGTCACGGCGTGGGCGTCTACTCGGCGCCGTACTCCTGGTCCGGCAAGGTCGCCGGCGACCTGGGCTCGTACTCGTGGTCCGGCGACGCGGTCAACATGGTGTGCTGGACCACCGGCGAGAACATCAACAACCAGGGCGACGTCTGGTACCGGGTGGTCCAGGTCTACTCCGCCGGCTACGGCTACTGGCCGTCGTCGGGCACCTCGGTGGCCTACGTCTACGGGGCCTACACGGACGGCAACTGGAACTTCCACGTGCCGACCATCCCGCCGTGCTGACGGCCGACTGACTCCGCGCTGTGCCCCGCCCGTTCGCCGGGCGGGGCACAGCCGCGTCAGCGCGCCGGGCGGGCCGCCGCCGCGCGCTTGATCGCCTCGCGGATGCGCGGGTAGCTGCCGCAGCGGCAGATGTTCTGGATCTGGTCGATGTCGGCGTCCGTCGGGGCGGGGGTGCGGCGCAGCAGGGCGACGGCCGTCATGATCTGGCCGGGCTGGCAGAAGCCGCACTGGGCGACGTCGCAGTCGATCCAGGCCTCCTGTACCGGGTGCAGGGTGTCGCCGTCGGCGAGGCCCTCGATGGTGGTGACGGTGTGGCCCTCGCAGTCCTTGACGGAGCGGGTGCAGGGCTGGAACTCCTGGCCGTCGAGGTGGCTGGTGCAGGCCCGGCAGACGCCCACCCCGCAGCCGTACTTGGGGCCGGTGACGCCGAGCTTGTCGCGGAGCACCCAGAGCAGCGGCATGTCGTCCGGGGCGTCGACGCTGACGGGCTGCCCGTTGAGGACGAAGGTGTGGGTGGGCATGGGGAGTCGATGTCCTCAGAAGTTGATCGGGAAGGAGCGCGGGCTGGTCCCGGTGGCGCGGGCGTAGGCGTTGGCGACGGCGGCGGAGGCGGCGGGGACGCCCAACTCGCCCGCACCACCGGGGGATCCGCTGGGCGGCATGAGGTGGATCTCGACCGTCGGCGGGGTGTTGTGCTGCCGGGCGTAGCGGAAGTCGGCGTAACTCCCCTCCCGGAAGGCGCCGTTGTCCAGGTGGTTGCCGGCCTGCAGGATGACCGAGATGCCGTCGATCAGGGCGCCGGTCAACTGGGCTTCCAGGCCGCGGGGGTTGATGACCTGACCGACGTCGGCGGCGATGACGGCCTTGGTGACCCTGGGGTTGGCGCGGTCGGTGGCGTCGAGTTCGACCAGGTAGGCGACCCGGCCGCCGTTCTCGTCGTGGTAGCCGACGCCCTGGGCCTGGCCGGCGGGCATCGGGCGGCCCCAGGCGCCGGCCTCGGCGACGGTGTCGAGCAGTGTCCGCCCGGCGGCGTCGCGCACCCGGGCCCGGCGGAAGGCGACCTCGTCCTGGCCCATCCGGCGGGCGAGTTCGTCCATCATGATCTCGTCGGCGACCCGGACCATGCCCGAGTAGACGGAGCGCCAGCTGCCGGTGTGCATCTGCAGCGGCACCTCGGCGAGCAGCTGGGTGGGGATGCCGACGTCGTACGGGTTCTTCTCGGTGAGCAGGAAGAAGGCCTGGGCGAGGCTGATCCCGGCGACGGAGAGGTTGAACCCGGCGCCGGTGAGGGCTTCGCCGAGGCCGTGCGAGAGGTCGGTGCGGACGGTGGCGGCGCGGTGTTCCCAGCTGAGGACCTGGCCGAGGCCGTAGGTGGCGCGGATCCGGTGGTGGCTGGCGGGGCGCATCCGGCCGTGGCGCATGTCGTCGTTGCGGGTCCACATCAGCGTGACGGGGCGCCCGGCGGCCTTGGAGATCTGGGCCGCCTCCAGGGCGGCGTCGAAGAACAGCCGGCGCCCGAAGGAGCCGCCGCCGCGGACGACGTGGACGGTGACGGCGCTCTGCGGCAGGCCGAGTTCGGCGGCGATGGTCTGCTGGGCGATGATCGGGCTCTGCGCGGCGAACCACAGCTCGGCGCGGCCGGGCCGGACGTCGGCGACGGCCGTCAGCACCTCCATCGGGGCGTGGTTGACGAAGGCGAAGTCGAACTCGCCGTCCAGGTACGGGGTGAGCAGCGGCGGCAGCAGGAACGGCGCGTGGGCGGCGCGCAACCGGGCCTGGACGTCGGCGGTGGAGAGGTCGGCGACCGGGCCGGGGTTCCAGGTGGTGCGCAGCGCGTCGCGGGCCTTGAGGGCCTGGTCGAAGGTCTCGGCGAGGACGGCGACGCCGCTGGGGATCTGCACCACGGCGAGCACGCCGGGCATGGCGCGGGCGACGGAGGCGTCCAGCGACTTGAGGGTGCCGTTGACGGTGGTCGGGCGGGCGACGACGGTGGGCACGGCGCCCGGGATCCGGAGGTCCCCGGCGTACTTGGCGCGTCCGGTGACGATGTCGCGGGCGTCGATGCGGCCGGTGGGCTTGCCGACCAGGCGGCGCTGGTCGGCCGGCTTGGGGGTGGCGGGCACGGCGGGCAGGATCACGGCGGCGGCGTCGGCGGCGAGTTCGCCGAAGCCGAGGCGGCGGCCGTCGGGGGCGAGTACGGCGGAGTCGGCGGTGCGCAGGCCGCCCGCGGGAACGTTCCAGCGGTGGGCCGCGGCGGTGACCAGCCGGGCGCGGGCGGCGGCGGCCGCGGCGCGTACCGGGTCGTACAGCGAGCGCACCGAGTTGGAGCCGCCGGTGAGCTGGTTGAAGAGCAGTTCGGGGCGGCCCTCGGAGAGCGGCACGTCCACGTCGGTGAGCCTGGCGTCGAGCTCGTCGGCGACCAGCAGGGCGATCGCGGTGGTCAGGCCCTGGCCGACCTCCAGCCGGGGGAGGTACAGCGCGGCACGCCCGGCGGGGGTGATTTCGAGCACCAGCAGGTGGGAGGTCGGCAGCCCGGCGAGGATCATCGCGTCGCCGAGGTCGAGCACGTCGGGGATGCCCGGCAGGCCGAGCAACTGCGGGGGCGCGGAGGCGTTCCGGCCGGTCGCGGCGGCTTCGGCGGTGCGCACGGCGGCCCGGGCGGTGGCGGGCGCGGCGGCGTCGAGGCCGAGCCGGGCGGCGACGGTGAGGGTGGGGGCGGCCAGCAGGTAGGTGAGGAAGCGGCGGCGGCCGGTGTCCTCGCCGGCGGGTCCGGCTGCCTCGTCCGGGGAGCCGGAGGAGTCCGAGGGCGCGATGGAGGTGCTGATGGGAGGAAACCCTTCGAACCGGAGACGGCGCCGGATCGGGCGGGCACGGACGGCCCCGGCTCCGGTGCCGGATCACGAACGCCGTCGAGCATAAGGAGGGCGCTACTGACGGGTCAACACGGTCAATCTTGGCCCTCCGGCCGGGTGGTGGAGGCGTCCGGTCCGCTTCCGGTGGGGGAGTCGGAGCGGGTACGGACGGCGCTTCGGCCGGGCGGCCGGCGGCGGAGCGGGGCCGCGGGGGATCTCGGCGGTGGGTCAACGGGGCGCCGTCGTACGGGAGTTCAGGGCTCGCCCGGCGGTGCGGCGGGCGGGGTGGCGGGCGGGCGGCGGCTGGTGCGGCGCGGCCCGGAAGTGGCCCAGGGAAATACAAGATCAATGGATCTGTCGGACGGTCCACTTCTTCCCTAGGCTGGGCGCTGACCCACCGTGGACCGCCCGAGCGGTGGCGAAGGCCCGCCCCGAGCGGTTGCGAACGCCCACCCCGCGCGCCGCCCGTCCGACAGGAGAGAAGTGCCGAACCAGAGCGCCGCCCGGCTCGCCCTGCTGCCCCCCGCCGGCCCCCAGCGCACCCTCGCCGCAGCCCAGTTGGCGAGCGCGGTGGGCGACGGCGCCTACTACACCTGCTCCGCGCTCTACTTCACCCGGGTCGTCGGCATGTCGCCGACCGCCCTCGGCCTCGGCCTCGCGGT
>NZ_MECK01000073.1 GCF_014596465.1 Streptomyces sp. CBMA123 | reverse complement strand
CCGCCCAGCGCACCCCGGCCCCCGGCGGCTCGGGCACGGCGCCCAAGCCCAGCCCGAGCAACGGCTCCGGGCTGCTCGGCGGGGTGCTGGGCAGCGGGCCGGTGCTCGGCAGCGGACCGCTGGCCGACCTGTCCGGTGGGCAGTCCTCCCGTCCGGGGACGCCGACGGCCACCTGAGGCCGCCGGGCGCGCTACGGCCGGGTGCTCCGTGGGGGAGCACCCGGCCGTAGCGCTGTGCTGTGCGCGGCGGGGTGCGGCGTCGGGTGCGGCGCCGGGTCCCGCTGGGTCCCGCGGGACCCAGCGAGGTGCTCGCGGGGTGCTCGCTGCTCGTCAGCGGGAGCTGTCGCGGTAGGCCGCGAGCTCCTTGGCCGCCTCGGTGAGGTCCTTCGCGGTGTCGATCGCGCGCCAGTACACGCCCTGCGGCAGCTGGTAGCCCGCGAGCCGCTTGCTGCGGGCGAGTTGGGGGAAGGTGGTGCGCTCGTGGTCGCCCACGTCCGGCAGCAGGTCGGCGAACTCCGGGCTGAACACGTACAGGCCGGCGTTGATCAGGAAGGGCGAGGGCGGGGCCTCGATGAAGTCCAGCACGTTGCCGAACTGGTCGGTCTCCACGGCACCCCAGGGGATCCGCGGCCGGGCCAGCGCGAGCGTCGCCACGGCGTCCCGCTCGTGGTGGAAGGCGGCCATGTCGCGCAGGCTGAAGCGGGTCCAGATGTCGCCGTTGGTGGCGTACCAGGGCTCGTCCGGGCGGGGCAGCGCCTTCGCCGCGTGCTTGAGGCCGCCGCCGCGCCCGAGCGGCTCGGCCTCGACCACCGTGCGCACCCGCAGCGGCAGTTCCGCCTTGTCGAGCCACTCCTCCAGCACGTCCGCGAGATGGCCGCAGGACACCACGACATCGGTGACGCCCTCGGCGGCCAGCCAGGCCAGCTGGTGGCCCAGGATCGGCGTGCCCGTGCCCGGGATCTCGACCAGCGGCTTGGGGCGGTCGTCCGTGTAGGGGCGCAGCCGGGAACCCTGGCCGCCGGCCAGGATCACGGCCTGGGTGACGGGCGTCGTGGTCGGCCGGGTCTGGGCCTGTTGGGACTGCGGGGCCTGCTGGGACTGCTGGGACTGCAAGGCCTGCTGGGGCTGGGGGGACGCGAGGTCGGCGGCGGGGCCGGAGTCAGCGGTCATGCCTGAACAATAGGGCGCCCGGCGGGAGTTGCCGCCGTCCGTCGGTCCGTTTGCGGGCTGCGGTCAGCCGGCGCTCGTCAGCCGGCGATGCCCGCCGCGAAGGAGCCGTCGCAGACCGGGCGGGCGAAGGACCGGGCCCGCTGCACGTCGCCCTGGTACTTGCGCACCGCCGCCTTGCCCAACTCGGTGGCCAGCGAGGTGCAGTACGGCGTCAGCGCCGGCTGCTCGCGCATCGAGCGCTCCAGCAGGTCCAGCGCGGCGGACGGGTTCTTGGCGCGCAGCTCGTCCAGCAGTGCCACCCGCAGCGACTCCTGCGGGGCGAGGCCGTCCGTCGTGGTGGCGGCGGTGGTGGACCGCCCGATGCCGACGCCGTCGCCGCTGGACGCCGCCACGACCTGCTGATCGAGCGCGGTTGGTGGGGCCCAGGGGACCCGGGTCACGGCGAGGGTGCCGGTGGTCACCAGGACGACCGGCAGGGTCAGGGCGACGGTCTGGCCGATACGGCGCACAAGCTGCTTCACCCTCAGGAGAGTAGCGGTGGGTGCGGGCAGGATCGCCCTCCGTCACGCCATCGAGTGACACGGTGTCCGGGTTCGTCCCTGCACCGTGTTGACGCGGGGGTGTACGGACGGAGCCCGCCGGACCGGAGGCGGTCCGACGGGCTCCCCGTCAGCTGCCGGGCGGGCAGCCTCGGTCGCGTCAGTCGCAGACGCTCAGGCGCTGGCCGCTGCTGGTGGCGAAGACGTGGGTCTCCTGCGCGATCGGCACCACGTGGACGGTCTCGCCGCGGGTCGGGATCTGGCGGCCGGGCACCCGGACCACCAGCTCCTTGTCCACGCCGCCGATCTGGGTGGTGCCGTAGACGAAGCCGTCCGAGCCGAGCTCCTCCACCACGTTCACCGTCACCGCGACGCCCTCGATGCCGCCGGACGGGACGATCTGGAAGTGCTCCGGGCGGATGCCGACGATCACCGTCTTGTCGGTGCCGGCGCCGACCAGGTTCTCGCGCGAGATGTTGACCACCGAACCGCCGAACTTCACCCCGCCGTCCACCAGCGGCACCTCGACCAGGTTCATGGCCGGCGAACCGATGAAGCCGGCCACGAACAGGTTCGCGGGCTTGTCGTACATGTTGCGCGGGGTGTCGACCTGCTGCAGCAGACCGTCCTTGAGCACCGCGACCCGGTCGCCCATGGTGAGCGCCTCGGTCTGGTCGTGGGTGACGTACACGGTGGTGATGCCCAGGCGGCGCTGCAGGCCGGCGATCTGGGTGCGGGTGGACACGCGGAGCTTGGCGTCCAGGTTCGACAGCGGCTCGTCCATCAGGAAGACCTGCGGCTGGCGGACGATCGCCCGGCCCATCGCGACGCGCTGGCGCTGACCGCCGGAGAGCGCCTTCGGCTTGCGGTCCAGGTACTCGGTGAGGTCGAGGATCTTCGCCGCCTCCTCGACCTTGGTGCGGATGTCCGTCTTGTTCACGCCGGCGATCTTGAGCGCGAAGCCCATGTTCTCGGCGACGGTCATGTGCGGGTAGAGCGCGTAGTTCTGGAACACCATCGCGATGTCCCGGTCCTTCGGCGGCAGGTGGGTGACGTCCCGGTCGCCGATCCGGATCGCGCCGCTGTTGACGTCCTCCAGGCCGGCCAGCATGCGCAGGCTGGTCGACTTGCCGCAGCCCGACGGGCCGACCAGCACGAGGAATTCGCCGTCCGCGATCTCCAGGTCCAGCGCGTCCACCGAGGGCTTGGTCGCCCCCGGGTAGATGCGGGTCGCCTGGTCGTACGTGACAGAAGCCATGGTCGTTCTCTCCTTCACCGGCAGGAACGTGCCGGACGATCCGAGTAAAGGGGGTTCGTTCGTCTCCGCCGGTCCATCAGTGGTCTGAACCACCATCGGACCGGCTCCCGGCGACGCTACCTGCGCTCCCGTCGCTTGTCAGCCCCCATCGCCCCGATTCAGGCGTCGGTTCCATCACGCCCGCCCACCCCGCCAACCCCCGGATATCCCCCCACCCCACCACCCCGGCCCGGTAGACTGCCCCCGGTGCCGCCGTGATCCGTCGCGGACGGCCACCGTGCCTCCTTAGCTCAGCTGGCCAGAGCACCGCTCTTGTAAAGCGGGGGTCGTCGGTTCGAACCCGACAGGGGGCTCGCGTAGGAAGCAATGCGACCGGCGCCCGAAGGGCCAGCTCACCGGGGTGATCCGGAGGAGCTGGCCCTTCGTCGTTGCTGCGGTGCTACTCGGGCTGTGCCACGGGCGTGCCAGAAGCGTCCGGCGGATCGTCGTCCTCGCCGAGAGCCTTGCGGGCGGCCTCGCCCATCTTGTCGGCGATGGCACGGTCCCGGTCGCTGGTCATGTGCTGGTAGATCAGCGCGGCCCGGGTGGTGCTGTGACCCATCCTGGTCATGAGCTCCCGGGTGCTGGCCCCGTTCTGCGCAGCGATGTTGTTGCCGGTGTGTCGGACGTCGTGGAAGTGGATGTCCGGGGAGACGCCAGCCTTCGCCTTGGCAGCGGTCCAGTCGTCCCGAAAGTTGCTCCGGCGGAGCGTGCCGCCCCGGGGGCCGACGAAGAAGAGCCCGTCCTGCCCCCTGCCTGCGTGGCGCTCCAGGTGGCGTTCGAGGTCCGGGACGATCAGGTCCGGGAACGAGACCGGGCGGAAGCCGGCGCGGCTCTTGGGCGCCTTGGTGATCAGCTTGCCGCTGCCCAGCTCGGCCTGATTCCGGCGGACCCAGAGGATTCGGGCGTCCAGGTCGACGTCCCGGCGGTGGAGCGCGGCCAGCTCGCCGAGCCGGAGTGTAGTGAACGCGGTCAGCAGTACGAGCGCCCGCCACTGGGGCTGGATGGCCGCCGCAACGGCGTACACCTCGGGGACAGTCAGGACGGGCCGTTCCGGGACGTCGTAGACATCGGCGCCCTTGATCCGGCACGGGTTGCGCTTGATCAGCTCATCGTCCACGGCTGTAGTCATGATGCTGCGGAGGAGCTGGTACGCCTTGACGACGGTCGGCTCACCAACTCCCGCTTCCAGGAGTCGAGTTCGCCACGTGCGGACGCGGGCGGCCGTAATCTCGGAGATGAACTTCCCGCCGAGCGCGGGCTTGATGTGCAGCCGAAGGACGCCCTCGTACCGCTCCCTGGTGGTCTCCTCCAGCTTGCGTTCCTTGAGCCACTTGTCGGCGAAGTCCCCGAACTTCACCTTCCCGGCATCTGGGTCCGTCCACTGCTCGCGCTTGATGTCGGCCTCGATGAGGGTGAGGGCGACTTCGGCGTCGGTTTTGGTGGGATAGGTCTCCTCGCCGGGGCGCATCACGCCGGTGACCGGATCGGGGTAGCGGATCTGGAAGCGGCCGGAGGGGAGCTTGCGGACCGAGCCGAAGCGTCGGCGGTTGCCCCTGGAGTTGGCCATCACGCCACCGCCCGCAGTC
Organism: Streptomyces sp. CBMA123; assembly: GCF_014596465.1. Lineage (GTDB taxonomy): Bacteria > Actinomycetota > Actinomycetes > Streptomycetales > Streptomycetaceae > Kitasatospora. The sequence goes on along the minus strand of NZ_MECK01000073.1, from coordinate 15,224 downwards.
GACGGGACCGGGTGGCCGGCTGGACGGTGTTCGCGGACACGTAGTCGGCGAGGGCTGTTTCCGGGATGCGGACGTGGTGGCCGACCTTGACGAAGGTGATGCGGCGTTCCGCGACCAGGCGGCGGGGGAACCGTTCCCCGCTGGTCTCCCAGGTGCCGAGGCGTTCGGCGACTTCCTTGACGGTCAGCAGGCGGTCCATGCCTGTTCCCCCTCTTCTCGCGCGAGTTGTGCGCGCATCTCCTGTCGGTCGGTGGTCTGGCGTTCGTGCAGGTCCCGGGCGATGGTGGCGGCGAGCAGGGCCTCACCCGGGGAGTTGCCGGAGCCGGCGAAGGACCAGTGGGCGACGACCAGGGTCTCGGCTTCGGGTAGGTCGTCCAGGTCCGGTAGCCCGGCGGCGAGGAGGCGTTCCCGGAGTTCGGTGCGGGCCTGGTCGGCGCGGTAGTCGGCGCGGACCTGGCGGAGGGCACCGAGGGTGGTCGAGTAGGTGGGGGACTTGCTGGAGAAGTGGCCCCGGAAGCCGAGCATGTGGGACCAGTGCGCCAGCAGGCGGCCGGGATAGTGCTGGTCGAGGTTCCAGCAGGCTTCGATCAGCCGGCGGGTGTGGGCGGGGAGGTCGTGGCGGTCGAGTTCGTGGCGCTCCAGGATGCGGCGATCCACGGTCTCGGTCGTCTCGGCGGACTTGGTGGCGTACTTGGCGATGTAGGAGGCGACGGCCTGCTCGGTGATCTCCCCGGTGGAGAAGGCGCCGATCGGGCGGACGTCGACCTGTGTGCCCCACTCCAGGACCCGGGCGGGCTGGTCTCCTCCGGCGGCGACGGGGACTCCGGCGCGGCGGGCGGCGGCTCGGATAGCGGCGTCGAGGAGAGCGACGGTTGCCCAGGCGGGCGGGGGCGTGTCGGGGCCAGCGGGGCCGTCGATGCGGATGACGGCGTGGAAGTGGACGGCGCCCCGGCGCTGGTACTCGGCGACCTTGCCGAAGGAGATCTTCGCTTGCTCCTTGAACTCGTACTGGTACAGCCCGACCATCTTCGCCATGGTCCGGAACAGGTAGACGGTGAAGCGGCGCCACAGGTCGGGGGCGTGGTTGTTCCACAGCACCGCGTGCCCGTACTCGTACTTCGCTGGGTCGAGCGGCGTGCCGAGCAGCGGCGAGCCGGCGGGGTGGGTGTGGCCGCAGCGGCAGGTGCCCTTGTCGGGTCGGTTGTGGACGGGGCCGAAGCTGGGGGCGGTGAGGGTGGCGAAGACTCGGGGGTGGGAGCGGACCGAGGTCGGGACGCCCTTGGTGGTGTCTCCGGCGAGTCCGGCGCGGATCAGGTGGAAGGTGTCCGCCGAGTAGGTCCGGGCGCAGGACGGGCAGCGGGAGGCCCGGCGGTTGCCGCAGGCGACCTTGAGGCGTCCGCCGGGTTCGTGGTCGGTTGAGTAGCGGTGCCAGACGGCGCCGGTCGGGGCGTGGGTGAGGGTGCGGAAGCCCTTGAGGTGCATCGGGTTCGAGCAGCCACCGGTGCGGCGGATCTGGTCAGCGAGCCGGGGGAGGTCGCCCCGGGATGCCAGACGCATGAGGTCGGGAACGGCCAGGCGGTCGCGTTCGGCGTGGATGGTCGGCATCATGCGGCCACCGCCAGCGGCAGGCGGGCGGGTTCCAGGACCGAGCTGAGAGCCGCGGCGGCGAGGCCGGGTGGGACGGCGTTGCCGATCTGCTCGAACTGCTTGGTCCGTGAGCCGGTCCACGGGTACTCGGCGGAGAAGTCCTGGAGAACTCCCGCTTCGGCACTGCTCAGTTCACGTTCCGGGCTGGCGTCGGTGGTGGTGAGCTTCCACGATCGGGCGCGACCCGTCAGGCTCCAGGCGGGGCCGGTCGTGGTGAACCGGTTTCCGCCGGCAGTGTGTTCGCCGCGGGTGGTGACGTCACCGGGAGCCAGGTCGAGGGCGTCGGCCATGGTGGTCCAGGTGGTGCGGCCGGGGCCGAAGAGGGTTTCGGGTTCGGCCACCTTGGCGTGGGTGGCTTCGGGCGGGGTGACCTGGTGTGTGGTGGAGGCCAGGAGGAAAGCCCGGCGGCGGGTCTGGGGGATGCCGTAGTCGGCGGCGTTGAGGACTCCGACCCAGGTCGAGTAGCCGATGCGGTGCAGGATGCGGCCCATGTGGGCGAAGAGGGGTTTCACCGAGGGGACCTCTTCGAGGGCGATCCAGTCGGGGCGGATGTCGAGGGAGTACCGCAGGGGTTCGACAGCAAGCAGCGACTTCGGGTCTGTGCAGGCGTCTCGAAGAGCGGTGCGGGTGTCGTGGCCGGCGGCCAGGTCGTCAAGGCCCTGGTGGCAGAGCGCGATGTCGTCGGCTCCGGCGCCGAGTCCGGCCGCGCTGTAGGGCTGGCAGGGGGAGGAGCCGATCAGGCCGGAGACCTTTCCGACGAGCGGTGCGGTCGGGTAGGCGGCGACGTCGGTGCGGATGGTGCGGTGGCCGGCGGCGCCGCGGGTGGCGCAGGCGGCGGAGTCGATCTCCAGGCCGATGTCGGTGTGGCCGAGGCGGCGCAGACCTTCGGACCAGCCGCCGGGGCCGGCGAACAGGTCGATGATGTGGCGGTTCAAGGCAGGACTCCCTCCGTGGGGAGGCCCCGGGACGGGCCAGCGTGCCGAGTCCCGGGGCCGGGCCGGTCAGGACTGGTCGGCGGGCTTCTGGTGACGGTCGATCCACTGCTCGGCGCACACCTTGTGGACGGGCTTGCCACGGTCGGAGCGCAGGTTGGTGGGCTTGTCGCAGACGCCGCAGGGCTCGGCTTTCTTGGCCCAGTGCTTGGAGTCGCGCCAGTCGAGGAGGGCCATCGGTCAGACCGCCTTGGCGGCGACGGCTAGCGGGCGGGCGATGGTGCCGATGCCGTGGCAGGTCTGGCAGTTGACCGGGACGGTGTCGCGGGAGCCGTCACGGAGGCGGACGCCGGTGGCGATGGCGACGGAGGCGAAACCGGAGCAGTTCGGGCAGATCCGGATCGGGGCGTGGTTGTGCTGCGGCATGATGGTGCTCTCCTTCGTGGGCTTCGGTTCGGGAAGGGGTTGCGGCCTCGGGGCGGCGGGATGCTTGGCGGCGTGTTGCCGCCCCGGGGCCGGTCTTTGGATCAGCGGCGGCGGGTCGTGCGGCCGTCGCGTTTGTGCGCGTACATGTCCCGGTCGGCGCAGGCGAGCGCGTCCGTGAGTGAGACGACCGGCAGCTCGGTGACGGGGCAGATGCCCACCGAGGCGGAGGCCGGGAGCGTGAGGCCGGCGTACGGGACCGGCTGGTTGAGGGCGGCGCGCAGTTCGGGCAGTCGTGCGGGGGCGTCCAGGGCGACGGCGGCGAACTCGTCCCCGCCGAGGCGGGCGGCGATGCCGGTACGGCCGCACCAGGCGGACAGGCGGGCGGCGGTCTCGGTGATCACGGCGTCGCCAGCGGCGTGGCCGTGGGTGTCGTTGGTGGCCTTGAAGTCGTCCAGGTCGATCAGCAGCACCGAGGTGCGGTCCGGACGGCGTTGGGTCAGCCGGTGGGCGCGGGCGGTGAAGCCGTCGCGGGTGTGGAGCCCGGTGAGCGGGTCGCGGCGGGCGGTGGCGAGGCGCTGGCTCAGCCAGACGCTGTGGGTGGTCCATCCGATGAGCGGCACAGCGGCGGCGAAGGCCGTGGGGAGATCCATGGTGGTCCTCCGTGATGGGCGGACGTGGATGGGGGTTGCGATCTCCGGGGCGGCGGGATGCTGGCGGCGTGTTGGCCGTCCCCGGGGAGGTCAGAAGCCGAGGCGCTGGGCGCGGGCGGCGGCCCGGTCGAGCAGCTGGTGAACGTCGGCCTGGCGGGTGCTGGGGCGGTCGTTGTACTCGTCCGGCGAGTTCACGGGGCGACCAGTGGAGTGCAGGATCTCCATCAGCTGGACCCGGGCGGTGGTGACGGTGCCGGGGGTGCCGTAGCCGTGGGCGAGGACGGCGGCCTGGGCGCCGAGGAGGCAGACGCGGCCGGTGGAGTCCCACATGGCGCCTTGGAGCCAGCCGAAGGCGCCGATGTAGCGGGAGGTGAGCCGCAGGTGGCCGGCGACGCTCACTGGGGCCGGGCGGGCCGGGCGGTGGGTGATCCGGTCGAGGAGCGTAAGCCGCGGTGCCGGGTAGCCGGCGTTCCAGGCCTGGACGGTGGAGCCGAACGGCGAGACGTACGGAACGGCGATGCGGGCCGGGGCGGGCAGCGAGGCAAGGTAGGCCTCGATCTCGGCGACGAGGCCGGAGCCGTCCACGGTGACCAGGGGCGGCATGCGGGCGGTGGTCTTCATGACCAACTCTCCTTTGTGACTTGCTACTTGTTGGTCTTGTTGACGACGGAAACGCCGTCGCGGGTGGTGTTGTCGATCAGCGGGGCGGCGGAGGTGTCGGCGAGGTAGAAGCCGAGGAGGACGAGGGCGGCGACGGCCCACCAGCGCAGTCGGAGGTGCCGGACGATGAGCCAGGCGACGATCGCGAGGACGACGATGAACGGGAGCTGGATGTTCACCACGTGGGCCTTTCAGGCGAGTTCGGCGACGAGCGCCGAGGCGAGCGGGTCTTTGACACCGAGCCGAGAGCGGAGCGTGGCGGCGTCGATCGGGTTGCCGGTGCGGGTGCGGTGGTCGTCGGCGACCTTGCGGGCGTGATCGAGGAGGAAGGCCGGGACCGCGGGCATCGGAGCCGGGGCGGAAACCGTGGCCGGCACCGGAGCGGGGGCCGGTTCGATCGCCGAGAGGGTCGCGGGCGCTTCGACGGGCGCCGGTTCGACGGCCAGCTCGACGGCGGGCTCGGTGATCGGTTCGGCCACCGGGACGTAGAGCGGCTGGGCGTCGTCGGTCTCGGCGTCGTCCGGTTCGAGTTCCGCGACCGGGGCTTCCTCGGTCGGTGCGGTGGCGGAGTGGGCGAGCAGGGTGCCGCCGAGGAAGGCGGCGGCGGGCCAGCCGGCGACCAGGACACGGAGCCAGGCCGGGGCGTTGCCGAGATCGAGGAGTCCGGCGGTGCCGACGTTGGCGCCGAGCGAGGCAGCCAGGGCGATGACGAACCAGCACCAGGCGAGCCGGCGGGCGGTCCCGGAGCGCATCCGGCGCCAGGCGGCGACGAGCAGCAGGTCGACGGAGACCGGGTAGGCCCAGGACTTCCATCCGGCCTGTCCGGCGGCTGCGGCCAGGTCGTGCAGGTGGGCGAAGGAGAGCGCGGCGGCGATCACCGCTTGGGCCAGTACGGCGTCCAGCTTGGGGAGTCGGCGCATGGCAGGCTCCGTCAGAGCTGGTTCTTGTCGAGGGCGAAGAAGAGGACCGTGCCGCCGGTCAGCTCCGGACGGCGCTGGGTCAGGTGGCGGATCGCCAGGTCGAAGACATCGGCGCGGGTCATCCCGGGCTTGGGCGTGATGGTGTCCGCGAAGGTGGCGCTGGCGGTCCCGCCGTCCGTGGTCCGCTGGATCGTGAGGACGCAGTGGTAAGTGTCCTGCTGCATTGCTGTCTCCTGGGGAGTGCGGCCGGGCGGGGCACGGTGGGCTTGCCGCCCGGGCCGGCGGTGGGCGTTACGCGGGGGTGGTACCGGCGCCGAGGCAGTCGAGGCAGGTGGCTTCCTGGTCGGCGATCCAGTGGCGGCGGGCGCCTCGGCCGGCGTAGACGGTCTCGGTGATCTGTCCCGTGCCCTTGCAGGGCTTGCAGGGCGCGGGCTTCGGCGCCGTGGTGCGCTTGGGGGCGGCCGGGGTCACTCGCTGTTGCGCCGGGCGCGGTCGGCGGCGGTGCGGGCTTCGCGGGCGAGCTGGGCGGCGTCGACGTCGTCCGGGTTGGCCTTGGCGATGCGCTCCAGCAGATCGGCCTTCTCGGCGAGCAGCGGGCCGGTGTCGGTCTTGCTGTCGCGGGTGGCCTTGAGGTGGCCGAGGAAGGCGCCGATCTCGGAGATGGACGGCTTGCGGGACATGGCGGTCACTCCTCGTCCGAGTCGGCGGAGCCGTACCAGGGGCAGTCGCGTTCGTCGTGGTCGATGCCGGTCTCGGCGCCGTTCTCGTCGCCGCAGTGTTCGCAAAACATGGATCTCCTTGGGTCAGGGCGTGGCGGGGTAAGGACTTGGCGCGAGAAGCCGCGCCGGCCGTGGGGTGAGGTGCCGCTACTTGCCGAGCGAGACCGGGATGAGGTCCGGTGGCGCCGCGGGCATCGGCAGGGTGACGACCTGCGGGCGGAAGGCCGCCAGACGGTCCAGGTCGGGCGTCATGTGCGCGAACTCCGCGCAGCGCTGGGCGACTTCGGCGAGCGAGCGGAAGGGGGTGCGGATCTCGGACCAAAGGCCGGAGGTGTCGCCGGCGACGGCCAGGCCGGGCATATCGGGGCTGATCTTCGTCGCGGCGGCGACGGCGGCGTCCGAGACGTCCCCGAGCCCCATCTTCGCGGTCTCCAGGTCGTTGACTCGGTGGACGGTCCGGCCGGTGAGCTGGGAACGGAGCAGGGTCGCGCCCTTGCCCAGTTCCGAACCGAAGCGCTGGCCCGCGATCTCCAGGAAGATGCCTGCGGCCCGTGCGAGCTGGGCGAGGCGGATGAGCGCGGTGACGATCTGGTTCCGTCGCTCTTCATCGGCCCTGCTGGCCACCAGGAAGAGTTCGGCGATCTCGTCCACCAGGACGACGATGGGCACCGGCCGGATCTTCTCGGGCAGGCCCCAGATGTCGGCGGTCACATCCTCTGCCGCCACCGACCCGGGGACACCCTGGTGGTCACGGATGAGGTCGTACCGGTCGTCCATCTCGACCAGCAGCGCGAGGAGCAGCCCGAGCGCCTCACCCTGGTCAGTGGCCAGAGCAGACAGCCGCGGCGCGAAAGGGCGCTGCTCGACACCGCGCTTGCAGTCGATGCCCACCAGGGCCACGGGCTGAGGCGCGAGGCCGTGGATCAGGTTGCGGGTGAACATGGACTTGCCGGACTGGTTGGCGCCGAGGTTGAGCCCGTTGGGCGCCTGCCGATAGTCCCGGAAGTGCACGGCGCCATCGGCCCGAAGTGCGACCGGAACCCGCAGCAGGCCGGGCTTCGCGGCGGACCGGCGCGGCATGCGCACGTTGCGCAGGACGTCGAAGCCGACGATCCGCAGTTCCACCACCCCGGGCTTGATCTCCGAGACGTGCACCGCGTGGACTTCCCAGGCGTGCCGCAGGCGCTCGGCCGCGTCGACCATGTCCGTCGTCTGCTGACCACGGGCGAGCCGCAGCCGGATCCGGAGGCCGGTCGAACTCGCCTTTATGCCACGGATCTTTGGCATCGCGGGCTTGGCCGGACGGTTGGTGGCGGAGGAGGCCATCGCGCGCCAGAACGAGGGTTCCACGGTCAGCCCGCAGGCCTCCATGACGTTCTCGTAGTCGTGCCGGACGCGGTGGATGGTCAGCGGGATGCCGACCGTCGCCCAGTAGGTCCGGGGCATCTTGGCCTTGGCGTAGAGAGCGCCGGAGCCGAGAACCGCAGCGGGGGCGCTCAGCTCCAGAAGCGCGGTCGTGAAGGCGTCCACGGCGATCAGGCGTTCGCGCCGGCGAGGACCGGGGCGGCGACCGTCACGGCGTCGGCCCGGAAGGCGATGCCGGAGCGCTTCTGACCGTTGAACTCGCTCTCCCACGGCCGGGCGATCAGCCGGGTCAGGGCGACCAGCGTGCCGGGGGCCAGGCCGTCCGGGACGCCCGGCTGCGGCACGGTCAGGGACAGGATGTCAGCCTCACCGTTGGCCACGAACGTGACGTCCAGGGTGATCAGCGGCACGCCGGTCTCGGCGTCCATGGCCATCTCGCCGGTCTGGCGGTTCTTGAGCTTCGGGCGCGGCGCCTGGGCGACCATCACCAGCGCGGCGGTCGTGTCGACGGGGATGAAGCGCATGAGCTGGGCTCCTTCATCTGGCACCGAGGGGAGTCGTCCTCGGAGCAGCTTCACCACGGCAGATACCGGATGTCATCAGCACCTCCTGAGATCTTGTCTTCAAGTCCTCATTAGGAGTGGCGCCGTGGTGAAAACTATGACGGATCCTCAGCTGGTCGTCAACACCTCTTTAGGACTTAGGATGGGCGGGAGACCACGACGGGACGGTGACCAGCACCATGGCCAACCAGTACGAACGGATCGCTGCCGACATCCGGAGCCGGATCGAGGCCGGCGAGCTGGCCCCAGGCGACCGGCTACCGGCGGAGACTGCGCTCGCCGATCAGTACCGGGTGAGCGTGCCGACCGTCCGGCAAGGCGTCGGAGTCCTCGCAGCCGAGGGACTGGTCGAGAAGCAGCACGGCCGGGGCACCTTCGTCCGCCGGCAGCCGACCCCGGCCAAGCGCGACAACCTTCGTCACCAGTGGGAGAAGGACCGCGCCCGCCAGTCACAGGCGGAGCGGCAAAAGACCGGCGCCACCGAGCACGACACCGGACTCACCGTGAACGACCTCGTGTTCGATGCCCAGTACAAGCAGCTCCCGGCGGACGCAGACCTTGCTGCCGAATTCGGTGTTCCCGAAGGCACCATGGTTCTGCAGCGCACCTATCGCACCCGGCACAGCGAGGAGCACGCGCCGTTCAATGTCTCCCGGTCGTACCTGCTGTTGGAGCTGATTTCCGGGAACCCGGATCTGCTCCGCGAGGACCATGAGCCGTGGCCGGGCGGGACGCAGAACCAGCTGTTCACCGTCGGCATCGAGCTGGACCGAATCGTGGAGACCTTCCGGGCCCGGCCGCCGACGCCGGAGGAGACGGAAGAACTCGGTCTGCCGGTGGGTGTGTCGGTGATCGTTCTCCGGAAGACTTGTGTCGACACGACGGACCGCGTGGTGGAGGTTGCCGACGTAGTACTGCCCGGCGACCGCACTGAGATGGTCTACACGACCAAGCTGGACAGGTGGTGAGCATGACCAAGCTCGTAACCGTGATCACGCCGGTCTACGGCCCCAGCGCCGAGTACCTGGCGGACGCCTACAAGTCGTTGCTTGACCAGGACCTCCCGAACGGGTGGGACTGGCAGTGGGTGATCCAGCAGGACGGCGAGACGGACGACGTGGCCCCGCACGTGCCGGACGACGCCCGGATCAGCTTCGGTCGGGGCAGGCACGGTCGGGCGGGCATGGCGCGGACCATGGGACTCTCCCGAGCCATCGGGCAGTTCGTGAAGGTACTCGATGCCGACGACCAGCTGCCCGCGGGCACACTCGCTCGGGACATTGCGATTCTGACCAGCCGGCCGGACGTGGCGTGGACGACTTCGCGCGTGCTTGACCTCCTCCCGGACGGCAGCACGGTCGGCTTCGACCAGGACCCGCCGGCGGGACCGATCGAGCGGGGCGAGGTGCTGGCCCACTGGAAGGCCCACGACTTCCGTGCCCAGGTGCACCCGGCGACGCTGTGCATCCGGCGAGACCTGCTCCTCGCACTCGGTGGGTGGATGGCGCTCCCGGCATCTGAGGACACGGGGCTACTGCTGGCGCTCAACGCGGTCAGCCGCGGGTGGTTCATCGAGGAGACCGGGCTCCTGTACCGCAAGTGGCCGGGGCAGAGCACCCACCAGGCGGCGCACAGCCACGAGATCGAGCGTGCGGCCCGCATGGGAGTCATCCAGGCCCGGGCTGAGTCGCTTCTCGCCCTGGACACCTGGCGGTTCGAGGCTGCCTGACGGCGTTGGCCTTCTCTGGCTCCGGCGACGGACGAACCCGTTGTCGGGGCCGAGCTGTTCCTACTCGGGATCCGCAGACGTCGAGGATCGAGAGGCCGGCAGGATCAGGCCGCGATCAGAGTGCCGACGGTGGGCGAAGAGCCCGTTGACGCCGAGATCAGCGCGAGCTTCGTCGTGGAACGCGTTGATCGCCCGGAACGCCTCAGCATGCAGCTCGCGCCACTCCGCCAGGGTGCCGTCCACCAGTCCGCGGGCCCTCCAGTCGATCTCAAGCGTGGCGACGTTCACGGCATGACCAGCCTCGATCACGCGCTCCGCGGCCAGCATCATCAACCGCTCGAAGGCCAATGCCCGGCGGCGTTCGCACTCGGTGAGATCCAGCAACAACTCATGCTCCGAGCGCGGCATCGACCGGAGGTCTTGGGTCACTTCGTACGCCAGCACAGCCGCATAGATGCACGCCCGAACGGCGGCCACGTACTCGACGTAGGTATCCAACTTCCGTTCGTCCCAGCGGGTTCGCAGCCCGTCCCGACGCTTGGTCCGCTCAATCAGAGCGTTCGTCGCGTACGTGGTCAGCCCACCGAGTACAACCGCGGCGATGGTCACTAGCTGGGTGATCGTATCCATGGCTCCCGCACCGAGGATGTGAACAGCAGTCAGATCAGAGCTTGCCGATGATAGGCGGCCGACTGACCCCGAGGCGGCGAGCGGAGGAGGAGTGAGGAAGGGGAGTAGGTGCTGGGGGAGGGGTGGGAAGAGTGGCTGTTACGAGTTTCGCTACTGGTTCAAGGGCGCGCACAGCGCGCCAGCGCGCGGCCCTGCCGCTCGCCGTCGCTCCTGTCTCCGCCCCGCTTCGGCGGCGGCCGGCCGCGCACGTCGAGCGTGCGGCCGGGGATGCCGAGGTGAGTGAGCCCGCTGGGCAGGCGGGGCGGTGCGGGTCAGGACATGTGGCTCCGCCAGGCCCTCCTCGGAGGGGATCGGGGCAGGCGCACGGGTGCGGCTTCGACGGGGTGATCGTGGGGGTCGCGGGAGGCCCCCACCTCGACCGGACACCCAAGGGCGTACCCGGAACCCCCAGGGGCCGCCAAGGCCAAGCGCAAGCGTCACCGGGTGAGCCTTGGCGGCCCCTGGAGAACCCGGGTGCGGCGAAGCTGCCCGATCGAGGAGGGGACCACCCGCTCGGCGAGACGCTTGCCGGCGGCGCGAATGGGGGCTCTCGGGAAGTGCAAGACCCCCGGCATCCGTGAGGGAGCCGGGGGTCGGGTTCGTCAGCTCAGGTGAGGAGTGCGCCAGCCACATACTCCGTCGCGACCGCTACGGCCACCTTTGTAAGCGCGATAAATCCGTATTTGGTTACATTCATCATGAACTCCCTTCGTCCGAGGTTGGCTTTTTGGGCTCCGATTGCTTTCTTTCCAGGAATTGGATTCCAAACTGCAAAGCCACTGCGGCCAAAGCGAGCGCTAGGAGCAGCCCGAGGTGATTCGAACCCTCGGCTCCCACCCCTGGCCTCAACTGACGACGCCCCAACTGTACCAGTTGGCACGGAGGTTGAAACCTGTGCTGCGGCAGGGTGGGCTCGTGTGCGTGGCCGGCGAACGGGAAATTCTTGGCGTGCTCATTGGCTGCCCGCGGCGTGCATGCGTGCCATAGGCGTGCCAGAACGGGCGGTACGTGGCGGCGAATCGTGGGCGCAGGCGGCGAGGCGACTGGGGAACCGGCAGGGTGGCCCAGCCGCAGGTCGCGCGGGGTGCCGAACACCTGTCCTTGTAAAGCGGGGGTCGTCGGTTCGAACCCGACAGGGGGCTCGCGTAGGAAGCAATGCGACCGGCGCCCGAAGGGCCAGCTCACCGGAGTGATCCGAGTGGGCTGGCCCTTCGCTGTTCAGCTGGCCGTGGTCAGTCCGGGGGGAGGGTGAGGGTGGCGAGGGCGCCGCCGTCGGGGTGGTTGGCGAAGGTGAGGGCGGCGCCGATGACGCGGGTGTGGCCGGTGGCGATGGTGAGGCCGAGGCCGTGGCCGCGGCCGCGTTCGGGGGCGTTGGTGCGGAAGCGCTGGGGGCCGTGGTGGAGGAGGTCGTCGGGGTAGCCGGGGCCGTGGTCGCGGACGGTGATGCGGCGGCCGTCGACGTGGAGTTCGACCGGGCCGGCGCCGTGGCGGTGGGCGTTGACCAGCAGGTTGCCGAGGATGCGGTCCAGTCGGCGCAGGTCGGTGCGGACCTCCTGGCCGGCCGTGATCTCGACGGAGACGTCGAGGCCGGTGAGGGTGACGGTACGGCGGACCGCGCGTTCCAGCGGGACGGCGGAGAGGTCGGGGGACTCGACGTCGGCGTCCAGCCGGGAGACCTCCAGGAGGTCCTCGACCAGGGCGCGCAGGGCCTGGACCCGGTTCTGCACCAGTTGGGTGGGGCGGCCGGGCGGCAGCAGTTCGGCGGCGGTGACCAGGCCGGTGAGCGGGGTGCGCAGTTCGTGGGCGACGTCCGCGGTGAAGCGCTGCTCGTCGGCCAGCCGGCGGTGCAGGGTGCGGGACATCAGGTCGACGGCGGCGGCGAGGTCGGCCACCTCGTCCTTCCCGTCGACGAGTTCGCCGATCCGGGTGTCGGTGCCGCCGGCCGCGATGCCCCGGGCGGCGGTGGCGGCGGTGCGCAGTCGGCGGCTGATCCGGTCGGCGACGAGGACGCCGGCCAGCACGGTGGTGAAGACCGCGGCGACCACGGTGATCAGGATGATCCGGTCCAGGTCGGCGATCGCCCGGCGGTCCTGGGCGAAGTCCACCCGGACGGAGAGCACCCCGCCCTGGACCGGGCCCGCCGCCCACATCGACTCGCCCTGCTGGTCGGCCGCCAGCAGCGAACCCTGCCGGCCGTCGGCGGCGAGGCCGTGCAGCCGGGCGGGCAGGGCCGGGTCGTCCAGGGCGGCGCCGGGGGCGCTGATGCCGCGGCCGTAGTCGGTCAGGGCCGAGCCGAGGGCGGTGAGGGCCGCTGTGCGGGCCTGGTCGACGTGCTGACGGATCATCGCCTGGTGGACCAGCAGGCCGACGGCCACCGCGACCAGGACGGAGATGGCGGCGACGGCGGTGGCGATCTGGCGGCGCAGGGTCATCCGGCGCAGGATCATGCCGGGCGCCGCAGCTTGTAGCCGAAGCCGCGGACGGTCTCGATCCGGCCGGAGCCGATCTTGGCCCGCAGGCGCTGCACATGGACGTCCACCACCCGGGTGTCGGCGCCCCACTCGTAGTCCCAGACGCGCTCCAGCAGGGCGGAACGTTCCAGCACGATGCCGGGCGCGGTGGTGAACTCCAGCAGCAGGCGCAGCTCCGTGGGGGTGAGCGGGACGAGCCGGCCGTCCACCCGCACCTCCATGCTGTCGGTGTCCACCTGCAGGCCGTCGAAGTGGCGTACGGCGGTGGCGGCTTCGGCGGCCGGCGGGGTGTCAGGCCCGGACTGGGCGACCTGGGCGACCTGGGAGGCCGGAACGGCCGGGGCGGCTTCGGCCGGCGGGGCGACCCGGACGCGGCGCAGCACCGTACGGATCCGGGCGACCAGCACGGCGCTCTCGAACGGCTTGACCACGTAGTCGTCCGCGCCCGCCTCCAGCCCGGACACCACGTCCACCGGGTCGGTGCGGGCCGACATCATCAGGATCGGCAACTGGCTCTCCTCCCGGATCCGGCGGCAGAGGCCGACCCCGTCGAGCAGCGGCAGCATGACGTCCAGCAGCAGGAGGTCGGGGCGGACGGCGTGGAAGGCCTCCAGCCCCTCCAGGCCGTCGGCGGCGGTGGTGACCGGGAAGCCGTAGCGCTCCAGGGCCATCCGGGTGGCCTCCCGGATCACCTCGTCGTCCTCGACGAGCAGGATGTGCGGCTGGGCGGGGGCGGCTGCGGTGGTCATCGCTTCGCTTCCGGGGCGACGGCGGGGCCGGACGGCTGGGCGGTGGCCCGCGACGGATAGGGGAAGGGGACGCCCGCGGCCGGAGGCTGCTTCGGCCCGGCGGTGGGGCGGGCCGGGAACGGCACCTGGGCGGTGCCGGCGCCGGACGTCGGGTCGGCGGACGGGTCGGCGGGCGGGAGCAGGCCGACCCCCTCCACCTTCTTCTCGATCAGGGCGAGCCTGCTCCCGTCCCAGCGGTAGTGGCGGGTGGTGCGGGTGGTGTAGGTGGTCGGCTCGTACAGCCACAGGTCGCAGTCGATGGTCGCGGCGCTGAAGCGCTGGAGCACCTGGACCCGCAGGATCGGCAGGACCCGGTCGTCGGCGAGGGTGTAGACGTGCAGGACGACCGGCCCGGGGGTGGCGACGGCGGCGATCAGCTCGGGCCGCCCGTCGCCGGTGAGGTCGCGGAACTCGGGGGCCCGCGCCTCGCACTCGGTGCAGGATTCGAGCGCGCGCCGCTCCTCCGCGCTCACCCCCGGGTCCTTGGCGAGCAGGGTGCGGACGTCCGCCGCGGTGAGGTCGTGCCCGGGGACGGTCACGTCGGGGACGGGCTGCGGCGGGGCCTGGGCGGCGGAATCGGTCGAGGAGGTGGCCGGCGGCGGTGCGGTGGCCAGGCCGGGCCAGAGCGGCTTGGCCGACGGGGACGGGCTGGGCGGGGCGACAGCCTGGCGCGGGCCGTCGTCCCGCAGGCCGCCGGGGGCGGGGCGGCCGAAGGCCAGTACGCCGAGGGCGGTCAGGGCGGCCAGCACGGCGAGGGCGGTCGCGGGCACGGCGGCGCGGCGGGGGCGGGGCGGGGTCGGTGGTGCCACGGTCGGTGCTCGTCCTCCTGGTTCGCCCCGGTGGTGGTCGTCGTGCTGGTGCAGCGGGTGGAGCGGGTCCGTCGTGACGGCTGTTCCGGTGGTAGGTCGCGCGGAGGGTGACCGGTGGTTCCGTTTCGGGTGAGCCGGGCCTGGCATGGCCCGCTCCACCCCGACCTGCTCCGCTCCGCCCCGACCTGCTCCGCCCCGCCCTGACCCGACCCGGTCGCGCCGGGCCGGGTCAGGCCGGGGCCGCCAGGACGATGATGTTGTCCGTCCAGTGGCCGTCCGAGCCGATCCGCCCGCCGCAGGTGATCAGCCGGAGCGCGGGCCCGGGGGTGTCGCCGTAGACCGTGTCGGTGGGGAAGTGGTCCTTGGCGGCCTGGACCAGGCTGCGGACCGTGAAGTCCACGGTGCCGCCGTCCGCGCGCCCGATCCGGATCAGGTCGCCCGGGTGGAGTTCCGGCAGGCGCTTGAAGACCGCCGGGCCGTGCTTGGTGTCGAGGTGCCCGATCAGGACGGCGGGGCCGGACTCGCCCGGGGTGGGGCCGTTGCGGTACCAGCCGACCTGGTCGGCCTGGTCGGCGGAGGGCACCTGGACCGTGCCGTCGGCGTTCAGTCCCAGGCCGGTGACCGGGGCGTCCACCCCGATGGAGGGGATCAGCAGGTGGTCGGGCGGCGAGGCGGCGCGGGTGGGGGCACCGGTCGTCGGCGCCCCGGCGGGGGCGGACGCGGGGGCGGACGCGGCGGCCGCCGGGTCGTGGCCGTGCCGGGTGAGGATGCGGCGCCAGGCGGCGGGCCGCAGCCGGGCCGTCTCGTACAGGCCGTCCACCACGGCGTCGGTGAGGGCCCGTTGCAGCGCGCGGTAGTGCTCGTCGCGCTGGAGGT
>NZ_MECK01000072.1 GCF_014596465.1 Streptomyces sp. CBMA123 | reverse complement strand
GGCGCGGGCGCCGAGTTCGTCCAGGGCGTCGAGGACGTACGGGGTGCTGCGCGGGTCGGGGCCGTCGTCGAAGGTGAGGGCGAGGTGGCTCGGGGCGGTGCCGTACCCGGCGGTGCGGCGGGCCAGGGTGCGGCGCACCGGCGGCAGGCGGACCGCCGCCGGGGCGAGGTGCAGGAGCTCGACGGCGGCCGCCGCGCCCAGCGCCCTGACCGCGGGGCTCACCCGGGGACTCCGCGGCTCACCCGAAGCGGGCGGCCATCCGGCGGAACACGCCGGGGGCGACCCCGTGGATCCGGGCCGGGAAGCCGAGCCAGTGCGGGACGTAGAGGCGGTCCCGCTCGGTGGTGATGGTCGCGATCACGGTGGCCGCGACCCGCTCCGCCGAGACCGGACGGGGGCGTTCGCGCTGGTACGGGGTGCCCCGCCGGTCGAAGAACGGGGTGTCCACCGCGCCGGGCAGCACGAGACGGACGCCGACACCGGTGCCGCGCAGCTCGTACCAGAGGCTCTCGGCGAACATCGCCAGCCCGCCCTTGGTGGCCGAGTAGCCGGACTCGTCCCGCACGCCGACCTGGCCGGCGATCGAACCCAGCAGCACGATCCGGCCGTGCCGGCGCTCCAGCATCCCGGGCAGCAGCAGCCGGACCAGGCGCAGCGGTGCGGCGAGGTTGACCTCGATCATCCGGTCGAGGGCGTCGGACGGGGTCTCGGCGAACGGGCCGCGCCAGCCGAGGCCGGCGCTGGCGACCAGCGCGTCCACCCGGCCGGCGGTGGCCAGCGCGGCCTCGGCGAGGCGGGCGGGGCCGTCCGGTTTGCCGAGGTCCTCGGGCAGGGCGTGTCCGCCGGTGCGCTGGGCGAGGGCGTCGAGCCGGGCGCGGTCGGTGCCGGAGAGCAGGGTCCGCCAACCGGCGTCGGCCAGCCGGGTGGCGGTGGCCAGGCCGATGCCCGAGGAGGCGCCGGTGATCAGCGCGACGGGGCGGCCGGTGGGTGCCGACCGCCCGGAGCGGGCTTCCTCCACCGTCGCGGCTTCCTCAGCCATCGCGCACCTGCCGCTTCCTGGGCGTCCTGCCGTCCGATTCGTCCGGCAAGTCACCTTCGCACGGCAGAGCCGTCCGAGCTACCGGGGCGGGACGGCGGTCGCGGCCGCGGAGTCCGGGCGCGGAGTCCGGGCGCGGGACGGACAGTTCGGCGGACTCGCCCTCCAGTTCACCGAAGCGGGAGAGCAGGAACGTTCCGCCGACCGCGATCGCGAAGCCCGTCAGGGCGCACCAGGCGAAACCCGGTCGCGCGGAATCCCCGAGCGACACCACGCCCACCAGGGCCGGGCCGAAGGTCTCGGCCACCGTTCCGGCGGCGGTCGCGGCCGTCACCGTGCCGCGCTGCAGGGCGAGGGCGTACGCCAGGTAGCCGCCCAGGCCGCCGAGCGCCAGGGCGTAGGCGGCCGGATCGGTGAGCACGGCGGTCGGACCGGACGCGTCCAGCACGCGCACCGCGAGGCTGGTGATCCCGAAGCCGACCCCGGCGAGCAGGCCCAGACCGGCGGCCACGGCGGTGCCCTCGCGGCGCACCAGGACCAGGGTGGCCAGCAGCATCACGACGGTGGTGGCCAGCAGCGCCCAGTGGAAGGCCGCCGGGGCGTACTCCCGGCCCTCCCGGCCGGAGCCCGACGCCAGCAGAAGGAGGCCGACGACCACCGCGAGGATGCCCACGACATCACCCCGGCGCAGCCGCGCACCCAGGAGCCAGACGGCGGCCAGGGCGGTGACGGCCAGACTGGCGTTGGTGACGGCCTGGACGAGGAACAGCGGCAGGCTGCGCAGGGCGACGATGCTCAGCACGAACCCGAGGATGTCGAGGGCGGTGCCGAGGACGAACTGCCAGGACCGCAGCAGCGCGGCCAGCAGCCCCGCCCGCACCCGGTCCGCACGCGGCGCCGACCGTGCCCCGCGTGCCTGGAACACCGCCCCGAACCCGAAGCAGACGGTGGCGACCAGCGCGGTGGTGAGTCCCAGCAGCATGCGTCTCCCTCACGGGGCGGCATCGGTTCACCACCCAGTCTGGGCCCGGGGTGGCGGGGGTGCACGGGTGGGACGGCGGGGGCCGGGGTACCCGGGCAGGGCGCTGGGGGCGGAGGGATCGGGACGTCGCGGTCAGGGCCGGAGCGCCACGCCGGCGTACCCGGCCGCGGCGGAGGCCGGGACGGGTGGCTCGTCGGCGCGGGGCCGCCAGTCCACGGTGGGCACGATGCCGGGGGCGAGGAGGTCCCAGCCGTCGAAGAACCGGGCGAACTCGCCGTGGCTGCGGGCCTGGACGGCGGTGCCGGCGGCCTGGTAGATGCCGACGACCCGGCCGATCTCCTCCGGGTCGAAGTCGGCCGTCAGATGGCTCATCACCAGGGCGCTGCCGGGGGCGAGGACGGACTTGAGGTGGTCGACCAGTTCGTGGGCGCCCTGGGCGTCGGGCACGAAGTGCAGCAGGGCGTTGAGGGAGAGCGCGACCGGACGGGTGAGGTCGATGGTCTCGCACAGGCCGGGCGCGGCGAGCAGCGCGACGGGGTCGGTGACGTCCGCCTCGACGTACGCGGTGCGTCCCTCCGGGGTGCTGGTGAGCAGGGCGAGGGCGTGGGTGAGGACGATCGGGTCGTTGTCGGCGTAGACGACCCGGGCGCGCGGTCGGATGCCCTGGGCGACCTCGTGGAGGTTGGGCGAGGTGGGGATGCCGGTGCCGATGTCGATGAACTGGTCGATGCCGGCCCGGGCGAGGGCACGGGTCGAGCGGTGCATGAAGGAGCGGTTGGCGCGGGCGGCGGTGCGCACCCAGGGCGCGGTGGCGAGGACGTGGCCGGCGGCCTCGCGGTCGGCGGCGAAGTTGGTGAAACCGCCGAGGTAGTAGTCGTACATCCGGGCGGAGTGCGCCACGTTCAGCCGCAGGTCGACTCCGTCGTAGCGGGTCATCGCGCGTCCCCCTTCGGCTTCGCTCTCACCGTCCGATTGCTGCCCACGGTATCCGGGGCCAATCGCCGTCCTCACCCTTCCAATCAATGTCCAGATCACATGACATGACGATATGTATTCGGCCTGAAGCCTGGAGTAACGAGTCCGCTGGAATGAGGATGGGCGCGGACAGCCCGATCCTCGGGTGGCCCGGTGCGCTGCCGACGGCCACGGAAAGCAGGCTCGATGACGATCGACAGGGGTGCCCCGGTGCGCGGGCACCGCGGAGGGACGGCGGTGGAGTGCGCCGCGACGGCCGGGGCGGAGCGGGCGGCGGTGATGACGGAGGCGGGCCTGCGCCTGGACCTCAGCTACGCCGCGTTCTGCGAGACCCATGAACCCGCTTGGCGCGCCCTCGCGTTGACCAGGATAGGCAGCCAGGCCGACGCAGCCCTGGTGGTCGAGGCGGTCAAGGCCGATCTGGCCCGCTGCTGGCCGCAGGTGCTGCGGTTCGAGGAACCGGCTGCGTACGCCTGGCGGTTGGCGAACCGGCACGTCGGGGACTGGGTGTCGGCGGAGGAGCCGGTCGAGGTGGAGGCCGTCACCTTCGCTGCCGTCATCGGGGCGTTCAAGCAGGTCGCCGACGGGCTGCTGCACAGCGAGGCGGACGAGGTGCGGCTGTACGCGGCGATCCTCGAACTGCCGGACCGACAGCGGGACGTGGTGATCCTGCGCTATCTGCTGGGCCTGCACACCAGGGTGATCGCGGCCTACCTGAGCCGGCCGGTGGCGACGGTGCACTCCAATCTCCGGCACGCCCGGGAGCGGCTGGCGCGCCGGCTCGGGGTGGGTGAACTGCCGGACAGGGGCGGCGAGGCATGACCGCCGATCCGAAGGCCCCGCCGACGGACGGGGCGGGCGGGGCCGACGGGGGGCGCACGGTGTTCCGCGTGCCCCGGCCCGAACGCGCCCACGCCGAGCGGATCGCGGCCCTGCGCCAGGCCCGGCTCACCGCCGCCCCGGCCCACCTGCCCACGGAGCACGAGCAGGCCGCCTTCGAACTGGGCCTGGTGGTCGCCCTGGTGCTGGGCGCGCCGTGCGCCTCCCGGGGGCTGGACCTGCTGGTCAACGCCCGCCGGATCCAGCCGGAGGGGGCGGAGGTGTTCGCCGCGCTGCTGTACGCCACCGGCAAGGAGGAGGGGGCCGAGTTCTGGTGGCGCTTCGCGGCCGGCTCGGGCAGCGGGACGGCCGCCTACTGCCTCCATCTGCACCACTTGATGCTCGGCGAGACCGACGACGCCGACTACTGGCGGGCCTGGTCCGAGCAGCTGTCCACGACCGAACACCCGCCCGGGCCGGGGCCGTTGCGGATGAGACGGCCACTGCTGCCGGAGGACGTACGGCGCGACATCCTCTCCCGGGTGCACCGGGGGCTGGCACCGCAGCTGCCGCCCGCGCTGGTCGCGGTGATCGACCGGCTGCCGCTGCAGGACGGGGACGAGGAGGAGGCCCAGGAGGTGCCGAACCCGTGGGGGCTCACCTCCGGGGCCACCTCGGCCTGCTCCTGGGAACTGCCGTGGGCCTTCGGCGAGGCCGACCGGGAGGGCGGGCCGGACCCGTCGGAGTGAGGACGGCCCGGCGGCCCCGCGGTCCCACGTTCAGGTGAGTGCGGCGAGCCGGGCGACGACCTCGGGGTCGCGGCCGCTGCCGGCGCCGAGCCGCTCACCGTCCGGGCCCCGGTAGCGGATCCGGTAGTGGTGCGGCGCCATCGCGGTGTCCCGGCCGGGCAGCGCGGCGACCACCGCGCGGTGCACGTCGGCGGGGGTCAGCCGTGGGTCGGCGGTGGTCAGGTCGAGCGTCAACCGCCCCTCCTCCACGGTGATCCGCCGCTCCTCCTCCACCGTGATCCGCTGCCCCGCGGCGGGGTCGAGGGCCGCGTCCAGCAGGGTGTGGACGGCCGTCAGGTCGATCCGGGAGCCGTCGACGAGCCGCCAGTCGCCGCCCTCGCGGCCGGGCGGCGCGGCAGCCACCGGCGGGCCGGGCGCCCCGGGGAGCGGGGCGAGCGGGACGGGCCCCTCGGCGGCCGCGGCGAGCAGGGCGAGCAGGGCGCGGGCGAAGCCCTCGGTCTCCTCCGGGTCGAACACCTGGGAGCAGGCGATCAGGGCGAAGTCGAGGCTGCCGCTGATCCGCAGGATGGTGAACATCAGCCGGACCGGCAGCAGCGGGGCGGGCAGCGCGGTGAGTTCCGGGTCCGCGGTCGGCACCGGTTGGGCGTCGGCGACGGCGGCCGGAATGGTGAGGCTCAGGTCGTTGACCACCACCTGGCGGGCGAAGCGGGAACCGCGCACATGGGCGGCGTCCTCCACCAGCTGCCAGACCTGCTCGGCGTCCAGGACACTGTGCCAGTAGGCGCTCAGCGAGGCGGCCTTGGCGCGCCCGATCAACTGGTCGAGGTCCTCGGCGCCGGTGTCCAGCAGGATCAGGGCGTCCTGGGCGAGGGTGCCGACGTGGTCGATCAGGGCGGCGCGCTGGCGGTTGGCGGAGAGCGCCGCGATGGCCAGTTCGGTGCGGTCGGCCCGGTGGGCGACCAGGGCGGAGAAGGCGGCGAGCAGGACGACGGAGGGGCTGGCGCCGGTGCGGCGGCAGACCGCGGCGAGGTCGGCGGCCGCGGCGCGGGAGCGGACCAGCAGGGCTCCGGGATCGCTCGGCGGGCCGGTGATCCGGGAGTCGGCGAACACGACCTGGGGGCCGGAGCCCAGCACCTTCGCCCAGTGCCGCAGCGCGCCGCTCGCCCGGCGGCGGCCCTGCGGGCTCTGCTCGGCGGCGGCGATCTGGATCGGGGTCGGGGCGGTGGCGGGCGGGAGCTCCCTCCCGGCGGCGAGGGCGTACCAGTCCTGGATCAGCAGGGCGGTGGCGGCGCCGTCGGCGCCGGCGTGGCACACCACGGCGACCAGCCGCAGCAGTCGGGGCCCCTCGGCGAGCAGGGTGAAGCGGATCCTCGGGACGGCGGTCAGCTCCAGCGGGACGGCGACGTCGACCTGCCCCAACCGCGCGGCCAGGGTGTCGAGTTCATGGCCGGCCAGGCCCTCCGTCTCGACCACGGTGACGGCGAAGCGGCCGTCCCCGTGCACCACTTGGCTCTCCGGGAAGGCGTCCGGGCCCGAGCCGGGCGGGAAGGACGTCCGCAGCGACTCGTGCCGTTCGACCAGCAGCCGCAGGGCGTTCAGGCCGGCGGCGAGCGAGGTGCCGGGCGGGACGGGCCAGAGCGACTCCTTGTTGATCTGCTCGGGGGCGGCGCGCCGGATGCACCGGATCATGTTGTCCTGGCCGCGGGTGAGCGGGCCCGAGCCGCCGCTGGTCGCGGCGAAGCGGACGGTGACCGGCCGGCCGGCCCGGGCCGGACCGTGCGGTGCCGAGTCGTGCGGCGCCGGGTCGAGCGGTGCCTGATCGTGCGGTACTGCGGCATGCGGTGCTGCGGCATGCGGGGTGTCGTGGTGCGCAGTCACGTCGTACGTGCCTCTCGGCTCACCGGGAAGGGCTCAGCGGGGGGTACGGCCGGACGCTACCAGCGGTCGCCGGTGATCGTCCAATGTCCTGATGGTCAATCAACTTCCTTGCCATACAGTAGAGTTGAGGCCATCCGGCAAGGCTCCGACGAGGGCCACGGCCGCCCGGTACGGCTCCGGGACGGGCACGTCGCACAGCCCCACCGGGCCGGCCCCGAGCGGGCCCGGATCGGCCAGCAGCAGCGGGGAGCGGCCTGCCACCGACACCCCGAACGCCTGCGTCAGCCGTCCGCCGTAGGCCTTCACACAGGCCTCCCGGCGGCACCACAGCGCGGCGAAGCGCGCCGCCCGCTCGGCGGGTTCGGCGGCCTCCGCGACGAAGCGCGCCTCCTCGAAGGGGAACCAGCGGGCGGCCATCCGCTCGGCCAGCCGGGCGTCGCGCGGCCCCTCCACGTCCACTCCGACCGACCGGCCCTCGGCGAGGGCCAACACGGCCAGGGAGTCCGCGGCCGACCAGTTCACCCGCAGCTCGCCGGCGCCCACCGGCTCCGGTTTGCCCTGCGGCCCCCGCCGCCAGAGCACCTCGGCCGGGCGGATGCCCAGCCGCTCGGCGACCACCTCCCGGACGGCGCCGCGCACCACGGTGAAGCGGCTCCGGCGCAGCGCGTCCGCCCGTACCGCGCGGGCGCGCTCCTGCGCGTCCAGCGTCCGCCACAGCCGGGCGACCACGCCCTCCGGCTGATCGGTGCGGATCAACCGGAGTTCGAGCCCGGTCACGGCTGCGCCAGGACGCTGAGCACCCCGAGCCGGCGGTCCAACCCGGCGAGCAGCCAAGGCCGTTGCCGCTCCCGCCACTCGGGCAGCCGCTCGGCGAGCTGCGCCCAGAGGCCGGTGAAGGGCTGCGCGGCCGGGCCGGCGCCGGTCGAGTCCAGCACGGCCACCTCGGGGCCCAGTTCCTCCACCCGGGCCCGTACCAGCGGTTCGGGCCGGTCGACGCCGGGCAGTTGCCGCACCGCCAGCCCGGCGCCGGGCGCCTCCTCGCAGACCAGCACCACCGCGGCGTGCCGCCGGGGCATCGCCACCGGCTCGGCCGGCTCGTAGTGCAGCGCGGTCTGCTCGGCCAGCACCACCACCGCCCGGCGGCAGGCGCCGGTGCGATGGTAGTCGGCCGCCAGCCGCAGCGCGGTGAAGGCCGCGGCGCCGCCCTGGTCGCAGACGGCGAAGGCCAGCGGCTCGCCCGGGACGGACCGGCTGAGCGCGAGCGAGGAGGGTGCGCCGGGGCGCACGTCCGGGGTGTCGAAGGCGAGGATCAGCAGGTCCACCGGCTCGTCCTCGGCCAGTGCCTCGCGCAGCAGCCCGGCGGCCAGCTCCTCGTAGGAGTGGCCGACGCCCTCGCGCAGCAGGTCCTCACGCGGCGGCAGGCCGTACGGGCGGACCAGGTCGGAGACGAAGACCCGAAGGTCGGGGTCGAGCGAGGCCTCCGAGCGGCCGTCGAAGCACCGGGCCAGGGCCCGGGTGATCCGCAGCCCGGAGGGACCGGCGGGACCGGGGGAACCGGCGGCCACCCGGTCAGTCCTCGGCGATGAGGTGCCCGGCGACGTAGTCGGCCAGCTTGGTGACCGACCGCAGGTCGTCCTCGGTGATCTGCTCCACGTCCACCTGGAGGTCGAGCGACTCCTCGAGTTCCAGGATGAGTTCGATGGTGCCGGCCGAGGTGAGGCCGAGGTCGTCGAACAGGCAGGCGTCCGCCGGGATCTCGGGCAGTTCGCGCTTGAGCACGCGCGGCAGCAGCTCGCCGATGCCGTGCAGGATGCGCTCGCGCAGTTCGGAGTCAGTGGTCTGGACCACGGGTTCTGACATGGGTGTCCCGTCCCGTCGTACGTGGAAGTGGGCTCTGCTGGTCACTACGGGGGAAGTGCTGCTCGGGGGTTCGAGTCGCGGACTGACGGATCGTCAGTACTGCATCACCATCGCGGAGAAGGTGGCCCCGATGCCGGCAGCGGCGATCAGGTAGTGGTCGCCGCGGCGGATCAGCCCCCGCGTGGTGGCGGTGTGAAGATTGATGAGGCTGTCCGCAGCGAAACTGTGCCCGACCGACAGCACGTTGTCCAGCACCACCTTCTCGAGCGGATAGCCGATCCGGCGCGCCACCATCCGCCACGACGCCTGGTTGACGTTGTGCGGGAGCACCGCGGCCAGTCGGGAGAGGTCCAGACCGGCTTCGTCGAGCGCGGCCTCGATGGCCTCCACCATCACGTTCGGGTACTCGCGCTGGTAGCGGGCGAGCAGTTCCGCGTCCTCGGCCAGCCGCCCGTCGAACTCCGGGCGCTGGCGCACCGCGAAGGAGCGCACCCGGTGCCGCGGCCCGTCCGCGCTGACCAGGCAGGCGGCGGCGCCCTCGGCGAAGATGCCGGTCTCCGGCACCACCTGGGCGTCCTTGGTGAAGGTCTTCTCCCCCGCCAGCACCAGCGCGAGGGCCTGCGGGTCGGGGTCGCCGGCCAGCAGCCGGCCGGCCAGGTCGATGGCCAGCAGGCCCACCGCGCAGGCGTGGTGGGTCACGGTGAAGGCGTTCGCGTGCGCCAGTCCGCGCGCGGCGAGCAGCTCGTGCAGGGGGTTGAGCGGGTAGGGCACGGCCACCGGCATGCTGCGGGCGTGGATCACGAAGCGGACGTGCCGCTCGCGTCCGCGCAGCTCCGGCAGGTTGTCGAGGGTTGCGTCGAGCAGGTCGGGCAGCGTCCCGGCCGGATCCAGTCGCAGCTGGTCCAGGCCGTGGAAGCGGCGGAAGAGACGAAGTTGACGTGGGGTCAGGCCGATGCGCTCGCCCACCGCCTCGATGGGCACGGCGTGTGGGGGGAGGTGGACGGCCACTGCCTCCAGTGCGGTCACCCGGGCTAGTATTCCCACGCCCGCCTGGTCGCACAAGTGATCTCGGGCCCTTCTCCTTCGCGCCCGCCCCAGCCGTCCCGTTCGCGGCCCCTTCGCCACGACCCTCGGCCGGCCGTCCCTCCGGGGCGCCGGGGCCGCCGCCCACCGCCATGTTCCGCACCGTCGACCGGACGGGAGAACCTCCCTTGCCAGATCGTGAACCGCCCAGCCTCCCAGCCCCGTTGAACCGGGCGTTGGCCGCCCTGCTGAGCGAGGTGGCCGGAGCGCCGCCCGGCTGGGAGCACCGGCTGACCCCGGACGCCCGGCTGGACGGCGACCTGCTGCTGGACGAGTGCGAACTCGCCGAGCTGGCCGCCCGCCTGACCGAACGCTTCGGCCCGGCCGCCGACCTGGCCGGCCTGCGCGCCCGGCTGGACCTGGCCGCGCTGGAGGCGCTCACCGTGGCCGACCTCCAGGCCCTGCTCCCCGAGGAGGACGGACGATGAGCCGGTTCCTGCTGGTGATGCCCCCGCTCACCGGGCACGTCAACCCGGCCGCGGGCATCGCCGCCGAACTGACCGCACGCGGCCACGACGTCGCCTGGACCGGTACGGAGTCGGTACTGCGACCCCTGCTCGGCCCGGACGCCCGTGTACTCGGCACCGGCACCCGGGCCTTCCGCGCCCAGGGCGGGCACGGCCTGGCCGCGCTGCGCTCGCTCTGGGAGGGGTTCATCGTCCCGTACGCACGGTTCACTGCGAAGCCGCTGGACACCATCGTGCGGGAGTACCGGCCGGACGTGCTGCTGGTCGACCAGCACACCCCGGCAGGCGCGCTGGCCGCCCACCGGCACGGCCTGCCGTGGGCGAGCTTCGCGCCCGGGGCGATGGAACTGGGCCGCCCCTACCGGGCGTTGCCGCAGGTCGAGGCCTGGATGACCGGGCTGCTGCGCGGGCTGTGGGAGCGGGCCCGGCTGCCCACCGAGGAGTACCTGGACCCGCGCTTCTCCCCCGCCCTGGTGCTGGCCACCACCGGGCCGGCGCTGACCGGGGCCGCCCCGCCGCCGCAGCACGCGCTGGTCGGCCCGGTGCTCTCGGCACGCCCGCACGACCCGCACTTTCCCTGGCAGCGGCTGCTGCCCGGGCGGCGGCGGGTGCTGGTCACCATGGGCACGCTGGCCGGCGGGCTCGGCGCGGACTTCCACGCGCGGGCCGCCCGGGCACTGGAACTGTGCGGCCCGCAGGTGCAGCCGGTGTTCGCCGCGCCGCGCGAGCTGCTGCCCGAACTCCCGCCGCACACCGTGGCGGTGGACCGGGCGCCGGTGCTGGAGCTGCTGGCGCGCGGCGAGCTGGACGCGGTGCTCTGCCACGGCGGGATGAACACCGTGGGCGAGGCGCTGGCGCACGGGGTGCCGCTGGTGACCGCGCCGATCCGGCACGACCAGCCGTTCGTCGCCGCGCAGGTGGCGGCGGCCGGGGCGGGCCTGCGGGTGCCGTTCGCCCGGGTGACGCCCGAGCGGCTGGCGGCGGCGCTCAGCGCCGTACTCGGAGCAACGGACTACCGGGCCAGGGCGGTTCAGGTCGGCCGCGAACTGCTGGCGGGCGGCGGGGCGGCCGTCGCGGCGGACCGGCTGGCGGCGCTGGCCCGGCCGTCCCGGTGAACGCCCCTTCAGGGCGTGTCTGTCGGATCACGCCAGGCGGGCGACGTGATCCGAAAGACACGCCCTAGCAGACAGGAGATCGCACGTCCATTGGTCTAGGCCATTGTCTCCGGGTGGGGTCCACCCCTAGGGTGTCGCAGCAACACCGCCTTCACAGGCGCCGAGCCCGCCCGTTCCCCCGGTGCCGTGGCAGCCCATCCCCGTACGGGAGTTCCGGTTGATCGAGACCGCGGGACTGCGCAAGTCCTACCGCAAGAAGACCTCCCGCCGCGGCGGCGGGGACCCCACCGTCGACGCCGTGCGCGGCATCGACCTGTCCGTCGCCGCCGGCGAGATCTACGGCTTCCTCGGCCCCAACGGCGCCGGGAAGACCACCACCCTGCGCATGCTGGCCACCCTGATCCGCCCGGACGGCGGACGGGCCACCATCGCCGGGGCCGACCTGTTCAAGGACCCGGCCGGGGTCCGCCGCCGGATCGGCTACGTCGCCCAGGGCGGCGGCACCACCGACAACGTCAGCGCCCGCGAGGAACTGGTGCTGCAGGCCAGGCTGTACGGCGCCGGCAAGGCGCCGGCCGTCCAGGCCGCCGCGGACGCCCTCAAGGCCTTCGACCTCGGCGAGTTCGGCGACCGCCCGTGCGCCACCTACTCCGGCGGCCAGCGCCGCCGGGTGGACATCGCCCTCGGGGTGATCCACCAGCCGCAGGTGCTGTTCCTGGACGAGCCCACCGTCGGGCTGGACCCGGCCAGCCGGGCGTACGTCTGGGAGGAGATCCGCCGGCTGCGCACCCAGGGCATGACGGTGGTCGTCACCACCCACTACCTGGACGAGGCCGACGCGCTCTGCGACCGGGTCGCCATCGTCGACCACGGCCAGGTGGTGGCCGAGGGCACGCCCACCGCGCTCAAGCGCGAGATCTCCGGCGACGTCGTGCTGCTCGGACTCGCCTCCGGCGAGGACGTCGTCGAGCGCGCGGCCGAGGTGCTGCGCCCCCAGCCGTACCTGCACCGGCTGGAGGCCGACGGCGAGGAGGGGCTGCGGCTCTACCTGGAGGACGGCGCGGCCGCCATCCCGCGGCTGCTGCGCGCCCTGGAGGCGGCGGGCGTGACGCCCGGCACCGTCCAGCTCCAACGGCCCAGCCTGGACGACGTGTTCCTGGCCCGCACCGGCCGCTCGCTGCGGCAGTCCTGACCGGCCGGCCCCCTCCCACGCCCCTTTCCCGCCCGACCCCCAGGGGAGACCGTGAAGCTCGCCCGCGACACCTGGCTGGTCCTCCAGCGCCAGCTGCTGCTCATGATCCGCACCCCGATCTGGATCGCCGTCGGCGTCATCCAGCCGGTGTTCTACCTGCTCCTGTTCGCCCCGCTGCTGAAGAAGGTGCTCGCCCCGCAGGGCGCCGCCAGCTACGCCGACGCCTACCAGGTGTACGTGCCGGGCCTGTTGGCGGTGCTGTGCATCTTCGGCGGGCTGTTCACCGGCTTCAGCCTGCTGGGCGAGCTCAAGGCCGGGATCATCGAGCGCTCCCGGGTCACCCCGGTCAGCCGGCTGGCGCTGCTGCTCGGCCGGGCGCTGCGGGAGATGGTGGCGCTGCTGGTGCAGGCCGTCCTGATCACCCTGATCGCGCTGCCGTTCGGCCTGCGGGTCAGCCCGCCGAACCTGCTGCTCGCCTATCTGCTGCTGGGCCTGCTGGCGCTGATGACCTCGGCGATCTCCTACGGAATCGCGCTGATGGTGCCCACCGACGCGGCGATGTCGCCGGTGGTGAACACCATCGCCCAGCCGATCGCGCTGCTCTCCGGGGTGCTGCTGCCGCTCACCCTGGCACCGCGGTGGCTGCAGCAG
Organism: Streptomyces sp. CBMA123; assembly: GCF_014596465.1. Classification (GTDB taxonomy): domain Bacteria; phylum Actinomycetota; class Actinomycetes; order Streptomycetales; family Streptomycetaceae; genus Kitasatospora. The sequence goes on along the minus strand of NZ_MECK01000072.1, from coordinate 7,048 downwards.
CTCGCCCACTGGAACCCCTTCTACTGGGCGGTGGAGGGCATGCGCGCGCTGTTCTCCGGGCACGCCGGGGACGCGGTGGTCTGGCAGGGGCTGCTGGTGGTCGTACTGATGACCGTCCTGGCGGTGTACTGGTCGGCGCGACTGTTCTCCACCCGGGTGCGCTGACGCCGGGCATCGGTGGGGCCCGGCTCGTGACGGCGAGCCGGGCCCTACCGCTACTGTCAGGCGCCCGCCGAGGCCTTCAGGCGCCGATGAAGGACGCCAACTGGGCTACGCCGTCGATGATCTGAGCTCGCGTCAGCGAGCTGATGGAGAGCCGAAGCCGGTGTTCGCCCCCGCCGGCCGGGTAGAACGGTGCCATCGGCGTCCACAGCACCCCGTACTCGCGCGCGCAGCGCTCCATCGCCGCGTCGTCGGCCCGGAACGGGACCGTCAGCACGGCGAAGAAGCCGCCCTCCGGCCGGTTCCAGGAGACGCCCAGCCGGCGCCGCTCGGAGGCCGGGAAGTGCCGGTCCAGCTCCCGCAGCAGGGTGTCCATGCCGGCCGCGTAGTGGGCCGTGGCACGGGCGTTGGCGGCGCGCAGGCTGCAGTCGTGGGCCAGCAGCATGCCGCCGATGACGGCCTGGCTGAGCGCCGGGGTGTTGACCGTCGTCATGCTCTTCAGCTTGGCCAGTTCGTCCGCCAGCAGGCTGCGCCGCCCGCCCGGCCCGGCCACCTCCTGGTCCGCGACGACGTAGCCGACCCAGGCGCCGGGGAAGCAGGTCTTGGCGAAGGAGCCCAGGTAGAGGACCTGGCGGCGGCGGTCCAGCGCCTTGAGGGTGGGCCGCAGGCCCGGGGTGCGGGCGAAGAAGCCGTACGGGTTGTCCTCGATGACCAGCAGGCCCTCCTCGGCGGCCGCGTCCAGCAGCCGGGTGCGGGCCTGGACCGGCATGCTGGTGCCGGAGGGGTTGGCGAAGTCCGGGACGACGTACAGGGCGCGCGGGCGGCGGCCCCCGGCCCGTACCGACCGGGCGGCGGCGCGGACGGCCTCCGGGTCGGGGCCGCCGTCGGGGCCCTCGGGGACGGGCAGGGTGGTCAGGTCGAGCAGCCGGGCGGCGCCGGTGACGCCGACGTAGCAGGGCGAGCTGACCAGCAGCACGTCCTGCGGGCCGGCGCACAGCGCACGCAGGGCGAGCAGCATGCCCTCCTGGGCGCCGACGGTGAGCACCAGGGCCTCGGGGGCGACGGTGAGGCCCTCGTCGTTGGCGAGGGTGCGGGCGACCAGGTCGGCGATGATGCCCTTGGTGGGGCCGTACTGGAACAGCGCGGTGCGCACGGCGTTCCGGTCGAGGCCGCGGTCGGCGAGATGGTCGAGGTAGCCGTCCAGGTAGGCGGGGACGTCCTCGGGTTCGAAGAAGCCCTCGTAGGGGCGGCCGGGGGCGAAGGAGACGGCCTCGGGGTAGCGGGTGGTGACCTCGTTGAGGAAGGTCATCGCGTCCAGCAGCGGGTCGGCGAGCGAACCGTGCAGGTCTTCCAGTCGCAGGGTCACCGCAGCGCCTCCCGCAGTCGGGCGGCGGCGTGCGCCTGGGCCTCGGCGGCCGCGTCCAGGGTGCCGGCCATGGCGAAGAAGCCGTGCGGCACGCCCCGGTAGCGGCGCAGCTCCACCGGGACGCCGGCCGCGCGCAACGCCTCGGCGTACTGCTCGCCCTCGTCGCGCAGCGGGTCGTACTCGGCGGTGAGGACGGTCGCGGGCGGCAGGCCGGAGAGGTCGGCGGCGCGCAGCGGGGAGGCGTACGGACTGGCGCCGTCGGCCGGGTCGGCCAGGTAGTGGCCCCAGTACCAGTCCACCGAGCGGCGGTTGAACAGCAGCGGGTCGTCGTGTTCGCGCAGCGAGGGGGTGTCGGCGGCGCGGTCGGTGTTGGGGTAGACCAGCAGCTGGTGGCGCAGTTGCGGGCCGCCCTCGGCGCGCAGCAGCAGGGTGAGGGCGGCGGTGAGGTTGCCGCCGGCGCTGTCGCCGCCGACCGCGATCCGGGCCGGGTCGATGCCGAACTCCTCGGAGTGGGAGACGAGTCGGTGGAGCGCGGCGCGGCAGTCGTGCAGGGCGGCGGGGAAGGGGTGTTCGGGGGCCGGCCGGTAGCCGACGGAGGCGGTGACGCAGCCGACGGCGTTGGTGAGGCGGCGGCAGATCGCGTCGCTGGTGTCGACCGAGCCGAGGGTCCAGCCGCCGCCGAACAGGTAGAGCAGGGCGGGCAGCGGGCGGCCGGGCGGTTCGGGCCGGTAGAGCCGCAGGGCGAGTTCGCCGCCGGGGCCGGGGATGCGGTGCTCCTCGACGGCGGCGACCGGTTCGGGGGTGCCGGCCGCGGCGCGGATGTCGGCGAGGTCGGCGGCGCGGGCCTCGGCGAGGGTGAGGGAGTAGAGCGGCGGGGCGCCGCTGCGCGCGCGGCGGGCGCGCAGGGCCTCGGCCTGGGGGTGCAGGGGCATGGGCGGTCCGTTCAGCGGCGGTTCGGCGGTGGCTGGGCGGGCTTCAGCGGTCGGCCTCAACGTAGACGGTCTCGTCGGTGCGGAAGGCCGTGTCGAGGTCGGCGACGTCCGAACGGAGGCCCTGGCGGTAGGCGCAGTGCCGGATCTGTTCGGGGCCGAACCCGGCCCGGGTGAGCACGTGGCGCAGCTCGTCCAGGTCGTAGATCCACTGGTGGCCGTAGTGCCGGAAGATCTGGTTGACCAGGAAGGCCGGGCGGGCGGGCATCGGCGGGCCGAAGCCGAGGGTGGTGAGGCGGCGCCGGTGCTTGGCGAGGAAGCCGTCGCCGGTGGCGTAGCCGACCAGGTAGCGGGCGAGGTCGGGGGTGGTGAGGCGCAGGACGCCGCCGGGGCGCAGGATCCGGCGGGCCTCGCGCAGCCAGCCGACCGCGACGGGCAGGGTGACGTGCTCGATCAGGTGCTCGGCGTAGACCCAGTCGACGCTGGCGTCGGCGAAGGGCAGGGGCCGGGCGATGTCGAGCTGGGTGAACCAGCGGTCGCCGTCGACCCGGTAGAGGGTGCCGGGTTCGGTGGCGGTGCCGGGCCCGGGGTCAGGGTCGGGGTCGGTGCCGGGGCCGGGGGCAGAGCCGCGCAGGGTGGCGAGGTCGGTGCCGAGTCCTTCCGGGTGGGCGGTCCGGAAGGCGGCGAACTCGATGCCGGTGATGCCGAGTTCGCGCAGCTCGGCGTGGTCGCGCGGCAGGGCGCCGGGGCGCGCTTCGAGCGTGTCGCAGGTGGCGACCTGGGCGCTGAACGCTTCAAGGCGGGTGTCCAGTCCCTTCGGGTCGTCCCAGTCCCAGCCGGGGAAGCGGTCGTTCGGTTCGGTCATCGGTTCTCCTTCTGAGAACGTGGCGAGGGTGCGGCGGGGTTCAGCCGGCCGGGCGGGGCCACGGGGCGAGGGCGCCGCGGTCCAGGTCGGCGAGCCGGGGCCGGCCCAACAGGGCCATGGTGTGGTCGAGTTCCTCGTGCAGCAGCTGGAGCACCCGGTGCACCCCGGCCTCGCCGTCGGCGGCCAGGCCCCAGAGGGCGGGCCGGCCGATCAGTACGGCCCGGGCGCCGAGGGCGAGGGCGACGGCGATGTCCGTGCCGGTGCGCACGCCGCCGTCGAGCAGCACCGGGAGGTCGGCGGGCACCGCGTCGACCACCTCGGGCAGGGCGGACAGGGCCGGCAGCGCCCCGTCGAGCTGGCGGCCGCCGTGGTTGGAGACCAGGAGGGCGTCCACGCCGTGTTCGACGGCCAGCCGGGCGTCCTCGGCGGTGAGGACGCCCTTGAGGACCAGCGGCAGCCGGGTGCGGGCGCGCAGCCAGGCGAGGTCGGACCAGCTCAGGCTGGGGTCGAACTGCTCGCGGGCGTGTTCGGCGATGCCCGAACGGCCTTCGGCGGCGCGGTGGCCGGCGGCCATCAGGCTGTCGTCCAGGTTGACCGCGCGGACGGTGGGCGGGATGGCGAAGCCGTTGCGGCGGTCGCGCAGCCGGCGGCCGATCCTGGGCGCGTCCACGGTCAGCACCAGGGCCCGGAAGCCGGCCGCCTCGGCGCGTTCGACCAGGGCGGTCAGGGCCACGCGCCGGCGCAGCCAGTAGAGCTGGAGCCAGAGCGGGCCGGTGGCGGCGGCGGCGATCTCCTCCAGGGTGCGGCTGGCGAACATGGCGGCGACCAGCAGGGCGCCGGCCCTGCCGGCGGCACGCGCGGTGGCGGTCTCGCCCTCCGGGTCGACCAGCCGGTGGTAGGCCATCGGGGCGATTCCGAGCGGAAGTCGCAGCGGTGTGCCGAGGAGGGTCAGTGCCGGGTCGCACACGGAGACGTCGACCAGGGTGCGCGGGCGCAGTGCATGGTGCCCGAACACCTCCCGATTGGCCGTCAGGGTGCGTTCCGCGTCGCTGCCGCCTTCGATGAAGTCCCATATTTCCGGGGGGAGTCGGTCGCGTGCCGCGTTCTCGATCCCGGCCAGCGTGAGTGCTGCCACGGACATCCTCGTTTCCGGGACGACCACGCGCGGGCCGGTCCCGGTTCGGCAGCGTAGGAGCAACAAGCACATTGGTATAGACCTTGATTTGACCAAACGTCTGTGCCATCGTCTGGCAACGGAATTGACCGTATTGACTGAGAACGACGCCCATTGCGTCCATGTCAAATCCCCTCACCCGTGTGGAGCCGCGTTGACCGGCTTTTCCCGCTTTTCACTTCCGCTTTCCGCACCACCGCACGCCGACGCCCCGCCGGACTGGGTCGAGCGGTCGCTGCTGGCCGGCCCGGGGCACCAGGAGTGCCTGCGCTTCGGCGCACCGCTCGACCGGGACGCCCTGCGCGCCCTGGTCGAGGAGCAGTCCGTACGGCTGGCCGCCGCCGGGCTCGGCCCGGGCGGCACCGCCGCGCTGCGGCTGCCGCCCTCGGTGGCGTTCGTCGCCGTGCTGCTGGCCTGCTGGCGACTCCGGGCCCAAGTCACGCTGCTCGACCACCGGTTGACCGACCACGAGGTCGACGCGGCGGTGGCCAGGCTGGCCCCGCAGGTGCTGGTAGGCTCCGCCCACCGGCCCGCCGCGGCCCTGCGCGGCTTCTCCGAGGTCGAGCCGGTGGCCGTCCCGCTGCCGGACGGGCTCCCCGCCCGCACCGGGCACGCGCTGATCCAGCTCAGCTCCGGGTCCACCGGCCCGGCCAAGGTCATCGCCCGCACCGCCTCCGACCTGCTGCGCGAACTCGACTGCTACCGAAGGCTGGTGGAGTTCCCTGGCGAGGGCGAGCGGGTGGTGCTGCTGTCCTCGGTGGTGCACGTGCTCGGACTGGTCGGCGGGCTGCTCAACGGCCTGCACGCCCGGGCCGCGCTCACCGTGCCGGAACGGATGACGGCCGCCGGGATCCTCACCGCGGTCGCCGCGGACCAGCGGCCGACCACCGTCATCGGAGTGCCCTTCCACGCCGAACTCCTGGCGGGGACGGTCGCTCCCCCGCCGCTGCCGCAGCTGCGGCGCATGATCGTGGCCGGCGAACTCGTCCGCCCGGGGCTGCCCGCGCTGTTCACCCGGCGGTACGGCGTCCCGCTCGGCACCATGTACGGGATGACCGAGACCGGGGTCATCGCCACCGACCTCGACGGTACGCTGCACCCTGCCAAGCGCCCCGTCCACGGCATGGAGATGCGGCTGGTCGCGGGCGAGTTGCAGCTCGGCGCGGCGGCCTCCCCGTACCCGGGCCTGGACGATCCCCGGCGCTGGGCGGACGGCTGGCTGCACACCCGGGACGCCGCCTCGCTGGACGGGGCGACCGGCCTGGTCACCGTGCTCGGCCGGCTCGACTCGCAGGTCTCGATCGGCGGACTGAAGGTCGACCTCACCGAGGTCGAGCAGACCCTCACCGCGCTGCCCGAGGTCCGCGAGGCCGTCGTGGTCTTCGACGGCGAGGCGGTCGAGGCCTACCTGGCCGTCGAAGCCGGGGCCGACCCCGCCCTCGTCCAGGACGAGCTCACCCGCCGGCTCGCCGGCTACAAGCGGCCGCGCCGACTGGTCCTGCTGCCCGCCCTCCCCCGCACCGCCACCGGAAAACTGCTGCGCGACCCGGCCGCCCTGCGCGACACCGCCGCGGCCGCCGTGCGCTGACCGGACGCACCACCGCTCGACAACCCCGACAAGGAGCCCACCATCATGCAGGACCGCATCCGCGCGTTCGTTCTGGCCGCCCTCACCGAGATGCAGTACGACGTCTCCGAGGTCACCGGGGACACCGACCTCGGCCCGGCCGGGCTGGACCTCGAATCGCTCGCGCTGGCCGAGCTGTCGGTGCAGGTCGAGGACGAGTTCGGGATCAAGTTCGACCTGGACGAGATGGAGACCACCGCGATGATGACGCTGGACGAGTTCACCGCCGACGTCGTCAAGCGGATCGACGCCCTCCCCGCCACCGCCGGCAGCGCGGCATGACCGGATCCGCCCTCCCCTCGGACCCGCTCCCCGGCACCCTCCCCGACCGGGCCGAGGTCCTGACGATGCTGGCGGCGTTCGGGCAGCGCGCCGCCGACACCGTTCCCGAGGACCTCGGCTCGCTCGAACTCACTTGGCTGATCGCCGAGTTCGAGCAGCGCTACGGCATCCAGCTGGACCTCGACGACGAGCACTTCGGCGCCGTACGGACCGTCGACGACGCCACCGAACTGCTGCGCTCGGCGGTACTGGCCGAACGCGCCGGGGCCCGGCCGTGACCGGCACCACAGCACGGCATCGCCTACCGGCGGTCGTCACCGGCGTCGGCGTGCTCAGCGCCGCCGGGCGCGGACTCGCCACGCTGACCGAGGCCGCCGCCCACGGCAGGACCGCGTTCAGTGAAGTGACCCGCTTCGACGTGCGCGAGCGCCGCACCACCCGGGCCGCCCTGCTGCCCGAGGACGTCCCGCTGGCCAGCACCTTCCCGCTCGCCCGGGCCGTGCTCGACGCGATCGGCCAGGCCTGCCGCCAGGCCGGGCTGAGCGCCGCCGAGGGCGCCGCGATGCCCGTCCTGCTCGCCCTGCACAGCGACGAGCGCACCCGCGCCACCGCCGACGCGGTGGCGGCCGGGGTCCGAGCGCAC
>NZ_MECK01000071.1 GCF_014596465.1 Streptomyces sp. CBMA123 | reverse complement strand
GCTCACCCACTACCTGGCCCGGGTCCGCGGCGTGCGCACCGACCCGGACCACCTGCTCATCTGCGGCGGCGTCCAGCAGGGCCTCGGCCTGCTCTGCGCGGCCCTGCGGGAGCGCGGCGCCCACTCGCTCGCGGTCGAGGCGTACGGGCTGCCGCCGCAGCACGCCGTGGTGCGGGCCGCCGGGCTGGCCACCGTCCCGCTGCCGCTGGACTGCGAGGGCGCCGACGTCGACCGGCTGGACGCCCGCTGCGGCGCCGCCCTGCTCACCCCCGCCCACCAGTACCCCACCGGCGCACCGCTGTCCGCCGGCCGGCGGGCCGCCGCCGTGCGGTGGGCGCGCGAACAGGACCGGTACGTGATCGAGGACGACTACGACGGCGAGTTCCGCTACGACCGGCAACCGCTCGGCGCGATGCAGGCGCTCGACCCGGAACGGGTGGTGTACGCCGGCACGGCCGCCAAGAGCCTCGCCCCGGGCCTGCGGCTGGCCTGGCTGGCCCTGCCGGACGCGCTGGTCGAACCGGTCGCCCGGCTGAAGGCGCTGGCCGACACGATGTCCCCGGTGCTCGACCAGCTGACGCTGGCCGAACTGATCACCTCGGGGACGTACGACCGGCACGTACGGCGCTGCCGGCTGCACTACCGGCGCCGGCGCGACCGGCTGGTCGCCGCCCTCGCCGGACACGCCCCGCGGGTCGAGGTCACCGGCATCGCGGCCGGCCTGCACGCCGTCCTCCAACTCCCGCCCGGCTCCACCCCGGAGGCCGAGCTGATCGCCCGCGCCAGGGCCGCCGGCCTGGCCCTCAGCGGCCTCGACTGGCACCGCGCCGACCCGACGGCCGAGGCGGGCGCACCCGCCCTGGTGATCGGCTACGCGAGCCCGCCGGAACACGCCTTCCCGGCCGCGCTGAACGCCCTCTGCGAGGTGCTCCGCGGGGCGTAGGAGGCACCGGGGAGGCACCAGGGGCGCCAACGGCGAGCGCCCGCCTCCGACGGGGCGGGGGCGGGCGATCGGCAAGGGCGGGCGCTCGGCAGGGAGTGGGCGAACTACTTGTTGCGGCTGCCCAGTTCGAACAGCAGCATGATGAAACCGGCGAAGGCGTGGATGCCCGCGGTGTAGATGACCAGGCGGAGGTAGACCCGCTTGTTGGCCCACTTGCCGGCGTCCATGGTCTTCGGGCCGGCGGCGGTGTCGGCGGCACCGGCCGGGAGCGCGGTGGCGGCGGGGGTGGTGGGATCGGCCATGGGGATCTCCTCCGAGGGGTCTGACGGCTGGTCAGTGGGTCGGGGCGGGGCCGCCGCCCAGGCAGAGCTCGCCGCCGGGGCTCTGCAACAGGGTGTGGACGAAGAGCAGTTCGACGCCGGTGTCGGATTCGGCGGCGATGCAGTGCGGGGTGAGCGAGTCGTAGTGGGCGGAGTCGCCGGGGGCGAGCAGGTGGACGCGGTCGCCGAGGGTCACCCGCAGCTGCCCGCGCAGGACGTAGATCCACTCCTCGCCGGGGTGGACCCGGACCACCGCGTCCTGGACGCCCGGCGGGACGTGCACCCGCAGGGCCTGCATGGCGCGGCCGGGAGCGCCGGCCCGGCGGTAGCCCCAGCCGCCGGCCCGGCCGGGCTCGATGGCGCCGCCGCGGACCACCGGGTCCGGTTCGACCATGGCCTCGCCGAGCAGCCCGGAGACGGTGGTGCCGTAGGCCCGGGCGAGGCCGAGCAGGACGGGCAGCGAGGGCTGACGGCGGCCGGTCTCCAGCCGGGACAGATAGGCTGGGGAGAGGCCGACCCGGCCCGCGGCGACCTCCAGCGTGAGCCGGCTGCTGTGCCGGTGCTCGCGGAGGCGGGCGGCGAGGCCGGCGGCCTCCTGGTCGTCGAGCCGGTCGCCGTCGCCGGGGGTGCCGGTGGAGCTGGTGGTCATGTGTCCAGTGGACACCCGGCCTGCCGCAGGGGCAAGAAAGTTGCCTCAGAGGCAAAAGCCGCAGGGGCGACGTCCGTCCCGGCGGGCGCCCGGGCCGCTCAGGGCCGGGGGATGTTGCGCAGGTTGCTGCGTGCCAGGTCGACCATCCGCCCGACGCCGCCCGACAGCACCGTCTTCCCGGCCGCCAGCGCGAAGCCCTTCAGCTGGGCGGCGGTGATCCGCGGCGGGATGGACAGCGCGTTCGGGTCGGTGACCACGTCCACCAGGGCCGGACCGGGCCGCTCCAGCGCCTCCGCCAGCACCTCCCGGACCCTCGCCGGTTCGGCGACCCGCTTGGCCGGGATGCCCATCGCCCGGGCGATGCCGGCGTAGTCCACGTCCCCGTTGTCGATCTCCGACTCCGGGTAGCCGGAGACCAGCATCTCCAGCTTGATCATGCCGAGCGCGCCGTTGTTGAAGACCACCGTCTTCACCGGCAGCCGGTGCTGGGCCACCGTGAGCAGTTCGCCGAGCAGCATGCCGATCCCGCCGTCGCCCGCCATCGCGATCACCTGCCGCCCGGGGCAGGCGAGTTGGGCGCCGATCGCGTGCGGCAGGGCGTTCGCCATCGAGCCGTGCAGGAAGGAGCCGATCACCCGGCGGCGCCCGTTCGGCTGGAGGTAGCGGGCGGCCCAGACGTTGTTCATGCCGGTGTCCACGGTGAACACGGCGTCCTCGGCGGCGACTTCGTCCAGCACCGAGGCGACGTACTCGGGGTGGATCGGCAGGTGCTGCTCGATGTCCCGGGTGTAGGCGCCGATGACGTCCTCCAGCGACTTGCAGTGCTTGCGCAGCAGGCCGTCCAGGAAGGTCCGGTCGGGTTCGGCGTCCAGCAGCGGCAGCACGGCCCGCAGGGTGGCCGCCACGTCGCCGTGCACGGCCAGTTCCAGCGCGGTGCGGCGGCCCAGCCGGGTGGCGTCGTGGTCGACCTGGACGGTGTGCGCCTGCGGCAGGAAGGAGTCGTACGGGAAGTCGGTGCCGAGCAGCAGCACCAGGTCGGCGGAGTGCAGCGCCTCGTGGCAGGCACCGTAGCCGAGCAGCCCGCTCATCCCGACGTCGTACGGGTTGTCGAACTGGATCCACTCCTTGCCGCGCAGCGAGTGCCCGATCGGGGCGTTCAGCGCCTGGGCGACGGCCATCACCTCGGCGTGCGCCCCGCGCACCCCGGCGCCGCAGAACAGGGTGACCCGCCGGGCCGCGTTGAGCAGCCGGGCCAGCTCCTGCACCTGGGACCAGGGCGGCGCGGCGACCGCCTGCTCGGTGAGGAAGTGGCTGCTGCCGGTCGGCCCGGCGGCCGGGAGGGCGGCGACGTCCCCGGGGAAGGCCAGCACCGAGACGCCGTGCGAGCCGAGCGCGTGCTGGATCCCGACCCGCAGCAGCCGGGGCAGCTGGGCGGGGGTGGAGAGCATCTCGCACCAGTTGCTGCAGTCGGTGAACACCCGCTCGGGGTGGGTCTCCTGGAAGAAGCCGGTGCCGATCTGCCCGGACGGGATGTGCGAGGCGAGCGCGAGCACCGGCAGGCCGCTGCGCTGGGCGTCGTACAGGCCCTGGATGAGGTGGGTGTTGCCGGGGCCGCAGGAGCCGGCGCAGACCGCGAGCCAGCCGCTGAGTTCGGCCTCGGCGGCGGCCGCGAAGGCGCCGGCCTCCTCGTTGCGCACGTGCACCCAGCTGATGCCCTCCGCCCGGCGGATCGCGTCGACCACGGGGTTGAGGCTGTCGCCGACCACGCCGTACACCCGCTCCACCCCGGCCTGCCGGAGCACCTCCACCATCTGTTCGGCCACGGTCACCACGGGGGTTTCCCTTCGCTCGCCACAGGACACCTGCAGCCTCCGACAGGGCGGGGCCGGACGCACCCGGGCCAGGGCGAACGAGTGAGCGGGCGCGGGGCCGTGGACGCGGCCCCGCGCGGGCCCTGCGGCTACTCCGCCGCCAGGTGGTCCTGCTGCCCGAGCTTGCCGGCGGCCAGGCCCGCCTGGGGCTGGCGGCGGGCCGGTTCGCGGCCGGGGGGCTGGGCGCAGCGTTCCTGGGCGGGCGGGGCGGTGGTGGGCAGGGTGACCGGGGAGCCGGCCTTGACCTGGACCGCCTCGCCGTCGTGCCGCAGGTGGAGCACCTCGCCGCGGCGCAGCGTGTAGGTGGTGCCCTCGTGGGTGATCCGGACACCGAGCAGGTGGCCGCGGACCAGCAGGGAGAAGCTCAGCTTCATCAGCCCGGGGGGCAGCCGGGGCCGGAAGTCGAGCGTCTCGCCGTGGTCGCGCAGGCCGCCGAAGCCGGCCACCAGGGCGACGCAGGCGCCGGCGAGGGAGGCCATGTGCAGGCCGTCGCGGGTGTTGCCGCCGAGGTCGTGGAGGTCCATCAGGGCGGCTTCGGCGGTGTAGTCGTACGCGAGGTCGAGCTGGCCGACCTCGGCGGCGATGACGGCCTGGGTGCAGGCGGAGAGCGAGGAGTCGCGGACGGTCAGCCGCTCGTAGTAGGCGAAGTTGCGGACCTTCTGCTCGTCGGTGAAGGCGTCGCCGCGGACCTGCATGGCGAGCACCAGGTCGGCCTGCTTGACCACCTGCTTGCGGTACAGGTCGAAGTACGGGTAGTGCAGCAGCAGCGGGTAGTTCTCCGGCGGGGTGGCCTCGAAGTCCCAGACCTGGTGGTGGGTGAAGCCGTCGGCCTGCGGGTGGACGCCGAGGTCCTCGTCGTAGGGGACGTACATCGCGGCGGCGGCGTCCCGCCAGGCGGCGGTCTCCTCGGTGTCGACGCCGAGTTCGGCGGCCTCGCGGGGGTGGCGGACGGCTGCCTCGGCGGCGGCGCGCAGGTTCGTCTGCGCCATCAGGTTGGTGTAGACGTTGTTGTCGGCGACGGCGCTGTACTCGTCGGGGCCGGTGACGCCCTCGATGCGGAACTTCCCGGCGGTGTCGTGGTGGCCGAGCGAGCGCCACATCCGGGCGGTCTCGACGAGGAGTTCGAGGCCGTACTCGCGTTCGAACTCCTCGTCCCCGGTGGCCCGGACGTAGCGGGCGACGGCGGCGGCGATGTCGGCGCCGATGTGGAAGGCCGCGGTGCCGGCCGGCCAGTACCCGGAGCACTCCTCGCCGCGGATCGTCCGCCAGGGGAACACCGCGCCGGCCAGGCCCAGTTGGGCGGCCCGCTCGCGGGCCAGCGGCAGGGTGGTGTGCCGCCAGCGCAGGGCCTGGTTGACGGCGCTGGGCAGGCAGTAGGTGAGCACCGGCAGGACGAAGGCCTCGGTGTCCCAGAAGCTGTGCCCGTCGTAGCCGGGGCCGGTCAACCCCTTGGCGGGGATGGCGCGTTCCTCACTGCGGGCACCGGCCTGCAGGACGTGGAAGACGGCGAACCGGACGGCCTGCTGGAGTTCGACGTCGCCCTCGATCTCGACGTCGCTGGACTCCCAGAACTCCTCGAGGAATTCCGCCTGTTCGGCGACCAGGCCGTCCCAGCCGGTGTACCGGGCGGCGGTCAGCGCGGCCTCGACCTGGTCCCGGACGGCGGGCAGCGAGCGGGTACCGGACCAGCCGTAGGACATGAACTTGACCAGCCGCAGCCGCTGTTCGGGCTCCAGCACGGTGGTGACGCTGATCCGGCAGTGGTCGGCCTCGGCCTCGGCGACGGTGTCCAGCCGCTCCGGGCCCTCGATCAGGTGGTCCATCCCGGCGGCGACCCGGATGCCGCTGAAGCGGGTCCGGTGCACCAGGACGGCCTTGGTGCCGCTGGCGTGGTGCGCCTCGGCCTGCAGCGGCGCCTCCAGCACGGCGGCGGCGCGCGGGTCGCCCTCGGGGCCGCCGGGCAGCTGCTCGTTGGCGACCAGCTCGGACTGGAGCACGATCCGCACCGGCCCGTCCACCGCCTCCACGCTGTACTCCACGGCGGCGACGGCGCGCTGGGTCAGCGAGACCAGCCGGGAGGAGCGCACCCGGATGGTCCGCCCGGCCGGGGAGGTCCACTCGCACTCGCGGTGCAGCAGGCCCTCCCGGAAGTCCAACCAGCGGGTGTGGCTGACGAGTTCGCCGTACCGCAGGTCGAAGGGCTCATCGTCCACCAGCAGCCGGATGATCTTGCCGTTGGTGACGTTGATGACGCTCTGGCTGGACTCCGGGTAGCCGTAGCCGCCCTCGCCGTAGGGCAGCGGGCGCAGTTCGAAGACACCGTTGAGGTAGGTGCCGGGCAGGCCGTGCGGCTCGCCCTCGTCCAGGTTGGCGCGCAGGCCGATGTGGCCGTTGGAGAGCGCGAAGACGGACTCGGCGCGGGCCATCGAGGCCGGGTCGACGCCGTGTTCGGTGACCTGCCAGGGGTCGATGGTGAAGTTGTCGGCCGGGCTCATGCGCCCACCTCGCTACGCTCGGCAGGGCCATTCGCCAACGCGCGCCTCTTACTGACCCGTTCGCTCATCGCCCGTCCTCCTGGAGCAGCTCGGAGAGGTCGTCGACGACCACGGTGGCGCCGTCGCGGCGCAGTTCGGCCGCCTGCCCGGTGCGGTTGACCCCGACCACCGCGCCGAAGCCGCCGGCCCGGCCGGAGGCGACCCCGGCGAGCGCGTCCTCGAAGACGGCGGCGTGTGCGGGCTCGACGCCGAGCTCGCGGGCGGCGTACAGGTAGGTGTCCGGGGCGGGCTTTCCGGGCAGGGACCGCTCCTTGGCGACCACGCCGTCCACGATCACGTCGAAGAGGTCCAGGATGCCCGCCGAACGCAGCACGTCCCGGCAGTTGGCGCTGGACGAGACCACCGCGCGGGGCAGCCCGAGCGCGCGCAGCCGGTGCACGTAGGCGACCGACCCCTCGTACGGCGCGACGCCCCGCTCGCGGATCAGCCGCAGCACGGTGTCGTTCTTGGCCCGGCTGATGCCCTGCACGGTGCGGGCGTTCGGCGGGTCGTCGTCGGCGCCCTCGGGCAGGTCGATGCCCCGGCTCTGCAGGAAGGCCCGGGTGCCGTCCAGGCGCGGGCGGCCGTCCACGTAGGTGTCGTAGTCGGTGACGGCGTCGAAGGGAACGAACTGCCCTCCGGTGCGGGCCGCTTCGGAGCGCAGGAAGGCGTCGAAGGTGTCCTTCCAGGCCGCAGCGTGCACCGTGGCGGTCTGGGTGAGGACCCCGTCGAGGTCGAAGAGGAAAGCGCGGATGTCGTCGGGTAGCCCCAGCATGGGTGCAGTCTGCCCCGGAAACGCGGGGGATACCGCCCATTCCCGGCGGCGCGTCGCGGGAAGGGCGGCTTCCGCTTGCCGCCGTCGGATCAGGGCGAGTCGGGCATCTGCGCCTCGGGCGACTGGATCACCGCGAAGACCGCGCCCTGCGGGTCGTTGACCACGGCCATCCGGCCGGCCTGCATGTCGAACGGCGGCTGGATCACCGAGCCGCCGGCCTTGACCAGGGCGTCCACCACCGAGTCGGCGTCGTCCACCAGGAAGTACGCCATCCAGTGCGAGGGGGTGCCGGCCGCCAGGTACGGCGGGATCGCCTGCATGCCGCCCACCGTGCGGTCGGCGACGTTCAACGAGAAGTAGCCGTCCATGCCCTGGATGGTGGCCGGGCGCAGCCCGAGCGCCGACTGGTAGAAGCGGCCGGCCTCCCCGGTGTCGGCGGTGTTGAGCTCGTTCCAGACCAGCGCGCCGGGCTCGTTGACCACGCCCGCGCCGATGAAGTCCATCGCCTGCCAGACTCCGAAGACGGCGCCGGCCGGGTCGGCGGCGACCAGCATCCGGCCGATCGTGCCGACGTCCATCGGGTCGTAGAGGATCGTGCCGCCGGCGTCGGCGATGGCGGTCCTGGCCGCGTCGGCGTCGTCCGAGGCCAGGTAGGTGGTCCAGGCGACCGGCGGCAGCGGCTGGCCCTCGGGCGCGGACTGCGCCATGATCCCGGCGACCGGGCGGCCGTTGAGGGTGCACACGGCGTAACCGCCGAACTCGGCCGGGCCGGCCTCGCCCTGCCAGCCGAACAGGTCGCGGTAGAAGTCGAGCGCGGCCTGCTGGTCGCTCGCCATCAGGTCGATCCAGCACGGGGTGCCGGGCTTGTACGGATCGGTCACTACGGGCATCGCTGGGCCTCCCGGAGGCGGTGGTGGCCGGCTGTCGGTCGTCGGGCTCTGGTCGTTCGTCGGGCTCTGGTCGTTCGTCGGGCTTCGGCCGCCGTCGGGCGGGCGGGGTCCGGCACGACGGCGCTACACCGCCCACCTTCGGCCCGCTGCCGCGTTCCCGCCACCGGACGGCGCCCTGGCGGGCGACCGGTCACGCCGCGGTCACTCCTCGTCGTGGCGCAGGGTGGTGACGAAGTAGGGCTGCGTCTTGCCGCTCTGCGCGTAGTCCTTGAGCCGGACCAGCAGTTCGGCCCAGGTGCCGGCCACCATCGGGACGCCCTCCTCGCTGCCCGGCTGCCAGCCGCCGTGCCGGAACAGCAGCCGGGTGCGGTCGGGGGCGTCGGGCTGGTCGGAGAGGTCCCAGCTGATCCAGGTGCCGGCCCAGTGCGGCGGGAACGCCCCGGCGTTGGCCCACAGCACCCGGTCCAGGTCGGCCCGCTCCCGGCGCAGCCGGAACGGCTCGGGCACCCCGGGGAAGTCGAACAGCAGCACCTCGCCCTCGCGGTCCACCCCGGTGGTCCACCAGCTGGTCAGCCCGGTGTGCGTGTTGAGCGCGTCGAGCACGACGGCGCGGGGTGCGGCGATGTCGATCTGCATCGCGATCTCGGGCATGGGGTCCGCCTTTCGGTGACCGGTCGGCCGTCCCCTCCACGGCCACGATGGCACGACCCCGGGGCGTACGCGCTCCGGGGTCGTGCGGTTCGTAGGGCGGGCGGTCGGGCGGTCGGGCGGGCGGGTGCGGTCAGCCGCCGCTGCCGTAGGTGGTGTTCGCGCAGATGTCGTCGTCCGCCGAGCGGGCGTCGTTGGTGACGGTGGTGGGCAGCGGCTGCGGGGGCGTCTGGGCGCCGGGGGTGGCACCCGCGGTGGGGGCGCCGGCCCCCATGCCGTTGGCCGCGGCGAAGTCCTGGCCGACGATCACCGAGATGCCGCGCGCGCTGCTGGGCTCCAGGCTGGCGCCCGGGAACAGCGCGGCGACCTTCTCGGCGTTCGCCTTCTGGCTGGAGCTGTACTCGATGGTGGTGGTCTTGTACTTGGTGCTCGCCGCCTGGCCCGACGTACTGGCCGAGAACTTGGCGCCCTTGAGCAGCTCGGTCGCCTTGCCGGCCAGGCCGTTGGCGAGGGTGCCGTTGTAGACCGCGACCTTGACCGAGGCGTTGGAGGCGTCCCCGGCCGCCGTGGCGGGCGTGCTGGGCGCGGCCTGCTGCGCGGCGGCGCTGGAGCTGGCGGCGGCGTCCGGCTGCTGGCCGGTGGCGTTCTGGCCGTCGATGGTCTGGTCGGCCTTGAGGGCGTCCCAGAGCTTGTTGGCGTCCGGCTGGACCAGGTCGATGTTGGCGTCCTGGGTGCGGTAACGCCAGGGCGCGGTCACGAACTTCAGGTCGTGCATGTCGATGTTCTTCAGCGACAGGCCGAAGGAGAGCAGCTTGTCCGCGGAGTTCAGTCCCGGGTCGACGGTCAGCGACTTCGTCGCCGCGTCGGCCAGCGGCAGCAGGGTGGTGGGGCTCAGCCCCTGGCTCTTCATCTTGCTGGCGAGCGAGCTCATGAAGGCCTGCTGGCGCTTCATCCGGCCGATGTCGGAGCCGTCGCCGATGCCGTGCCGCAGCCGTACGTAGTCGAGCGCCTGCTGTCCTTCGACGCTCTGCTTGCCCTGCGGGAGGACGAGGTTGCCCTTCTTGTGCAGGTTGGGGTTGATGTCGCCCTCGTAGATCGCCTTCGGCAGGCAGACGTCCACGCCGTTGACGGCCTTGGTCATCGCGGAGAAGCCGTTGAAGTCGACCACCATGGTGTGGTCGACCCGGATGCCGGTGACCTTCTCGACCGTGTTCTGGGTGCAGGCCGGGTTGCCGCTGTCGCTGCCACCGACCGAGAAGGCGGCGTTGAACAGGTCGTTGCCGCCCTTGGTCCACTTGCCGTTGGGCAGCTTGCAGGACGGGATCGGCACGATCGTGTTGCGCGGGATCGAGATGCCGACGGCGTGCTTGTGGTCGGCGTAGACGTGCAACAGGATCGTGGTGTCCGAGCGGGCGCCGCCGTCCTCGCCGCCGCCGAGGTCGGAGTTGTTGCCGCCCCGGCTGTCGGAGCCGATCAGCAGTACGTTGACCGGCTTGTTGCCGTCCGCGTCGGCCTTGGCCTCGGGCGGGCGGTCGGTGGCTATCGCGTCGGCGTCGAAGGACTTGATGTTGGCGTTCAGCTTGTAGTAGATCGCGCCGCCGGTGCCCGCGATCAGCACCAGCACCCCGGCCGCCGACCAGGCGACGATCTTCTTCACGTTCTTCTTGGGCTTGGCGCCGCGCCGCGCCGCCGCCCGTCCGCCGGGCGTGCCCGGGCTGCCGGGGGCGCCGGATCCGTCGTCGGCCCGGCCCCCGCCCTTGGACTGGGCGGCACGGCGGGCCTCGGCCCGGCCTCCGGAGCGCGGGGCGGGCACGCCGCCCGCCGCCCCTTCCGCCGGGAGTGCCTCGGGCGCGCCCTCGCCCTGAGCCGGGCTCTCGCCCCTGCGACCTGCCATGCGCGTACCTTTCACCGACGGAAGCGACGCCCCGGACGACCTGGCGCACCGCACACAGGAAGACGGCCCCAACCGCTCCCTGGTTGTACGTACGAAGGTCAGTACAGAACGACCATCGTGGCTTCCGATCATATGGAGACCAAAGGTGATCATTGACCTCCGGTACACCAACGACCCCGCAGGCCCCGGGAAGATCTCGCTACAGACCGGTCGATAACGCCTGATTCGGGCAGGCGACGCCGACCGGGGCGGCGGCCGGTCGGCCGGGGACCGACACCGGTCGGTCGGAGGCGTAGCCGGTGAGGACGGCGCGGGCGAAGGGGCGCCGAGGGTGACGTCCGCCTCATCGGGGCCCCGCCGAGACGGACTCGGTATCCCCGGCGCCTCGCCGCGCCCGACCGCGCCGTGGAGTGCCGGTGCGACACGGGGGCGGACCGGACCGAAGCGGTTCGAGGTCAAATTGCCGTCGCTCCAGCCGATTTGCCGCCGATTGTGCCCGGACGGATCGTCAAGTCGCCTCCCGGACGAGGCAATACCTTCCCCAACCTTCGCACTGCGCCTCTTGCTCCGCTCATGACAGTCCGGTCATTCTGTACTGCCACCCGCCAACATCCGCCCCCACGGACCGGGTTGGCGCGTGAGTCTCCTGTTCGTCCCCTCACGAAGGAGCCAGCATGCGCAAATTCCTGATACGCGTCGCCACTCTCGCGGCAGCCGCCACGACCCTGGCCGCCCCCGCCGCGCCGACCACCGCGGCGGCCGCCCAGGGACTGTCCTTCCGCCCGCTGCAGTACAACACCAACGGCTACAACTGGGGCGGCTACGCCGCCACCGGCAGCGGCTTCAGCTCGGTCTCGGCGGCCTGGACCGAGCCGGACGCGGTCTGCAACTCCACCAACGACCTGTACGCCCCCTGGGTCGGCATCGACGGCTACGGCTCCTCCAGCGTGGAGCAGACCGGGGTGGCCACCGACTGCTCCAGCGGCAGCCCGGTGAACCAGGCCTGGTACGAGATGTACCCGGCAGCCCCCGTCTACCTGAGCCTCAGCTCGTACCCGGTGTCGGCCGGCGACCACATCACCGCCTCGGTGACCTACGCGGGCAGCAGCCGGTACACCCTCAAGCTGACCGACTCCTCGCGGGGCTGGACCTACACCACGACCAAGTCCACCTCCGCGCAGCGGACCAGTGCCGAGGTCATCATCGAGTCGCCGACCGGGTCCTACCCCGACTTCGGCACCCTCAACTTCACTTCGGCCACCGTCAACGGCAAGTCCCTCGGCTCCACCAACCCGGTCGCCCTGGACCCCAGCTCCAACGGCGCCTACGAGGCCACCACCGGCGGGCTCGGCTCCAGCGGCACCAGCTTCTCCGAGACGTTCCTGCAGGAGTAGCCGCCCCCGCGGGGGCCAACCCCGGACCGAAGCGGCTCGTCCTCTGCGCACAGGAGGGCGAGCCGTTTTTGACAGGCGAGCCAATAACTGCCACCATCCTCCCCATGGCACGCCCCAGGAAGTTCGACACCGACGCCGCGATCGACGCGGCCATGAACACCTTCTGGACCAAGGGATACACCGCCACCTCGACCGACGACCTGGCCGAGAGCACCGGCATGCTGCGCGGCAGCCTGTACAACGCCTTCGGCGGCAAGCGGCAGCTGTTCGAGCTGGCGCTGCGCCGCTACCGCGAGAGCGGCGCGGCCGGGGCCAACCCCGCGCCGGCCGACCTGCCGCCGCTGGAGCGCATCCGCCGGCTGCTGCTGGCCGGGGTGGACCAGGCCGCGACCGACCACCGGGGCTGCCTCGCCGTCAACACCGTCACCGAACTGGCCGTCCGCGAGCCGGAGTTGGCCCAGCAGGCCCGACAGGCGTTCATCCCGCTGGAGAACACGCTGACCGCGGCCGTCGAGGACGGCCGGCTCCGCGGCGAGATCCGCGCCGACCGCGCCCCGCGGGTGCTCGCCCGCCAGACGATGGCCGGCTTCCACGGACTGCTGCTCCAGGCCAAGGCGGGCTTCGAGCGGGAGTCGCTGCACGCCGTCGTCGACGCGATCGTGGACGACCTTCGCGCCTGAACACGCGGCACCGGACACCTACTCCGACGACGTGCCCCTTTGCGTACCCAAGTTTTTGGCACTTCCACCAATAACTACTCCCGACGGAGGCCCCATCCCATGCCCCGCCCCCAGCTCCGCCCACCCCTCCTCCCCGTCATCCTGGCCGCCTTCTTCATGTACGGCTTCGACGGCAACGTCGTGAACGTCGCCCTGCCCGCCATCCGCGCCGACCTCGGCGCCGGCCAGGCCACCCTGGAACTGGTCGTCGCCGGCTACGTGTTCAGCTACGCCACCGGGCTCGTCCTCGGCGGCCGGCTCGGCGACATCCTCGGCCACCGGCGGATGTTCCTCACCGGCATGGCCGCCTTCACCCTCGCCTCCGTGCTCTGCGGGCTCGCCCAGTCCCCCACCCAGCTGGTGCTCGCCCGGCTGCTCCAGGGCCTCACCGCCGCCGCGATGGTCCCCCAGGTGCTCGCCCTGATCACCACCGCCATCCCCGCCGAGGGCCGGCCCCGCGCGCTCGCCTGGTTCGGTGTCACCGGCGGACTCAGCGGCGTCTGCGGCCAGTTGCTCGGCGGCGTCCTGCTCGACGGCGACCTCTTCGGCCTCGGCTGGCGTGCCGTCTTCCTGGTCAACCTGCCGGTCGGCCTGGCCGTCCTCGCCGTCGCCGCCGCCGTCCTGCCGCGCACCACCACCGGCCGCCGCCCCGCCCTGGACGGCATCGGCGTCCTCGCGATCTCCGGCTCGCTGGCCCTCGCCCTCGTCCCACTGGTCCTCGGCCGGGAGGCCGGCTGGCCGCTCTGGGCCTGGGCGATGCTCGCCGCCGCCGTCCCCGCCGCGCTGGCCGCGCTGCGCTGGGAGCGCCGGCTCGCCGCCCGCGGGGGTCAGCCGCTGCTCGATCCGGAGCTGCTCCGCGGCCGGGTCTTCCGCACCGGGCTCGCCGTGAACGCCGCCTTCATGGCCTTCTTCGCCGGCTTCGTGTTCGTGCTCAGCCTGACCGTCCAGACCGGCTTCGGCTACAGCCCGCTGCGCTCCGGCCTGGTCTTCACGCCGATGGCCGTCCTCGCCATGGCCGGCTCGCTGGCCGGCAAGCGCCTGATCCCCCGCCACGGGCTGCGCGTCCCGGTCGCCGGCGGGGCGATCACCGCCCTCAGCCTGCTGCTCACCGCGCTCGCCCTGCAGACCACCGGCGCCCGCCACGCCCTGCCCGTCCTGCTGGCCACCATGGGCCTGATGGGCATCGGCAACGGCCTGGTCCTGCCCTCCCTGATCGGCGCCCCGATGGCCGGCATCGCCCCCGAGCGGGCCGGCACCGCCTCCGGCACCCTCTCCACCACTCAGCAGTTCGCCGCCGTCACCGGTGTCGCCGTCATCGGCGGCGGCTACTTCGCCGTCCTCGACCACCACGGCCCCGCCACCGCCGCGGCCGTCGCCTGCTGGCTCGCCCTCGCCGTCGTCCTCGCCATGATCGGCCTCACCGTCCGCCTCTCCCGCGCCACCGCCGCCCCCGTGCCCTCCCCGGCCCCTGCGGCGGCCCCGGTCCCGGCCCGGCGGTGACCCTCCCGGGTCAGCCGGCCTGCCGGACCTTGACGCCGCCGACCAGCGAGTACGAGCGGACCTTCACCGCCGGGCCGCCCGGCTCGCCGGCCACGCCCCTGCTGCGGCCGCCGAGCAGCGAGAACCCGCTGACCTCCACCGCCGTCCCGGCCGGGACGGTCAGGTCGACCCCGCCGAACACCGAGAACGCGTCCACCTCGGCCGAGGCGCCCTGCGGGTAGGCCGGCTCCGCACCGCCGACCAGGGCAGCCTTCACCAGGTGCGTCCCGTCCGCCGGCAGCGCCGCCTGGGTGTGGTCCAGCTTGGCCCCGCCCACCGCGGCCACGTGCACCGTGCGCTCCCGCGCCGCGAAGTCGCCCCGGTGCTTCAGCCCGCCCAGCAGGGCCAGGCTCCACTCGGTGCGGCGGGCCGGGGTCTCGGTGTCCTTCGTGATCTCCATGCCCTGAAACCTACGGGCCGCCGCTGAACCGCCGTCAGTGCCTGCCGCCACCTCTCCGACATGACAGACGTCATGGTCGGAGCCCCGACAGCGGAAACGGCCCGGGTCCCGGTCGGTGGCTGAACCACCGACCGGGACCCGGGCCGCAGGACGGGGGAAGTCCCGACCGGTCCGGGGCGTCAGGCGCCGGCGCCCGCCCGGGCGTCCTGCGCGGCGAAGAACTCGTCGGCGATCGCACGGGTGCGCGGCAGCTCGGCGACCGGCTCGCCGATCACCCGGCCCGCCAGCTCACCGGCCAGCCGGACCACGTCCTCCCGCAGCGCGGCCTCGGCCAGCACCCGGTCCGCCGCCAGCTGCACCTGCGCCTGCGCGACCATCCCGTCCCGCAGCTCCTGCCCCTCGGCCCGCAGCCGCGCGATCAGCGCCGCCCCCTCCTCGGTGGCCGTCTGCCGGATCACCGCCGCCTCGTGCCGCGCCGCGGTGAGCTCGGCCTGGAACTCCTCGTAGACCCGCAGGGCCTCCGCCCGCGCCGCCTCGGCCCGCTCGACACCCCCCTCGGTGGCGTCCCGGCGCTCCGCCAGCAGCTTCTCGATCCGCGGCAGCACCACCACCCCGAGGATCCCGAAAATCAGGAAGAAACAGACGAGTCCGACCACGAGTTCTGGAAGTTCCGGCTTCAAAGGTCCCATGGTCCCAAGGTAGTTGAGCCTCCATCACTCACCTCTGCCGCCCCCGGGCACGACGAAGGGCGCCCTCCCCGACGGGGAGAACGCCCTAGGCCTGACCGGATCGTTCGTGTGGGCCGCCAGGGGCTCGAACCCTGAACCTACGGATTAAAAGTCCGCAGCTCTGCCAATTGAGCTAGCGGCCCGCGGCCCTCCGTGCCGGGGTGGTCCCGGGTGGGGAGGGTCACGGCGATCCTACCCGGTGGGCCCCAGGGCTCCGCCAGTGGATTGGGTGGGCGCGCCGGGGGCGGGGGGCGGGGCTTGAGGCGGGCTGTAGTGGGCGGCGCGGACGCGGCGCAGCCAGGCCTCGGCGGGGCGGGGGTCGGGGGTGTCGGGCAGGACGCCGGGGCGGGCGAGCCGGTCGGCGGCGTCGGCGAGCAGTTGTTCGGCGGCGGCGGGGCGGTCGGCGATGCGTTCACCGAGGTCGCGGACGCGGTCCGGGTCGGGCAGCCGGATCAGGTTGCGGCCGGTGCGGTGCAGCCGGACGGCCTGCTCGACCAGCCGGACGAGGTGCCGGGCGTGCTTGGCGGCCCGGCGGCGGGTGGCCGGGTCGGTGGTGTCGCGGGTCAGCAGTTTGCGGAACTGCTGGTCCGCGTAGCCGAGATAGGCCTTGCGGACGGCCGGTGCACTGAGGAAGCTCGACCGGATCCCGACCAGTTCGCGGCCGAGCGGGGTGGCGGTCTCGTACAGGTCCTCGGGCAGCCAGACCAGTTCGGAGGCGGTCGGGTTGCAGGACAGCGCCAGCCGGCACCACTTGGCGGCCTCGTGCAGGGTGACGTCCGGCTCGGTGGTGACGTGCGACTCGGCCGGGCGGTGCAGGCCGTGCAACTCCTCGGTGGGGACGGCGAACAGGCCCAGCCGGTCGAGGTCGGAGCCGGCGTGGGCGAAGCCGTAGGCGGTGGAGCCGACGATTCCGGAGAGCAGCACCGTGCCGGAGGCCAGTACGGTGCCGGGCGCGGCGGTGGTGGGCATGTGTTCTCCTCTCGATCACCGGTGCCGACGGGTACCGCATCATCTCCGGAACGGACCGCGCCGGGCGAGCGATTTCCGGTCCGGGGCCCGACCCGGCGCCGATACTG
Source organism: Streptomyces sp. CBMA123 (assembly GCF_014596465.1). GTDB lineage: Bacteria > Actinomycetota > Actinomycetes > Streptomycetales > Streptomycetaceae > Kitasatospora. The sequence continues at coordinate 3,602 of NZ_MECK01000071.1, read as the reverse complement.
GGCGCATGGAGCACAGCCACGGGATCGATACCGAGAAGTTGCGGGCCTGGTGGTCGCACCGGCAGTGGCTGGACCGCCCGCACACCGGGGCGTCCGCCGCCGAGGTGCTGGCCGCCACCGGCTGGGCCCGTTCGGTCGGCGGCGCGGCACCGTACCTGGGCCTGTTCGCCCGGGCCGGGCTGGGGCGGGCGGCGGTGGACGCGGCGGTGGCGGGCCTGGAGGTGCACGAGCTGCCGTCCGCGCGCGGCTGTACGTACGTGCTGCCGGCCGCCGACTTCGCGCTCGGCCTGGCGGTGGGCGCGGCCGCCCCGGCGGGTGAACTGGCCACCGCGGCCAAGCACCTGGGGGTCGGCCGGGACGAGGTGGAGCAGCTCTGCCTGGCCATCGAGCGGGCGCTGTCCGGCAGTGGTCCGCTGGACCCGACCACGATCCGGGAGGCGGTCGGCGACGCCGTCCGGTCGCTCGGCGAGGCGGGCCGGAAGCGCGGTCTGTCGACCACCCTGCCGCTCGCCCTCGGGCTGCTGCAGTCGCGCGGCCGGATCCGCCGGGTGCCGGTCAACGGCCGCCTGGACCAACAGCGTTACGGCTACGTCGGCTGGGACCAGCCGGTCGCGGGGGACGCCGTCGACTTCGCCCGCCGCTACTTCTCCTGGGCCGGGCCGGCCACCCTCGGGCACTTCCGCTGGTTCTCCGGCTTCTCCGCGGCCACCGCCCGCCGGGCCGTCGCCGAGGCCGGCACCGCCCCGCTCACTCCCGGCTCGGACCTCCTGATGCTGCCCGAACTCGCCGCTGAGTTCCATGAGTTCGAGGCGCCGGCCGAGCCGCACTACACCCTGCTGGCCGGCATCGACGGCATCCACCTGCTGCACCGCGACCTGCCCCGGCTGCTCGACCCGGCCGACGCCGCCCGCCCGCTGCCGGCCGGCCGGGCCGGCCGCACCTTCGGCGGCGAGGCCGACCCGCAGACCCACCTGGTGCTGGACCGCGGCCGGATCGTCGGCCTGTGGGAGTACGACACCGAACGGGCCGAGATCGTCCACCAGTGCTTCGTCCCGCCGGACGACGCGCTGCGCGAGGCGGTGGCCCGCACCGAGGCGTTCGTCCGGGACGACCTGGGCGACGCCCGCGGCTTCAGCCTGGACTCGCCGAAGAGCCGCGCGCCGAAGGTCGCCGCACTGCGGCAGGCCGCCGCGGCGGGACGGCGGTCCGGGCAGCGGTCCGGGTAACGGCGGCCGGGTAGCGTACGGGACATGTCGACCACCAGCACCGACGAAGTCCTGCTCGTCACCGGCGCCGGCCGCGGCATCGGCGCGGCCACCGCCCTGCTGGCCGCCCGCCGCGGCCACCGGGTCTGCGTCAACTACCGTACGGACGAGGCCTCGGCCGCCGCCGTCGTGGACGCGATCCGGGCCGAGGGCGGCACCGCGATCGCCGTCCGGGCCGACGTCAGCCGCAGCGCCGAGGTGGACCGGCTGTTCGCCACCGTGGACGCCGAACTCGGGCCGCTCACCGGGCTGGTGAACAACGCGGGCACCCTGGAGCGCCAGTGCCGGCTGGAGGACATCGACGAGGACCGGCTGAACCGGATCTGGGCCGCCAACATCACCGGCCCGTTCCTGTGCGCGGCCCGGGCCGTCCGCCGGATGTCCACCCGGCACGGCGGGCGCGGCGGCGCGATCGTCAACGTCGGCTCGGCCGCCTCCCGGATCGGCTCGCCGAACGAGTACGTCGACTACGCGGCGGCCAAGGGTGCGGTGGACTCGATGACCCGTGGGCTCGCCCTGGAGGTCGCGGCCGAGGGGATCCGGGTCAACTGCGTCCGGCCGGGCCTGATCCACACCGGCATCCACGCGCTCGGCGGCGAGCCGGGCCGGGTCGACCGGGTCGCGCCGGGACTGCCGATGCGGCGCGGCGGGGAGCCGGAGGAGGTCGCCGAGGCGGTCCTGTTCCTGCTGTCCCCGGCCGCCTCGTACACCACGGGGGCGTTCCTGGAGGTCTCCGGCGGGCGCTGAGACCCCCTGCCGGGGGCGGCGCCCAGGCGAACGGCCTTCTCCGGTTTCCTTCCCCCGGTCCGCCCGCGCCCGTACGGTGGACGCCATGACCGATGCCTTCATCGACATCCCCGGTGTGCGCAACTTCCGTGACGCGGGCGGGATCGGCGCCCTGCGCCGGGGCGTCCTGTACCGCTCCGGCTCCCTCCACACGCTCACCGGGGAGGGCGCCCGGAAGCTGAAGGACCTCGGTCTGCGGACGGTCATCGACCTGCGCAGCCCGTTCGAGCTGGAGGTCTGGCCGGACCAGCGGCACGGCCTCGACCACGAGACGTTCAACCTGCCGACCCTGCCCGCCAACCGCGGCGACCTCGACCGGCCCTGGCCCGAGGGGCAGGCCGAGCTCTACACCTTCATGCCGGAGACCGCCGGACCCTCGCTTGCCGCGGTGGTCCGCCGGCTCGCCGCCCCGGAGGCGCTGCCGGTGATCGTGCACTGCGCCGTCGGCAAGGACCGCACCGGCCTCACCATCGCCGTCCTGCAGTCCCTGCTGGGCGCACCGGACGCCGACATCATCGCCGACTTCCTGCTCTCCAACCTCGGCCTCGGCCTGAACGAGGGCCCGGCCCCGTACATCGACGAGACCGGCACCGAGCGGATCTCCCGCCCGGTCAGCGCCGAACTCCTCGCCTCCTCCCTCGGCTGGATCCGCACCCACCACGGCACCGTCCCCGCCTACCTGCACACCCACGGCATCACCGAAGCCGACCTGGACGCCCTCCGGGCCAACCTGTCCGCCTAGGAATCGCCTACCGCCGCTACTGCCGCTCGAAGCGCCACCACTGGGTGGGCGAGTCGGTGTCCTCCCACTGCTGGACGCCCGCGTCCGGGGCCTGCGTCGCGGTGAGCGGCTTGCCGCTGATGAAGCTGGTGACGGTGTACGTCCCCGGGGCGTCGACGTGGGCCTCCAGCAGCCATTCCTGGGCGCCGAAGGCGTTGGCGGACCACTGCTGGATCGGGACGCCGTCGTCCGGGGAGGCGCCGGTGACGTCGAGGCGCTTGCCGCTGCCGGCGTTCTCGATGTGGAAGAGCGCGCCGCCGGGGTGGACGGCGGTGAGCTGCCAGAGCTGGGCGTCGGAGCCGTCGTCCGCGCCCAGGCGGATCCGGGCGCCGCTGCGCCGGGACGCTTCGGCGACCTCCAGCAGCAGGCCGCTGCCGACGTTGCGGATCCGGTAGCGGCCGTCGGTGATCGCCGCGCTCGCGTTGTCAGTCACGCTCGGAGTCTCCCACCCGGGACCGACAGCGGGCCCGGTGGCCGAGGACGGCGGCCGGCACCGCGACCGCGGCGGCGCGGGGCGGCGCCGGTCCGGCCGAAGCGCGGGTGCGTTTCCGGTGGACGGGCGGGGCCGCCTATGCTGCGGCGAATGTCCACCCCGAGCACCTCGTCGACCCGTCAGCAGCCCGCCCTCCTCGAAGCGGTGGCCGAACTGGAGGCGGTGGTCGCGGCCGGCGACGACGAGCGCTTCGGCCCCGCCCTGGGCCTGGTCGGCGGGCTGTTCGGCCCGGCCGGACCGGCCGAGCGGCGGGCGGCCGGGCCCCGGCTGGCCGCGC
>NZ_MECK01000070.1 GCF_014596465.1 Streptomyces sp. CBMA123 | reverse complement strand
CCGCCTGCCCGGCCGGGCAGCGGCTGCGCGCGGACGGCCGGGCCGAGCTGGAGGTCCGCTGGCAGCCGGAGGCTGCCCCGGCGGCCGGGCACCGGGTGACCCTGCGGGCCGAGGCGCTGAACCGGCCCCGGCTGCTCGCCGACCTCACCGCGGCGATCTCCGCCCAGGGCGTCGGCATCGTCTCCGCCGAGGTCGAGCCGCCGCAGGAGCTGCGGGTCCGGCACACCTACACCGTGGAGCTGCCCGAGCCGGGGGCGCTGCCCGCCCTGATGCGGGCGATGCTCAGGGTCTCCGGGGTGTACGACGTGAGCCGGCCGCACGCCCCGGAGGGGGGCCGGACCCGAGAGGGGGCGACCCGGTCCGGCGAGGGGGTGACCCGGTCCGGCGAAGGGGCCCGGCCCCGTGAGGAGGCCCGGCACTCCGGGGAAAATGGGGATGACCGGCCCGTGCCGGGCGTGCGACCATCATGGGGAATTCACGGCCGGTCCACGGCGTTCTCAGGGCAGAGGAGCCCGGGTGAGATCCAGGGGTCCTCGCCGAAGCCATCCAGCGACCAAAGGACAGAATGACCTCCACGTTCGACACCCGCGACCACGCCGACGCCCCGCGCCGCCTCGACGGTCTGCGAGCGGAAGCCCTCATGGACGAGGACCTCGCGGCCATCGACGAGGACCCCGGCCACAACTACGACGGCGACCAGTACGACCGTAGCGAGCGCGCCGCCCTGCGCCGGGTCGCCGGCCTCTCCACCGAACTCGAAGACGTCACCGAGGTCGAGTACCGCCAGCTCCGTCTGGAGCGCGTGGTGCTCGTCGGCGTCTGGACCGACGGCACCCTGGAGGAGGCGGAGAACTCGATGGCCGAGCTCGCCGCGCTCGCCGAGACGGCCGGCTCCGAGGTCCTGGACGGCGTCATCCAGCGCCGGGACAAGCCCGACGCGGCCACCTACATCGGCTCCGGCAAGGCGCAGGAGCTGCGCGACATCGTCGCCTCCACCGGCGCCGACACCGTGGTCTGCGACGGTGAGCTCACCCCCGGCCAGCTGATCCACCTGGAGGACGTGGTCAAGGTCAAGGTCGTCGACCGGACGGCCCTGATCCTGGACATCTTCGCCCAGCACGCCAAGTCCCGGGAGGGCAAGGCGCAGGTCTCGCTCGCGCAGATGCAGTACATGCTGCCGCGGCTGCGCGGCTGGGGTCAGTCGCTGTCCCGGCAGATGGGTGGCGGTGGCTCCGGCTCCTCGGGCGGCGGCATGGCCACCCGTGGTCCCGGTGAGACCAAGATCGAGACCGACCGGCGCCGGATCCGCGAGAAGATGGCGAAGCTCCGCAGGGAGATCGCCGACATGAAGAAGGGCCGCGACACCAAGCGCCAGGAGCGCAAGCGCCACCAGGTGCCGTCCGTGGCCATCGCCGGGTACACCAACGCCGGCAAGTCCTCCCTGCTCAACCGGCTGACCGGCGCGGGCGTGCTGGTGGAGAACTCGCTGTTCGCCACCCTGGACCCGACCGTGCGCCGGGCCCAGACCCCGAGCGGGCGGCTCTACACCCTGGCCGACACCGTCGGCTTCGTCCGGCACCTGCCGCACCACCTGGTCGAGGCCTTCCGGTCGACCATGGAGGAGGTCGCCGACGCGGACCTCATCCTGCACGTGGTGGACGGCTCGCACCCCGAGCCGGAGACCCAGCTGGCCGCCGTCCGCGAGGTCATCGTCTCGGTCGACGCCCAGAACGTGCCGGAGATCGTGGTGATCAACAAGGCGGACGCCGCCGACCCGCACGTGCTGCAGCGCCTGCTGCGGCGCGAGCCGCACGCCATCGTGGTGTCGGCCCGCAGCGGCGCCGGCATCGAGGAGCTGCTGAAGCTCATCGACGACGAGCTGCCGCGCCCCGCCGTCGAGGTGCGGGCCCTGGTGCCCTACACCCAGGGCGCCCTGGTCTCCCGGGTGCACAAGGAGGGCGAGCTGCTCGCCACCGAGCACACCGCTGACGGCACGCTGCTGCACGCCAAGGTGCCGGCCGAGCTGGCCGCCGAGCTGGAGAACTTCGCGGTGGCCCTGCAGGGCTGAGCCACCACCGCCGAGCAGCCCCCGGACGATCGCGTCCGGGGGCTGCCGCACGTCCTGGCGGGTTGCCTCACGTTCTCGGCGGGTTGCCTCACGTTCTCGGCGGGTTACCTCACGTTCTTGGCGAAGTAGTCGAAGGCCTGCTTCGCCTGGTCCTGGAGGGACGGCCCGGCCAGGTAGCCGGCCGGACCGCGGTTGCCGACCGAGCTGACGCTGACCAGGTTGGGCTTGCCGTCCTTGGTGATGAACCAGCCGCCGCCGCCCGCGCCGCCGGTCATGGTGCAGCCGATCACGTACATCGGCGGCCGGGCCCGGTCGAAGGACAGCCGGGCCGGCGCCGCGGGGGAGTCGCAGCGCTGCAGCTCCATGCCGTCGAAGGGCCGCTCGACCGGGTAGCCGAAGGCGGCAACCGAGGAGATCTGCTCGCGCGGGGCGTTGAACCAGACCGGCACCGAACCGCCGACCGCCTCCTCCAGGGACGGCCCGGAGGCGGACTCGCCGCGCACCCGGACGATCCCGTAGTCGTACTGGTCGTGCGCGCCGACGCCGCCCTCCTGGAGCCAGGTCGGCGACACCAGCGCGCGCACCGCCGTCCAGCGGCCGTACGGGGCGGCCTGCTGGTCGCCGTACGGCTTGCCGCGGGCCGCCCGGCCGTCCCGGTTGAAGGCGGGCACGAAGACCAGGTTCTTCACCCAGGCGCCGCCCCTGCCGTCGTGCAGGCAGTGCGCGGCGGTGTAGACCAGGTTGCTCCGGCCTGGGTTGAGCGGGTCGGCGACCACCGTGCCGGAGCAGACCGCGTCGCCCTGGGGCGTGGTCATCAGCAGCTTGCCGACCAGGGCGGAGTCCGGGCCGTACGGGTGCGGCTGCGGCCGGGCCGGGACGGCGGCGGGCGGGGCGTCCCGCTGGACGGCGGGCGGTGCGGTGGCGGTCAGTGAGTACTCGGGGGTGGGGCGGGCCTTGGCGGCCTCCATCCGGGCGGTCGTCCAGTAGCCCGGAGCCGGCTGGTTGGTGAAGCCGCTGTCGGCGACGTACCGGGCCCAGTCCTCCAGCTTCCATCCGCTCAGGTCACCCAGGCTGGTCGGCGCGGCCTTGGGCAGCGCCGCGGGCGGGGTGGCCGGGGCGCCGGGGCCGTCCGGCCCGCAGGCGGCCGCGGTGAGCGTCAGGGCGGCGAGCAGCGCGGCGCCGGCCGTGGCGGCCCGCCGTCCCCTGGTACTGGTGGTGCTCGTGGCGTCGGTACTGCTGCTGCCGGTGCTGCCGGTGGTGCTGATGGCGCGCAAGCTGAGGTGCCCCCGTGGTGGTGCCGGTCACTGCTTCCTGGAGATCCAGTCCAGGGCCTGCTTGGCGACCGTCTCCAGGTACGGGCCGCTCAGCGAGGTGTGCTCCTGGGTGCCGATCGAGGTGTTGCTGACCAGCGCGGTCCTCCCGTCCGGCATGGTGGCGAACCAGCCGCCGCCGCTGGCGCCCTGGGTCATGTCGCAGCCGATGGTCAGCATGGACGGGCGCTTGGCGTCGAAGGACAGCCGGGTGGGCTTGCCGCCGTCGCACTTGTACAGCTCCTGGCCGTCGAACGGCTTGACCAGCGGGTAGCCGGTGGCCGAGACCTTGAGCTGGTCGCGGGGCGCGTCGAACCACACCGGGACGGCCGAACCGACCGTCTCCTCCAGGGACTTGCCGGTGTCGGCCTGGTTGTGCACGCGCATCACGGCGAAGTCGTACTGGTTGGCGGAGTCGCCGGTCGGACCGCCCTCGACCATCCACTGCGGGGAGGTGACGACCTGGTCGGCCCACCAGGTGCCGAGCGGGGCCAGCTCGGACAGCGGGGCCTTCTTGCCGCCGCTGGAGGCACCGGAGTTGTTGTAGGCGGGGACGAAGACCAGGTCCTTGTAGAAGTTGCCGCCCTTGCCCTCGTGCACGCAGTGCGCCGCCGTCCAGACCAGGTTGCTCTTGCCCGGGTGCTGGGGGTCGGCGATCACCGTCGCCGAGCAGTTGCCCCGGCCGCCCTGGGCGGAGAAGAACACCTTCCCGGAGGGCTGCTTGAGGTACGGGCGGGGCACCTGGACGGCCTTGACCACCGGCGGCTCTGGGTCGGTCACCCCGTTGTCGGCGGCCGGCTTGGCGGTGGGCGGGGCCGGGTCGGCGGGCTTGGCGTCGCCCATCTTGTCCGGGTTCCAGAAGTCCTTCACCACCGGGTTGTTGAAGACGTGCTTGGACGCCCACGTGTCCCAGTCGTCGTACTTCCACTTCTTCAGGTCGTCCCAGCTCTTCGGCAGGCCCTCCAGCAGGCTGGTCGGCAGACCGGACGGCAGGGTGATCCCGCCGATGACGCCGCCGGGGGCGGCCGAGGCGCTCACGTCCGCGGTGGGCGGCGGCGCCGCCACGGTCTTGTCGCCTCCCGCCGGGCCGTCCGGGCCGCAGGCGCTGACGGCCAGCAGCGTTCCGGTGACCAGGGCGGCGGCCAGAGCTGACCGGTGGATCGATGGCATCGGTGCGCTTCCCCCTGTACGCGATGGGATGGTGTCGGGTCGGGCTTCGGTGCGGCGGCTCGCCGTCCTGGAGTCTTCCATCGCAGTCCAGGACGGCGGCAGTCGCCCCCCGGGTTCCGGAGCTGACCGGAGGTCACCGATCCGTGACGCGGAACCGGGCTCCTCCTGGGCGCAGCAGGGCTGCCCCGGGCGGTGGCGCACTATCCCCGATCTTCACCCGGACGAGTGAGCGGTCCTTGTGATCACCCGTCAGGGATAGGTAACCCTTACCTGACGCGACGGTGCGAGCGCCCGCAGATCCCCTCCGCCACCAGCGCGCGTCCGCACCCCCACGCGCACCAAGGAGCAGCCTTGAGCACCGCCCTCACCGGAGCCCCGCCCGTACCGCCGCTGACCGCGGACCCCCCCTGCGAGCCGAAGGACGGGTCGGCATCGAAAGCGACGAGCGACGAGGGAGCGCAGCGCGTGCAGGAGCGAGGAGTGTCGGCGCCGGACCGGGCGCGCCCGGAGGCGGGCGAGGAGTACCGGCCCGGGCCCGACCCGCTGCTGCACCCCGACCCGCTGCTGCACCCCGACCCCGCCGTCGCCGCCGAACAGGCCGCCCTGGAGGCCCTGTTGCGCTGCTGGGCGCGGGAGACCGGAGCCCGCCCCGGACCGGACGGCCGACTGCGGATCGACGTCCTCGGCGGCGCCGCCCGGCTCACCGCCCCGGTCCGCTACTGGTCCCCCGGCGGCTGGCACCGCTTCGGCCCGGCCACCCTCTCGGTGGGGGAGAACGCCGCGGCGGGAGACGCCTGCGCGGCCCCGGTGGACGCCGTCACCACCGCGGCCCTGCTCGCCGCCGCGGCCGCCGAACGGCCCGACCCCGGACAGGTCGCCGACCTCGCCGCCCGGGTCGCCGACTCGGTCATGCGCACCGGCGAGATCCTCGCCCACCGCCGCACCGCCGCCGAACCCGGCGGACCGGAACGCTCGCACTTCCTCGCCGCCGAACAGGCCCTGCTGCTCGGCCACCCGCTGCACCCCACCCCGAAGAGCCGCGACGGCCTCGGCCCGGCCCAGAGCGCCGCCTACTCGCCCGAACTGCACGGCAGCTTCCAGGTCCACTGGTACGCCGTGGACCGCACCCTGCTCGCGGCCGGCTCGGCCGTCGCCCAGAGCGCCGACCGGATCACCGCCGCCCTGCTCGGCAGCCACGCCACCCTGCCCCCCGGCACCGCCGCCCTGCCGCTGCACCCCTGGCAGGCCCGCGAACTCGCCCACCGCCCGGCCGTCGCCGCCCTGCTCGCCGACGGACTGCTGCACGACCTCGGCCCGGCCGGCGAACCCTGGCACCCCACCTCCTCGGTGCGCACCGTCTACCGGCCCGGCACCCCGTGGATGCTCAAACTCTCGCTCGGCCTGCGGATCACCAACTCCCGCCGGGAGAACCTGCGCAAGGAGCTCCACCGGGGCCTGGAGGTGCACCGGCTGCTGGAGAACGGCCTCGCCGCCGAGTGGCGGGCCGCCCACCCCGGCTTCGACATCGTCCGCGACCCGGCCTGGATCGGCGTCGACCACCCCGAACTCGGCGACCCCGGCGGACTGGACACCGTGCTGCGCGCCCAGCCCTTCGCGCCCACCGACCGGGCGCTGTGCGTGGCCGGACTGGTCGCCGAACAGCCGCGCGGCACCGGCGCCACCGTGCCGTCGGCGCTCGGCGACACCCTGCGCGCGCTCGCCGCCCGCACCGGCCGCCCGGCGCGCACCGTGGCCGCCGAATGGTTCCTGCGCTACCTGGAGGCCGTCGTCCTGCCCGTCCTCTGGCTGGACGGCCGCGGTGGCATCGCCCTGGAGGCGCACCAGCAGAACAGCATCGTCCTGCTGGACGCCGAGGGCTGGCCCAGCGGCGGCCGCTACCGCGACAACCAGGGCTACTACTACCGGGAGAGCGCCGCCGAGCGGCTCACCGCCCGACTGCCCGGACTCGGCGCGGAGAGCGACACCTTCCTGCCGGACGCCGTCATCGACCACCACTTCGCCTACTACCTCGGCATCAACCACGTGCTCGGGCTGATCGGCGCCTTCGGCTCCCAGGGGCTCGCCGACGAAACGGTGCTGCTGGCCGGGCTGCGCCGGTTCCTGGCCGGCCCGAAGGCGGCCGCCACCGGCTCGGCGCTGCCCGCCCTGCTGCTGGACGCGCCCACCCTGCCCTGCAAGGCCAACCTGCTCACCCGGATCAACGGCCTGGACGAGCTGGTCGGCCCGGTCGCCACCCAGTCCGTGTACGTGGACATCCCCAACCCGGTGGCGGGGGCCCGATGACGAACCCGGTGGCGGGGGCCCGATGACGGAGGATCTGGCCGAGTGGGGCGAAATCCCCACCCCGGCCGGCCGGTTCCGGCTCGACCCGGTCCGGCTGCCCGAACACCTGGAGCTGCTCACCGGGTGGATGAACGACCCCGAGGTCGACGCGTTCTGGGCGCTCGCCGGGCCACCCGCCGTCACCGAACGGCACCTGCGGGCCCAACTCGACGGCGACGGACGCAGCGTGCCCTGCCTCGGCCTGCTCGACGGCGAGCCGATGAGCTACTGGGAGGTCTACCGCGCCGACCTCGACCCGCTCGCCGCCCACTACCCGGCACGGCCGCACGACACCGGCGTCCACCTGCTGCTCGGCCCGGCCGCCAGTCGCGGGCGCGGCCTCGGGGCCCAGTTGCTGGACGCCCTGGCGGAACTGATCCTCCGCCGGAGGCCGGGCTGCGGGCGGGTGGTGGCCGAACCGGACGTCCGCAACCGGCGCTCCGTCCGGGCCTTCGAACGGGCCGGATTCCGGGCCGCCGCCGAACTCGACCTGCCCGACAAGCGCGCCGCCCTGATGGTCCGCGACCGCGACTTACTCCCCGCCTAGGACGCTCTGTGGACACCTCGACACCCCCTGCGCACCCCGTGCCGAACGACCCGCCGCACGACTCCCCGGACTCCCCTTACGACCTGCTCGGCGTCGGCATCGGCCCGTTCAACCTCTCGCTCGCCGCCCTCGCCGAGCCCGTACCCGGCCTGCGCACGCTCTTCTGCGACCAGCGCCCCGAGTTCCGCTGGCACCACGGCATGCTGGTCGACGGCGCCCGGATGCAGGTGCCCTTCCTCGCCGACCTGGTCTCGCTGGTGGACCCGACCAACCCGTGGTCCTTCCTCAACTACCTGCGCGCCCAGGACCGGCTGTTCCCGTTCTACTTCGCCGAACGCTTCCAACTGCCCCGCCGGGAGTACGACCACTACTGCCGCTGGGCCGCCGACCGGCTGCCCAACTGCCGCTTCGGCACCGAGGTCACCGCCCTGCACCGGGACGGCCCGCTGTACCGGGTCGAACTGACCGACACCGCGACCGGGCGGCGCACCACCGTACGGGCCCGCAACCTCGCGCTCGGCGTCGGCACCCGGCCCGTGCTGCCCGAGGCCTTCGCCGCGCTCGCCGACCACCCGCGGGCCTTCCACTCCGCCGAGTACCTGGACCGCCGCGCCGACCTGGCCGGCGCCCGGGACATCACGGTGATCGGCAGCGGGCAGTCCGGTGCCGAGGTCTTCCTCGACCTGCTCCGCCGCCACGAGGGCGACGGCATCCGGCTGCGCTGGCTCACCCGCACCAGGGCCCTCGCCCCCATGGAGTACTCCAAGCTCGGCCTGGAACACTTCACCCCCGACTACACCCGCTACTTCCACGGACTGCCCGGGCCCGTCCGGGACGCCCTGGTCAGTGCCCAGTGGCAGCTGCACAAGGCCGCCAGCGCCGAAACCCTCGCCGAGATCCACGACCACCTCTACGAACGCACCATCGGCCGCCCGATCGACAGCGCCCCGGTCGAGATCACCCCCGGCACCGCCGTCACCGAGGCCCGGCCCGGCCCCTGCGGTGGCCTCGAACTGCGCTGCCGGCACACCGACTCCGGCGCCGAGCACGTGCTGCGCACCGACGCCGTGGTGCTCGCCACCGGCTACCGGGCCGCCCGCCCGGCGGCCCTCGCACCGCTCGCCGACCTGATCGACTGGGACGAGTCCGGGCGCTACCGGGTCGACCTCGACCACCGGGTCGCCACCCGGCCCGGACTCACCGGCGGCCTCTACGTCCAGAACGCCGAACTCCACACCCACGGCGTCGGCGCCCCCGACCTGGGCCTCGGTGCCCACCGGGCCGCCGTCATCCTCAACGCCGTCACCGGCCGCACCGTCCACCGGCTGCCCGGCCGCACCGCGTGGACGGGCTTCGCGCCGCCGGTGGCGGGTGTGCCGGGTGGGTCTGCCGTTCCTTCCGTTCCTTCTGTTCCTTCTATGCCGGATGTTCCGAATATTTCGAAAACCGCGAATACTCCGAATGTTCCGGATAGTGCGCACAGCCAGCACAGCCAGCACAGCCAGCACGGCGCCACCCCCGAGCAGACCCCCGTCGTCCCCCGCCCCCAGGAGCTGACCCGTGCCGCAACTGTCGGCCGCTGAACCCGCTGAACCGCCGCTCTACCTGCCCCCGCACCTCACTGCCGGGCACTGGCAGCGGGCCGGCCGCGCCCTGCTGGCCAAGATGCTCGGCGAGTTCGCCTACGAGGACCTGCTCCGGCCGGCCCCCGGCGCCCTCGACGGCGAGTACCTGCTGAAGCTCCCCGAGGCCGAGTACCGCTTCGCCGCCCGGCGCGGCGCCTACGACGGCTGGCAGGTCGACCCGGAGTCGATCCGGTGCTCCCGCCCGGACGGCCTGGACCCGCTGCGCTTCCTCCCGTACGCCCGGGAGACCCTCGGGATGCGCGGCGAGACCACCGCCCACCTGGTCCGCGAACTCTCCGCCACCCTCACCGCCGACGCCCGCCAGCTCGCCACCGCGCTCACCGCCGCCGAACTCGCCGACCTCGACCACCCCGCGCTGGAGGGTCGGCAGGGCGGCCACCCGTGGATCGTCCCCAGCAAGGGCCGGATCGGCTTCTCCAGCACCGACGCCGCCCGCTGGACCCCGGAGTCCCGCAGCCCGCGCCCGCTGCCCTGGATCGCCGTCCACCGCCGGCTCGCCCAGTACCGCGGCGTGCCCGGCCTGGAGCACCCCGAGCAGCTGTACGCCCGCGAGCTGGACGACGTCGACGCGCTGCGCGCCCCGCTCGGCGCGGACGCCGACGACTACCTGCTGCTGCCCGTCCACCCCTGGCAGTGGGACGAGACGGTCCTGACGCTGTTCGCGCCCTGGATCGCCTCCGGCGAGATCGTCCCGCTGTCCTCGGACGGCGACCCACGCCTGCCCCAGCAGTCCATCCGCTCCTTCTTCAACACCGCCCACCCCGAGCGCTGCACCGTCAAGCTGCCGCTGTCCATCCTCAACACTTTGGTCTGGCGCGGACTGCCGGTCGAGCGGACCCTCGCCGCGCCCGCCGTCACCGCCTGGCTGCACGGGCTGCGCGACGCCGACCCCTACCTGCGGGACGAGTGCCGGGTGATCCTGCTCGGCGAGATCGCCTCCGTCACCGTCGACCACCCGCTCTACCGGGAGATGCCGGACTCGCCGTACCAGTACAAGGAACTGCTCGGCGCGATCTGGCGCGAACCGCTCGGTCCCTTCCTGGCCGGGGACGAACGCGCCCGCACCCTCGCCGCCCTGCTCCAGACCGGCTCCGACGGGCGGGCGCTCGCCGTCGAGCTGATCGCCCGCTCCGGCCTCACCCCCGCCGACTGGACCGGCCGGCTGTTCGCCGCGATGCTGCCGCCGCTGCTGCACTTCCTCTACCGCTACGGACTGGTCTTCTCCCCGCACGGCGAGAACGCCATCGTGGTCTTCGACGACCGCGGCACCCCGGCCCGGCTCGCGGTCAAGGACTTCGTCGACGACGTCAACCTCAGCGACCAGGACCTCCCCGAACTGCGCGAGCTGCCCGCCGAGGTGGCCGGCGTGCTGCTGCGGGACGACCCCCAGGGGCTCTGCCAGTTCATCCACTCCGGGCTGTTCATCGGCGTCTTCCGCTACCTCGCCCCGCTGCTGGAGGCGCAGGCCGGGCTCGCCGAGACCGAGTTCTGGGCCCTGCTGCGCGCGGAGATCCACCGCTACCAGGCCCGCTTCCCCGAGCTGCGCGAGCGCTTCGAGCTGTTCGACCTGTTCCGGCCCCGGATCGACCGGCTCTGCCTCAACCGCAACCGGCTGATCATGGACGGCTACCAGGACCGCCCGCACCGCCCGCACGCCGTCCGGCACGGCACCGTGCCCAACGCCCTGGTCGGCGTGGACGTGCGTCTCCCCGGGCATCGGGACCGGATTGTCACCCCCGCCCCGTAGGGTGGAGGGGTCATGACGAACGACTCCGAATCCCAGCCCGCGACGGACCTCGACGACGAGGCCGAGGAAGCCGTCGCCGTCCCGCGCTCGCGGATCCCCGAACTGCTGCACGCCGCGGTCGAGGCCGTCGGCGGTGTCGAGCGCCCCGGCCAGATGCGGATGGCCGAGGCCGTCGCCGACGCCGTCGACCACGCCGAGCACCTGCTCGTCCAGGCCGGCACCGGCACCGGCAAGTCCCTCGCCTACCTGGTGCCGGCCCTCGCCCACGGCGACCGGGTGGTGGTCGCCACCGCCACCCTGGCACTGCAACGCCAGCTGGTGGAACGGGACTTGCCGCGCACCGTCGACGCGCTGCACCCGGTGCTGCGCCGCCGGCCGCTGTACGCGATGCTCAAGGGCCGCTCCAACTACCTGTGCCTGCACCGGGCCAACGAGGGCACCCCGAGCGACGAGGGCGAGGGCCTGTTCGACCCGGTGGACGCGCTCGGCGGCCCCGCCGGCAAGCTCGGGCAGGAGGTGCTCCGGCTGCGCGACTGGGCCGACGAGACCGAGACCGGCGACCGTGACGACATGAGCCCCGGCGTCTCCGACAAGGCCTGGGCCCAGCTGTCGGTCACCTCCAAGGAGTGCCTGGGCGCGACCCGCTGCGCCTACGGGCAGGAGTGCTTCGCGGAGAAGGCCCGGGAGCGGGCCAAGCTCGCCGACGTCGTCGTCACCAACCACGCGATGCTGGCGATCGACGCCATTGAGGGCGCGCCGGTGCTGCCCGAGCACGGGCTGCTGATCGTGGACGAGGCGCACGAGCTGGTCAACCGGGTCACCGGCGCTGCCACCGCCGAACTGACCGTCGGCGCCGTCAACCGGGCCGTGAAGCGGGCCGCCCGGCTCGCCAACGAGAAGGCCGTCGACCTGCTGCAGGCCGCCGCCGAGAACTACCACGGCCTGATGGAGACGGCCCAGCCCGGCCGGGTCGAGGAGCTCCCCGAGTACCTGGCCTACGCCGTCACCGCCATCCGGGACGCCGCCCGGCAGGTGATCACCTCGCTCGGCGAGACCCGCGACAAGGGCCTTAGCGACGAGGACGCCGTGCGCAAGCAGGCGATGGCCTCCGCCGAGACGGTGCACGAGACCGCCGAGCGGCTGCTGGAGGACTCCGAGTACGACGTGATCTGGATCGAGCGCAGCGACCGCTACGGGCTGGGCACCGCCTCGCTGCGGGTCGCTCCGCTGAGCGTGTCCGGACTGCTGCGCGAGGGCCTGTACAAGGAGCGCTCGGTGGTGCTCACCTCGGCCACCCTCAAGCTCGGCGGAGACTTCAACGGCGTGGCCGGCTCGCTCGGCCTGCCCAAGGAGACCAGGCTGCCGGACGAGCGCACGCCCGGCGACAACCCCGAGTCCGGCTCCGGGTTCGGGGAGGAGGCCGTCCCGCACTGGCGGGGGATCGACGTCGGCTCGCCGTTCAAGTACCCCAAGCAGGGCATCCTGTACGTCGCCAAGCACCTCGCGGACCCCGGGCGCGACCCGGAACGGCCCGACATGCTCGACGAGTTGGCCGAGCTGGTCGAGGCGGCCGGCGGGCGCACACTGGGGCTGTTCTCCTCCATGCGGGGCGCCCAGGCGGCCGCCGAGGCGATGCGGGAGCGACTGGACCACCGGATCCTGCTCCAGGGGGAGGACACCCTGGGCGAGTTGATCCGGGAGTTCGCCTCCGACGCGACCACCTGTCTGTTCGGCACGCTCTCGCTCTGGCAGGGCGTGGACGTGCCCGGTTCGGCCTGCCAGCTGGTGGTGATGGACCGGATCCCCTTCCCGCGGCCGGACGACCCGCTGATGAGCGCCCGTCAGAAGGACGTCGAACAGCACGGCGGGAACGGCTTCATGGCTGTCGCGGCGACGCACGCGGCGCTGCTGATGGCGCAGGGCGCGGGCCGGCTGGTGCGCGCGGCGGACGACCGGGGCGTGGTGGCGGTGCTCGACCCGCGGGTGGAGACCAAGCGGTACGGGGGCTTCTTCCGGTCCTCGATGCCGGAGTTCTGGTACACCACGGACCGCAACCAGGTGCGCCGCTCGCTGGCGGCGATCGACGCCTCGGCGGCGCCGGTGCGACCGGTGGTGAAGCGGGGCTGAAGGCCGGCCCGGTGAACGACGGAGGGGCTCCCCGCTGACGCGGCGGAGCCCCTTCCCGTCGGTGTTCCCGTGGTGCGGCCGGGTGTTGCGGTTGCGCGGCCGGGTGCTGCGGTTTGCGCGGCCGCGCGCTGGTGTCAGAGGCGGCGCAGGACCGCGACGACCTTGCCCAGGATGGTGGCGTTGTCGCCGTTGATGGGCTCGTACGCCGGGTTGTGCGGCATCAGCCAGATCCGGCCGTCCTCGCGCTTGAGCCGCTTGACGGTCGCCTCGCCGTCGATCATCGCGGCCACGATGTCGCCGTTCTCGGCGACCGGCTGGCGGCGCACGGTGACCCAGTCGCCGTCGCAGATGGCCGCCTCGATCATCGAGTCGCCGCGCACGGTCAGGGCGAACAGCTCGCCCTCGCCGACCAGCTGGCGGGGCAGCGGGAAGACGTCCTCGACGGTCTGCTCGGCCAGGATCGGACCGCCGGCGGCGATCCGGCCGACCAGCGGCACGTAGGAGGTGGAGGGGCGCCCGGCCGTCTCGGCGGTGTTGGGGCGGGCCACCTCGACGCCGCGGACCTCGTAGGCGCGCGGGCGGTGCGGGTCCCGGCGGAGGAAGCCCTTGCGCTCCAGGGCCATCAGCTGGTGGGCGACCGAGGAGGTGCTGGACAGGCCGACGGCCTGGCCGATCTCGCGCATGGACGGCGGGTAGCCGCGGCGCTGGACGGAGTCGCGGATGACCTCGATCACCCGGCGCTGGCGCTCGGTGAGCCCGGCCTCGTCGGTCCGGATGCCGGGGGGGCGGCCGGGCATCGAGCGGGCGGGGGTGGTGTGGGTCTCTTCCATGGCGGGGGCGTGTTCGATCGGCTGGTCGGGGACGCGGCCCGCGGTGGAAACGGCCGGGCCGGAGAGGCGGTGGTCTTCGCTACGGTCCATGCTGATGTCCACGCTCTGCTGATTCGTGGTGCGCTGCCCCACCTTGAACTGGGAGTGTTCCTGCACCGGGATGGTGTTGGTTTCGACGGTGTTCACGGCGGCCCCTCTCGACGGCTTTCCTCTCCCCTTTTCCAGCCCAACGCACCTCCTATCGAAAGGTTGCGCCAAACACACGTTCGAGTGAATTATTCGGGAGTTGGCTGACTCGATCAAGGCTTTGTTGTACATCGAGCAAATGTTCGACCGGATGCCGCCTCCAGAAGTCTAATCGGCGCCGACACGCCAGGGGTGTCGCTCCCCCCGAGACCTAGATGTAGTGGCTAGAGTCCTCTCCGTGCCCAGTACTAGTGGTCGCGCCGCATGATCAGCTTGCCGAGGCCGGGGGCACATCGCATAGACTCAACAGGTCCGCACGTTCTGCCAGGGAGGGATCCCCAGGTGCACTGCCCCTTCTGCCGGCACTCCGACAGCCGCGTTGTCGACAGCCGGACCACCGAGGACGGCAGCTGCATCCGCCGTCGTCGACAGTGCCCGGACTGCGGTCGCCGTTTCACCACCGTGGAGACGGCCGCGCTCATGGTCATCAAGCGCAGCGGCGTCACCGAGCCCTTCTCCCGGCAGAAGGTCATCACCGGCGTCCGGAAGGCCTGCCAGGGCCGCCCGGTCACCGAGGACGCCCTCGCCCAGCTCGGCCAGCGGGTCGAGGAGTGCGTGCGCGCCAGCGGCAACGCCGAGCTGACCACCCACGAGGTCGGGCTGGCCATACTCGGCCCGCTCAAGGAACTCGACGTGGTCGCCTTCCTGCGCTTCGCCAGCGTGTACCAGGCGTACGACGGACTCGAAGACTTCGAGGCCGCCATCGCGGAACTCCGCGCCGAGCGGCCCGCCCCCGAGGCGGACGGCACCTGCGTGCCCGTTTCCGCCGCCGCGCCCTAGGAGGCGCGCCGGGCCCCCGCGGCCCCCAGAACCACAACGCAGGCCCCCCGTGGGCCGTCAGCACCACACCGGCCCCGAGCGGGCCCACGCGTGCCCGAAAACGGGGCACGGAACACTACAAACCGTGCGTAAGCGGACGGGGCCCCCGCCTGCCCGCACACCGGAAGAACGAACCAGCGGTGCCCGGACTTTTCAGGGCACCTCGGGCGTTTGCCCAGGAGGAGGAGCGAGAAGTGACAGACACCACGAGCGGTTCCGCACGCGGGTCGAAGTCCGACAAGGCCGCGACCAAGGGTGCCAAGGCCCCGAAGGGCGGTCTCCGGATGGAGCGCATCTACACCACCCCTGGCGTGCACCCGTACGACGCGGTCCGCTGGGAGCGGCGCGACGTCGTCATGACCAACTGGCGCGACGGCTCGATCAACTTCGAGCAGCGCGGCGTCGAGTTCCCCGACTTCTGGTCGGTCAACGCCGTCAACATCGTCACGTCCAAGTACTTCCGCGGCGCCGTCGGCAGCCCCCAGCGCGAGTGGAGCCTCAAGCAGATCATCGACCGCGTGGTGCTCACCTACCGCGCGGCCGGCGAGAAGCACGGCTACTTCGCCACCAAGGACGACGCCGAGATCTTCGAGCACGAGCTGACCCACGCCCTCCTCCACCAGGTGTTCAGCTTCAACTCGCCGGTCTGGTTCAACGTCGGCACCAAGCAGCCCCAGCAGGTCAGCGCCTGCTTCATCCTGTCCGTCGACGACTCCATGGACTCGATCCTCGACTGGTACAAGGAAGAGGGCATGATCTTCAAGGGCGGCTCCGGCGCCGGCCTCAACCTCTCCCGCATCCGCTCCTCCAAGGAACTGCTGTCCTCCGGCGGCAACGCCTCCGGCCCGGTCTCCTTCATGCGCGGCGCCGACGCCTCGGCCGGCACCATCAAGTCCGGCGGCGCCACCCGCCGCGCGGCCAAGATGGTCGTGCTCGACGTCGACCACCCGGACGTCGAGGCCTTCATCGAGACCAAGGTGAAGGAGGAGGAGAAGATCCGCGCCCTGCGCGACGCGGGCTTCGACATGGACCTCGGCGGCGACGACATCACGTCCGTCCAGTACCAGAACGCCAACAACTCGGTCCGCGTCAACGACGAATTCATGACCGCCGTCGAGAACGGCACCGAATTCGGCCTGCGCGCCCGGATGACCGGCGAGGTCATCGAGACCGTCGACGCCAAGAAGCTGTTCCGCAAGATGGCCGAGGCCGCCTGGGCCTGCGCCGACCCCGGAATCCAGTACGACACCACCATCAACCACTGGCACACCTGCCCGGAGTCCGGCCGCATCAACGCGTCCAACCCGTGCTCGGAGTACATGCACCTGGACAACTCCAGCTGCAACCTCGCCTCGCTGAACCTGATGAAGTTCCTGCGCGACGACGACACCTTCGACGCCACCGCCTTCGCCAAGGTCGTCGAGCTGGTCATCACCGCGATGGACATCTCCATCTGCTTCGCCGACTTCCCGACCGAGAAGATCGGCGAGACCACCCGCGCCTTCCGCCAGCTCGGCATCGGCTACGCCAACCTCGGCGCCCTGCTGATGGCCACCGGCCACGCCTACGACAGCGAGGGCGGCCGCGCCCTGGCCGGCGCCATCACCTCGCTGATGACCGGCACCGCCTACCGCCGCGGCGCCGAACTCGCCGGTGTCGTCGGCCCGTACGACGGCTACGCCCGCAACGCCGCCGCCCACCAGCAGGTCATGAAGCAGCACGCCGACGCCTCGCTGGACGCCGTCTCCTTCGAGGACCTCGACGCCCCGGTCTGGCTCGCGGCCAACAAGTCCTGGCAGGACGTGCTGCGCCTCGGTGAGCAGAACGGCTTCCGCAACGCCCAGGCCTCGGTCCTCGCCCCGACCGGCACCATCGGCCTGATGATGGACTGCGACACCACCGGCGTCGAGCCCGACCTCGCCCTGGTCAAGTTCAAGAAGCTCGTCGGCGGCGGCTCCATGCAGATCGTCAACGGCACCGTCCCGCGCGCCCTCAAGCGCCTCGGCTACCAGGACGAGCAGACCGAGGCGATCGTCGCCCACATCGCCGAGCACGGCAACGTGGTGGACGCGCCCGGCCTGAAGGCCGAGCACTACGAGGTGTTCGACTGCGCCATGGGCGAGCGGGTCATCTCGGCGATGGGCCACGTGCGGATGATGGCGGCGATCCAGCCGTGGATCTCGGGCGCCATCTCCAAGACCGTGAACATGCCCGAGAGCGCCACCGTGGAGGAGATCGAGGAGATCTACTTCCAGGCCTGGAAGCTCGGGGTGAAGGCACTGGCCATCTACCGCGACAACTGCAAGGTCGGCCAGCCGCTTTCCGCGAAGAAGAAGGAATCCGAGGCCAAGGTCGAGGAGACCCCGGCCGCCGTGGTCGAGAAGGTCGTCGAGTACCGCCCTGTCCGCAAGCGCCTGCCCAAGGGCCGCCCGGGCATCACCACCTCCTTCACGGTCGGTGGCGCCGAGGGCTACATGACGGCCAACTCCTACCCGGACGACGGCCTCGGCGAGGTCTTCCTGAAGATGTCCAAGCAGGGCTCGACCCTCGCGGGCATGATGGACGCCTTCTCCATCGCCGTCTCGGTCGGCCTCCAGTACGGCGTGCCGCTGGAGACCTACGTCTCCAAGTTCACCAACATGCGCTTCGAGCCGGCCGGCCTGACCGACGACCCGGACGTGCGGATGGCCCAGTCGATCGTCGACTACATCTTCCGCCGCCTGGCGCTGGACTTCCTGCCGTTCGAGACCCGCTCGGCGCTCGGCATCCACTCCGTCGAGGAGCGCACCCGCCACCTGGAGACGGGCTCCTACGAGCCGCTGGAGGCCGAGGAGATCGACACCGAGTCGCTCGCCCAGTCCGCCCCGGTCGCCGCCGCCAAGCCGGCCCCCGCCCCGGCCCCGGCCGTCGAGGCGCCCAAGGCGGCCCCGAAGCAGGCCCACAACTCCACGGAGCTGATGGAGATCCAGCTCGGCCTCAACGCCGACGCGCCGCTCTGCTTCTCCTGCGGCACCAAGATGCGCCGCGCCGGCAGCTGCTACCTCTGCGAGGGCTGCGGCTCCACCAGCGGCTGCAGCTGACGACCCCGGTGTTCACCCTCCTGAGGTGAATCCCTGAAGCGGGGCGAGGACTTCACGGTCCTCGCCCCGCTTTTCCGCGTTCCGGGAGAAGCCGATGTCACGGATGCGGGCGCTATCCGGTCCGAAGGGGTGTCGGTGGTTCGGGAGAGGAGTGGTGTGGTGATGGGGACGGTGCTGGTGACCGGAGCGACGGGGACGCTGGGGCGGGAGGTGGTGCGGCTGTTGGCGGCGCGCGGGGTGGCGGTGCGGGGGTTGAGCCGGCGGGCGCGGGAGGCGGGTGACGGGGTCGAGTGGGTGGTCGGGGACCTGGTGACCGGGGCGGGGATCGCGGCGGCGGTCGCCGGAGTGGAGACCGTGGTGGACTGTGCGACCACGCAGGGGAAGAAGGACGTGGCGGCGGTCGGGCGGCTGGTGGCGGAGGCCCGGCAGGCCGGGGTGCGGCACCTGGTGTACGTGTCGATCGTGGGGATCGACCGGGTGCCGATCGCGTACTACCGGGCGAAGCTCGGCTGTGAGGGGGTGGTGCGGGAGTCGGGGCTGGGGTGGACGGTGCTGCGGGCGACGCAGTTCCACGACCTGCTGTTCAAGGCGTTCGACCTGAGCGCGAGGCTGCCGGTGTTCCCGGTGGTTCAGGGTGCCCGGATCCAGCCGGTGGAGGTCCGGGAGGTGGCGGCGCAGGTCGTGCAGCTGGTGGGGCGGGAGCCGGCCGGGTTCGCGCCGGAGGTGGGCGGGCCGCGGGTGCGGTCGTACCGGGAGCTGGCCGAGGCGTACCTGCGGGCGGCGGGCCGGCGGCGGGTGCTGCTGCCGCTGGGGATCCCCGGGGCGGCCGGCCGGGCCCTGCGGGCGGGTGGGCTGACGACACCGGAGCGGGCGGTGGGGCGGGGGACGTTCGAGGAGGCCTTGGCGCGGAGGTTCGGGTGAGCGCCGGGGCGGCCGAAGCTGTCAATCAAGGTTGACATTCCCGTAGGTGTCAACCAGGGTTGACGGCATGAGCGAGAGCGGAGAGCTCGCGGCCGCCGCGAGCAGTCGTGACCCCGCGGTGGGGCTCCGGGCGGTCCGCGCCCTGCGTGATCTGGCGGACCGTCTGGAGTCCCTGCAGGTGGGCAACGCCCGGTCGCAGGGGTGGTCCTGGCAGGACATCGCGGTCTGCCTCGGGGTGACCAGGCAGGCGGTGCACAAGAAGCACGCACGGCGGGGGCCCGGCAAGGGCGAGGGCGGAGGCTGAACGATGTTCGAGCGGTTCGCCGACGCGGCGCGGCAGGTGGTGGTCGCCGCGCAGCAGGAGGCGAGGGGCTGCGGCACGGCCACGTCGGCACGGAGCACCTGCTGCTGGCGATCCTGGCCGGGCCGGAGGACCCGGCGGCCGGTGTCCTGATCGGGATGGGCCTGGACCACGAGGCAGCGCACCGCGAGGTGGTCCGGCTGCTCGGGCCGGGGGACGACGCCGAGGCACTGGCCTCGATCGGCGTCGACCTGGAGGCCGTCCGGGGCGCGGTGGAGTCGGCCTTCGGCGAGGGCGCCCTGGACGTGCCGGCGGAGGAGGCGCCCGAGCGGCGGGGCTGGTTCCGGTCGGGGGAGTCGAAGCCGGGCCGCAGCCCGTTCAGTCCCGGGGCGAAGAAGGCGCTGGAGCTGTCGCTGCGCGAGTCGCTGCGGCTGAAGTCGAGGGAGATCGCGGTGGGGCACCTGCTGCTCGGGGTGCTGCGCGAGGGGGAGGGTCTGGGCGTACGGGTGGTCGCCGACCACGGACTGGACGTGCGGGCCGTGCGACAGGCGGTGGAGGCGGAACTGGGGTGACCACTGGGGTGGAAGGTGTCGCCGTGCGGTGTAGTCGACGTGAATGAAGGAGATTGACCGTCAACTAGCGGGTTGAGGCCAATGTCTGAATCGATATGATCGGCCGAAAGCGTGAACCGATCAGCCGCCCGGGGACGTTTCGCGACGCCACCGGGCGGTCTGGTATGCGCCCGACCAGCAGTCGGCGGCCGCAAACCGTCGCCGACCAGCCGCCCGCGCCGCCGCCCGCCGACGTTGCCGAGGACCGTACCGATGAGAGAAGCCACCAGCCCCGACGGTCGGCCGCGCCGCCGCCCCGCGCCGCGCACCGTCGCCCTGACCGGGGCCGCCGTCCTGCTGGCGCTGGTCGCCGCGCCGGTC
>NZ_MECK01000069.1 GCF_014596465.1 Streptomyces sp. CBMA123 | reverse complement strand
GTGGCGGCCGCCCTGGTGCGGGCCGGACAGTACGACCGGGCACTGCCGCTGCTCACCGACCTGGTGACCGCCGCCCGCACTCCGACGGCCGGCCACCTGCTGGTCCGCGCGCTGACCGGGCTCGCCGAGGCGCTGGTGCTGGTCGGCGCTCCGGAGAAGGCGCTCGCCCACGCCGACGAGGCGGTCCGCCTCGCCACCGCCGGGACGGCCGGTTCCGCCGGTGACCGTCCGGGCGGCGTGGCGGCGGTGCTCGCCACCCACGGCCGGGCCCGCGCCCTGTACGCCCTCGGCCGCCGGGACGCCGCACTGTCCTCGGCCCAGCTCGCCGTGGCGCTCGGCCGCACCGTCGGCGACGCCGCCGTGGAGGCCCGCTCGCACGGGCTGCTCGCCGACCTGCTGACCGAACTCGGCCGCGGCGTGGAGGGGGCGGAGGCCAGACGGCGGGAAGAGCTGCTGGGCCGGGTCTGAGGCCGGGCCGTCGCGTTCCCGCTCCTCCGCACGGGGGAGCCGGCGGCGGAGGCGGGACAGGTCCCGGTCGGCGGCCGGGGGCGCGGCGGCCCGCAGGCGGGAACATCGACGACGGTCCCAGCGCACAACTGCCTCCCGCACCAGCGCCGCAGGCGGAACTACCGGCGGTTCTGGCGGGCGGAGCCGGCCGCCGGGCGGCCGCGTCCCGGGCGTCCCCGCAGGCGGAGGCCTGGTACGCGCGGTACTTCCGCCGGGGCATACTTCTGCCTGAGGGGATCTGCCCGGCACGCTGTCCGGCAGAAACTGCGGCAGAACCGCGTGCGCGCGGACCAGGGGCGGGGCGGGCAGATGACGGTTGCGAGCGGAACCGGGGAGTTCGGCTACCTGCTGGCCGGGCACCGGGTGGCGGCGGGCCTGACCCAGGAGGACCTGGCCGCGACAGCCGGGGTCAGCCTGCGCGCCCTCGGCGACATGGAGCGCGGCCGCACCCGGGGGCCGCAGCGGCGCACCGTCCAGGCGCTGGCCGCCGCGCTGGGGCTGGACGGCCCGCAGACCGCCGCCCTGGAGCGGGCCGCGCAGTTCGGCCGCCCCCGGGGCGTGCGGCAGGTGCCGCCGCAGGGCGGGGCCGTACACCCGGCCGTACCGGAAGCCGTACCGGAAGCCGCGTTGGAGGCCGTCCCGGAGACCGCCGGAAGCCCCAAGCCCCCCGCAGCTCCCGCGCCCCCCGCAGCTCCCGCGTTCCCGGTGCCCGGGGGTGACCCCGCGCCGCCGGGCGCGCTCGCCCTGCCGCGCGACCTCGCCGACTTCACCGCCCGCGAGCAGGCCCTCGCCGAACTCGCCGCGCTCACCGCCGACCGGCACCCCGTCCACCCCCGGGTGGTGCTGATCAGCGGTCAGCCCGGTCTCGGCAAGACCGCCTTCGCCCTGCACGCCGCCCACTCCCTCGCCCAGGACTTCCCGGACGGTCAGCTCTCGCTCGACCTCGGCGGTACGGCGGCCACCCCGCTGCCCG
Organism: Streptomyces sp. CBMA123; assembly: GCF_014596465.1. Lineage (GTDB taxonomy): Bacteria > Actinomycetota > Actinomycetes > Streptomycetales > Streptomycetaceae > Kitasatospora. The sequence goes on along the minus strand of NZ_MECK01000069.1, from coordinate 18,829 downwards.
CCCGGGAGGCGCTCGGCCAGGTGCTGCGCGCCCTCGGGGTGGAGGACAGCGCGGTGCCGGCCGGGACGGAGGAGCGGGCCGGGCTGTTCCGCGCCCTGGTGCGCGAGCGCCGGCTGGTCCTGGTGCTGGACAACGCCGTCGACGAGAGTCAGGTGCGTCCGCTGCTGCCCGGTTCGGGGCCGGCGGTGACCATCGTGACCAGTCGGCACGTCCTGTCCGGTCTGGAGGCGGTGCACCGGTTGCGGCTCGATGTGCTCTCCCCGGTGGAGGCCGCCGCCCTGCTCGCCCGGATCGCCGGGCCCGAGCGGGTCGAGGCCGCGCCGGACGCCGCCGCCGAACTGGCCCGGCTGTGCGGCTACCTGCCGCTGGCGCTGCGGATCGCCGGGCAGCGGCTGGTCGCCCGTCCGCAGCAGCCGGTGGCCCAGCTGGTGCGTCAGCTGGCCGCCGAGGAGAACCGCCTGGACCTGCTGGAGACGGGGGACCTGGCGGTCCGCCCGGCCTTCGAGCTGTCCTACCGCCGGCTGCCCGCCGAGTCCCAACGGGTGCTCCGGCGTTGCGCGTTGACCGTCGGCCAGGACTTCACGGCGGCCGTGCTGGCCCGCTACGCGGGGCTGTCGGCCACTCGTACCGAGCTGGTCCTGGAGCAGCTGGTCGACGCCGGCCTGGTGCAGCCGGCCACCCCGGAGCGCTACCGGCTGCACGACCTGGTGCGGCTCTACGCGGGCGAGCGGCTGGCCGCCGACGAGACGGCCGAGGCGGTGGCCGGAGCCCGCACGGAGGCCGGGAGCTGGCTGTTGCGCGAGGCGGCGGCCCGGGGCCTGCGGTTCGACCCGGACCACACGGCGGCCGGTCACGAGGAGGCCGGCCACGGGAGGACCGCCGGTGATCCGTCGGTGCCGCTGACCGAGGCGGCGCGCTGGCTGGAGGAGGAGTACCCGGAGTGGCTGGCGGCGCTGTACCGGGCGCAGCGGGAAGGCCGGCACCGGGAGGTGATCGACACCGCCGAGGCGATGCACTGGTTCTCCGACCGCCTGCTGAGCTGGGACCTCTGGGCCGAGGTGTTCCAGCTGTCGGTGGACTCGGCCCGGGCGAGCGGGGACCGGCGGGCCGAGGCGGTGCACGTGAACTACCTGGCCTGGACGTACGTCACCTGTCTGCACCGCTACCAGCGCGGCGTCGAACTCGCCGGCGAGGGCCTGGAGTTGGCCCTGAGTCTGGGTGACCACGAGCAGCAGGGCTGGGCGCTCACCTACCTGGGCTCCGGGCTGCGGCACCTGCAGCGCTACCGGGAGGCAAGCGACAGCTACCAGCGGGCGGCGGACGCCTTCGCCGAGGTCGACAACCGGGCCGCGCTGATCGGCCGGCTGGTCACCCTGCGCGGCGCCGCGACCTGCCTGCGCCACCTCGGCCGGGCCGAGGAGGCGGTGGACTCCCGCCGCCGCGCGCTGGCGGGCGCGCTGGAGCTGGTGGAGCGCTGGTCCTCGCCGCTGATGCACCTGCTGGCGGCCATGACGGCGCACGAACTCGGCCAGGACCGGGCGGCGTTGAAGCGCTGGTCGGCCGCCGAGAAGGCCTACCGGCAGGCGCTGGTGCACTACGAGGCGATCGGGCGCCCGGACAGCATGACCAAGACGCTGACCGAGCTCGGCACCGCGCTGATCGAGCAGGGGCGGGCGGACGAGGCCCGGGAGATCCTCACCGAGGCGCTGACCGACCTCAGCGCGGACGGCCGCCGCGGCCGGCTCTCCCCGTAGCGGGGCCCGGCCGCGGCGCACCGGTCAGATCCGGGTGTCCTCGACCACCGGCAGGCCGCGGTCGACCTGGACGCTGCGCTGGTTCTGGACGCCGCGGTGGTCCTGCACGGCCGGCTTCTTGCCGCAGAAGGCCGGCTCCAGCGCGTTCATCAGCCCCTGGGTGACCGAGCCGTTGTTGGAGGCGTTGGCGAAGACCACCACCGAGCGCCGCCCGTCCGGGGTGGTGAAGGACTGGGTCTGGAAGCCCTGGACGATGCCGCCGTGCCCGTACACGTCCCCGCAGGTGAGCGAGATGCGGCGGAGCCCCAGCCCGTAGGAGATCTTGGCGGTCGGGGTGGGCAGGGCGGCCTCCATCTGGTGCAGCGAGTCGTCGGAGACGAGGCCGCCCGAGCCGCCCGCCATCAGCGCGGTGAGGAAGCGGTCGAGGTCCTCGGCGGAGGAGATGACGGCGCCGGCGCTCCACACCCAGGAGCCGGTCTGCTCGGTGGAGTCCAGCAGCGGCTTGGTGCGGTCGTCGTTGGTGAGGTAGCCGGTGATGTGGTCGCCCGCGATCCGCTGGTCGGGGACGACGAAGGAGGTCTGCTCCAGGCCGAGCGGTTCGATGATCCGCTCGCGCAGCACGTCGGCGTACGGGCGGCCGGTGAGGTGCTCGACGGCGAGGCCCAGCAGCACGAAGTCGGTGTTGGAGTAGGAGTAGCGGCTGCCGGGGGTGTACTGGATTCCGTGCTTGACGGACATGGCGACCATCTCGGCCGGGGTGTAGACCTTGGAGCGGATGCGGGCCTCGAAGGCGGCCGTGGTCTCCTCGCCGGACTGCTCCAGCAGGTCGTTGGTGTGGTCGTAGATGCCGGCCCGGTGTTCCATCACCTGACGGCCGGTCATCGTCCAGCCGTCCGGGAGGGTGCCGGCCGGGAGGTAGTCGCGCAGCGGCTTGTCGAGGTCGATGCGGCCCTCCTCCACCAGCTGCATCACGAGAACGGCGTTGAACATCTTGCTGTTGCTGCCGACCCGGAACCTCCACGCGGAGTTCATCGCGGTCCCGTCCAGATCGGCCTTGCCGACGGTGAGGGAGCGGGTCCGGTCGTCGTCGCCGTGGTCGCGGATCACCGCGAAGGCGCCCGGGGCGCCCGCGGCGGTGGTGGCCTGAAGCGCACTGAGCACGCCGGCCGTGTCGGGGGTGGGCAGGGCCGGGGCGTCGCGGTCGGCGGCCAGGGCGGGGGTGGCTGCGGTCGCCGCCAGGACGGCAGCGGCGGCGGCCACCGCGAAGGGGCGCAGCAGGCGGGTCTTGGCCATGTTCCTCGACTCTCTCGTGAGCTGACGCGCTGTCGGGATCGCGTCGTATGAAGATCACTATCACCGGTTGAGGGGGATCGGGGCAATGTGAACGCGATTGCCCGCATCATCCGTTGTCGGGTCGTTTCGTCACCCGCACCGTTCGTTTCCCGGCCCGGGGGCAAGGTTTTACCTCCCGTCGTCTACCCGCGTCGACCGGCGCGCCCGCATCCTGTTCGAGCGCCCGTTCGTCGTGTCCACGCCGTGCGCCGCGTGCTCCCCGGTGCCTCCACGCGCCGACTTCCCCCTCACCGACCATGGAGTCCCCATGCCCCTGGCCACGTTCGCGCGCCGTGCCGGTGCGCTGCTGCTCGTCGGCACCGGACTGATATCCGCCTCCGGCGCCGCCCACGCCGACGCCGTCACCGGCACGTACTCGACGATCGTCTTCCCGGACCAGGACCACGGCGCGGTCTACAGCCTCATCGGCTCGGCCACGACGTCCGTCGACGTGACCATGTACGAGCTGCGCGACACCACGGCGGTGAACGCCCTGATCGCCCGTCAGCACGCCGGGGTGCGGGTCCGGGTGATCCTGGACGGGAAGCACAGTTCGGTCAACGGCGCCGCCTACTCCGCCCTGAAGGCCGGGGGCGTCGGGGTGACGTACTCCTCCTCGGCGTTCGTCTACACCCACCAGAAGACCGTCACCGTGGACGGCGCCAAGTCCCTGATCCTGACCGGGAACCTGGACTCCACGTACTACTCCAGCAGCCGCGACTACGGGGTCTTCGACACCGACGCCAACGACGTGGCCGCGATCGAGGGGGTCTTCGCCGCCGACTACGCCAAGACCTCGATCACCCCCTCCGACGGCGACAACCTGGTGTGGTCGCCCACCGACTCCCAGGACCGCCTGCTGGCGCTGATCAACGGCGCGCAGACCTCCCTGGACGTCCAGCAGCTGGAGTTCGGCGACCCGGCCCTGGTGGACGCCATCACCGCCGCCGCCAACCGCGGCGTCACCGTGCGCGTCGTCGGCATGAACCCGAGCTCGTACGGCTCCTACTTCGACGAGGTCACCGGGGCCGGCGCCAAGGTGGTCACCTACTCCTCGACCACCGGCCTGTACATCCACGCCAAGGCCGTCGTCGCCGACTACGGCACCGCCACCGCCAAGGTGTTCGCCGGCTCGGAGAACTTCTCCGACAACTCGCTGAACAACAACCGCGAGCTGGGCCTGATCGTCTCCGACTCCGGGGTGCTCAACACGATCGAGTCGACCTTCGCCACCGACTTCGCCAACGGCACGGCCTACTAGGGCCGTTCCGGCCGGTCGGCACTCCGGGTAGTTCCGTCACCTCCCCTCCGGGTGGCCCCGTGCCGGGGCCGCCCTCCACCCGAGGAAACGTCATGTCTTCGTCCGCGAAGCCCCTGAACGAGCCCCTGAACGACGCCCCCCGCCCCCGCCCCCGCTCCCGCCGCACCGCGACCGCGATCGGCTCGGCCGTCGCGCTGGTCGCGGCCTCCGCCGGGCTGTGGGCGGCCACCGCCACCACCGCCCAGGCAGCCGGGCTGCCCACTCCCGACCACATCGTGGTCGTGGTGCTGGAGAACCACGCCTTCGGCCAGGTGATCGGCAGCAGCAGCGCCCCGTACCTCAACAACACCCTGAAGGCGGGCGGCGCCAGCCTCACCCAGTCCTACGCGATCACCCACCCGAGCGAGCCGAACTACTACGCCCTGTTCTCCGGCTCCACCCAGGGCAGGGTCGACGACAGCTGCGTGACGGTCGGCGGGTTCCAGTCCCCGAACCTGGCGTCCGAGGTGCTCGCCGCCGGGAAGACCTGGGCGAGCTACAACGAGACCCTGCCCAGCCAGGGCAGCACGGTGTGCAGCAGCGGCAAGTACGCGCAGAAGCACAACCCCTGGTTCGGCTTCGGGAACGTGCCGGTCAACAGCGCCAAGACCTTCACCCAGTTCCCGACCGACTACACCACGCTGCCCAACGTGTCGTTCGTGGTGCCGAACCTCTGCAACGACATGCACGACTGCTCGGTCGGCACCGGGGACACCTGGACCAAGAACAACCTCGGTGCGTACGCCACCTGGGCGCAGAGCCACAACAGCCTGCTGGTGGTCACCTTCGACGAGGACAACAGCCTGTCCGGGAACCGGATCCCGACCCTGTTCTACGGCGCCCACGTCACCCCGGGCAGCAGCAGCGCCACCACCTACAACCACTACAACGTGCTGCGCACCCTGGAGGACCTCTCCGGGGCGAGCGGCCACGCGGGCAACGCGGCCGGCGTGACGGACATCACCGGCATCTGGAACTGACCCTCCGCACGGGGTGCTGTCCACCCCGGACCGGCGGCCGCCCCGCGGTCGCCGGTCCGGCGTCCCGGGGCACTCGACCGGGGGCCCGCCCGCCTGGTATCGATAGGGGCGTGCGATTCGAACAGGTCCCGATGCCGGACGAGGTGGGGGAGCGCCCCCGGGACGGGCGCGGGTACCCGGTGCCGGCGATCACGCCGTGGCAGGACGGGCGGCCGCAGTTCGCCCTGACCGACCACGGGCGCAGCGCCCACTGCGCGCTGGAGCGCCGCTGCTCGGTGTGCGGGGCGTTCATGCCGCGCGGGCCGGTGTGGCGGGTGGTCGGTCCGGCGGAGAGCGCCGCGATCGCGGAGGCGCTCGCGGCCGGGCGCCCCTACCGCAACCTCGCGCCGACCATGGAGGGCCCGGGGCACCGCGCCTGCATGCTGTACGCGTCGATGGTGTGCCCGTACCTGGCCCTGCCCAACGCCCGCCGGAAGGTCACCGCCGAGGGCGCGGCGGACGGGCTGACCGCCGCCGCCGTCCGTGGCGCGGCGCGCGGCGGGACGGGGGCGGTGGTCGGGTTCGGTGACTACGAGTACGCCGTCACCGAGACCCGGGTGCTGTTCCGCTTCCTGGACGTGGTGGAGTTCCGGCCGCACGAGTCGGCCGACGAGCACCTCGCGGAGCTGCGCGCCGAGCTGGCCCGCACGGCCGGAACGTCCTAGCCGGAGGGTCCTGGCCGGAGCACCCCAGCTGGAACGTCCCAGCCGGAGCGTTCTGGCCGGAGCGCCCCGGCTGGATTGCCCCAGGGTCCGTCAGGGCCGGTAGGAGGGCAGGCCCTTGATGGTGGAGACCTGGGCCGGCGCCGCCGAGCCGTCGGCCGGCACGGTGCTGACGCCGTCCGGGGTGCGGGCCGCGACGGTCTTGCCGTCGGGGGACCACGCGGGCTCGGTGTAGTCGGTGGTGGCCGAGGGGGTGAGGTCCTTCTCGGCCGACTTCCCGTGCTCGGTGGCGCGGGTGAACAGGTGGTCGTGGCCGTTCACCGAGCGGACGAAGACGATCGCCCGGCCGTCCGCGGACAGCGCCGGCTGGGAGCCCTTGCCGATGTCCTGGGTGGCCGGGCGGATGTAGTCGTCGTAGATGTACACCTCGTCGGCCGGGGTGTTGGCGTACGCGATCTCCGCCTGTTGGCCGCCCGCGTTGGCCCAGGTGTTGCCGGTCTGCGGCGGCTGCGGTTCGCTGCCGGCGTCGCCGCCCTCGGAGTTGTGCGGGGTGAGGTCCGCGACGGTGCCGCCCTTGGCGGGGACGGTCGCCAGCCGCAGCACACCGCCCTTGGCGGCGGCGAACACGATGTTGTTGTAGCGCTCGGTCTCGTTGGGCACGGAGTCCCCGCTGGGTCCCTTGGCGGCGTGCTGCCAGGTCGGGTGGGACCAGGCCTCGCCGCTGGGGGCCTTGGCCAGGGTGGACTTGCCGCTGCCGTCCGGGTTGGCGGTGACCAGGTCGCCGTCGCCGTTGACGAAGACGACCTTCTTGCCGTCGGGGGACCACGCGAGGTCACGGACCACCGTGCCGAAGTCGACGGTGGTGCCGTTCATCGCGACGGTCTTGGTGCCCGTGCTGATCGTGAGGTGGTTGGCCGCGGAGGTGCCGTTGACCTCCTTGCCGCCCGGCGCGGGGCTGCCCGAGTGGGCTCCGCCGCCCGGCGCCGCCGTGCCCGGGGCCGCCGAGCCGGTCGCGCTCGGCGCGGCGGAGCCGGGGTCGCTGTTGTCGGGGCCGCAGGCGGCGAGCAGGACGGCGCTCGCGGTGGTCATCAGGGCGATGGCGGCGGCGGTGCCGAATCTGTTGCGCACGGGCATGGCAGGGTCCCCCTCGGATGGTGCTGTCGCTTTCGACAAGGAGGTTGCCAGTCCGAGGTCAGCACCCGATGCGTGCTGTGTCACAGCCCTGGAACAGTGCTGCCGGACACGGCGTCAGCCCGCTTGCTCCGTAGGGCCGGGAGCGTTCAGAGGCCGAGTTCGGTGAGGGCCGGGTGCCCGTCCGGGCGGGGTCCGGCGGGCCAGTGGAGGAGGCGCTCGTCGGCGGTGATCGGCAGGTCGTTGATGGAGGCGAGGCGGCGGGCCATCAGGCCGTGCTCGTCGAACTCCCAGTTCTCGTTGCCGTAGGAGCGGTACCACTGGCCGTCGTCGTCGTGCCACTCGTAGGCGAAGCGGACCGCGATCCGGTCGCCGCCGTACGCCCACAGCTCCTTGACCAGGCGGTAGTCGAGTTCGCGCTGCCACTTGCGGGTGAGGAAGGCGGCGATCCGCTCGCGCCCGGTGAGGAACTCGGCGCGGTTGCGCCAGCTGCTGTCGGGTGTGTACGCGAGGGCGACGCGCTGCGGGTCGCGGGTGTTCCAGGCGTCCTCGGCGGCCCGGACCTTGCGGCGGGCGGACTCCTCGGTGAAGGGCGGTACGGGAGGGCGCTGTTCGGTCACGGGGTGTCTCCTCGGGAACGGGTGCTCCAACAGTGAGAACGATCGTTCTCGCTTCAGTCGCTACCCTAGGAGAATCATCGTTCTCACGCAAAGGGCACGGCAGATGGAACAGGTGGACCCGCGGACCCGGATCCTCGACGCGGCCGAGGAGCTGTTCTACGGACAGGGCGTCCAGGCGGTCGGGATGGACGCCGTCCGGGCCGCCTCCGGGCTGACCATGCGCCGCGTCTACCAGCAGTTCCCGTCCAAGGACGAGCTGGTCGAGGCCTATCTGCTGCGCCGCGACGCGCGCTGGCGGGCGAGCCTGGCCGTCCACGTCGCGCGCACCGGCGGCACACCCCGGGACCAGCTGCTCTCGGTGTTCGACTGGCTCGGCCGGTGGTTCGCCGAGCCAGGCTTTCGCGGCTGCGCCTTCGTGAACGCCTTCGGCGAACTGGGCGCCGGCACCCCGGCGGTGGCGGCCGCCGCCCGGCACCACAAGGCGGAGTTCGCCGGCTACCTGGCCGGGCTGGCCGAGGCGGCCGGCGCCCCGCCCGCCACCGCCGCCCAGTTGGCCCTGCTCGCCGAGGGCGCGATCACCGTCGCGGCCGTGCACGGGGATCCGAGCGCCGCCGCCGACGCCCGGGAGGCCGCCCGGTTGCTCCTGGACGCCGCCCTGGCGGGACGGGGCTGAAGGGGGCCGGGGCAGCAGAGGAGGCGTCGGAGCGGTCGGCGATGCATATCGTAAGGAAAGGTTCCTCATAACATTGCCCTCCTGGAGCGGCTGTTCCCGGAGGGGTGGGGCGGCAGGGTGGGGCGGGCGGGTCCCGGGGCCGGAACCCGCCCGCCGCTACGGACGTCGCCGTCCGGTGTCCGGGCTCAGGGTGCGTCGGTGTGGGTGAGGGTCTCCCAGCCGATGAAGTAGTTCGCCCCGAACGGGCTGTGCGCCGCCACGTACTGCTCGGTCTGCGGCATCGCCAGGCCCTCGCGCAGGTGGTACTCGTTGTAGGCGAGCTGCACGGCCGGGCCGAGCCCGGTGTTCAGCGAGCCGTCGCACAGCCAGTCCGGGGCGCTCGCGCCGTTGTCGTAGCCGGTGTGGAACTCCAGGGCCTTGAGCAGTCGTTCGCGCCCCTCGCCCCACAGGTCGAGACCCTGGAGCCGGGCCGTCTCGGCGGTCTGGGCGGCGGCCTCCAGGCCCCAGCCGGTGTGGCCGAAGTCCCGGCAGGTCTCCTGGGAGAGTCCGTCCACGAAGGTGGACTGGCCGTTCCAGTACGTGACCAGTGCGGACTGTCCCTGGATCCCGGCCTTCGGCGGCGGCACCGGGAGGTCCCCGTCGGAGGAGAGGTAGACGTAGGCGGGCAGCCGGTGCCGCCACAGGTCGGTGGCCCGGTCGAACAGGCCATGGTCGTCGAGGAAGACGGCGATGCCCATCAGGGCGTCGGTCTGGATCAGCTCCCAGTTGCCGTTCTTGCGCGGGCTGCCGGGCGTCAGCAGCGGCACGTAGACGGTGCGCAGCATGGTGGCGAAGCGGTCGACCGAGCCGGTGGACCAGCCGGCGCCCGAGTGGCGGATCAGCTCGGCGGCGCGGGCCCAGTTGTTGCCCGACCAGCCGGTCTGCAGCGGGGCGTTGGTGTTGGTGTGCTCGCGGATCACGCCCGACCAGGCGTCCATGAGGGAGATCGCCTTGTCGGCGTCCCGCTGGTCGCCGGTGAGCGTCCACAGGAGGGCGTGGGCGTAGGCGGCCATCGAGTCGTCGCGCTCGTCCGAACAGCCGTTGTTTGGGTGCGAACTGGACCCGCACTCGACGGTGGCGCGCGGCTTGGGCTGCCAGTCGGGCGAGGCGTACTTGCTCGCCCGCAGGTCCGCGAGGGCGGAGGTCCAGGGCTCGGCTCCGGCGGCCAGCTTGCCCTTGACGAAGGCCAGTTGCCGCGCGCCGACCAGTACTCCGGGGTGCTGGAAGGCGGCGGCGGGCCGGGCGGCGGGCACCGGGGTACGGGCCTCGGCGGGGCCGGTGGCGGTCGGCAGGAGGAGGGCGGCGAGGGCGGCACCGGCGATCAGCGTTCGGGCGGTGCGGCGGGCGGTGTTCCTGGTGGTGCTACGACCCATGGGAAAGTCACCTCTCGGTGGGGGAGGAGGTCGTGCTCAGGTCCGGTGGTGGGGTGTTAGGAAACCTTCCTAACGAGTGGCATTGAACCACCGACGCGTGAACACGCCAAGCCGCCCCGCACCGCGCGGTCCGGCGGCGTCCGACCCCTTGCGCCCCACCCGCCTCTCGTTTATCGCCCGTTGATCGCCGCCGCCTAACGTCGGGCCCATGGACGACAGGACGGCCGAGTGGTCGGGGGCGGCGCCCGAGGGGCGGATGACGGAGCAGGACACCGAGCGGTTCCGCCAGTTGCTGGCCGGGCTGGAGAGCTCGCTGGCGGCGGACCGGGAAGTGGCGGGGCGTGATGCCTGAGGTCGTCGAGCCGCCCGGCCCGGTGGCGGTGCTGCCGCTGTGGCGGCGCGGCCCGGAACGGCACGACGCGCACCGGCCCGGGGTGCTGCGGGGGCACCCCGGGCCGGTGGCGCCCGATCAGCCGCAGGCGGGGTCCGACGAGCGCTGACCGTACGCGCGTCTTGACCGTTCACGGCGCCGTGACGGCTCACGAACGGCGACGGCTCACGAGCAGTCGCAGCAGCAGCCGTCACAGCCGCAGTCGCAGTTGTCGCACCCGCAGTTGTCACACCCGCAGCCGTCGCATCCGCAGCCGTCGCACCCGCCGGTTCCGGAGCCGTGGGAGTCGCCGCCGCCGCATCCGCACCTGCAGCAGTTGCCACAGGTGCCGCAGCTGTCGGAGTCACAGACGTCGCAGCAGTCGCAGCAGTCGTGCCGCTCGCAGAAGCCCTTGCGCCGCTCCCGGCTGAACGGGTCCTCGTGCTCGCAGCAGAGCAGCCGGCAGGTGCAGGCCATCAGGGCCCACATCGCGCACCCGGCGAGCAGGTCGCGCGGCTGCGGCGGCTTCCCGCCGGGCGGCGGGAAGCCCGGGCCCTGGGGCGCCCACGGGGGGACGGGTGCCTGGTCCGGGGTCTGACGCGGCGGCGCGTCCTGCGGGTGCTCGGCGGCGGCCCCGCCGGTGGCACCGTGGCGGCAGCCCGCGCCGTGTCCGGCCCGGCCGAAGACCCGGTCCACCGCGCTCTCCGTCTCGTGCCCGAGCAGGACGTGCACCAGTGCCCGGTCGGTCAGTTCGACCTCGCGCAGTGCGAGCCGGATGCCGTGCACGGCGTCCCGGCAGAGCCGCTCGGCCTCGGCACGGTCGGTGCCGGTGGCGGTCAGCGGGTTCCAGGCGCCCGAGGCGGCGTCGGCGGTCTGGTCCTCGGCGGCGTCGAGGAGGTGGGCGAGCCGGCCGAACAGCCGCCCGGCCTCGGCGAGCGGGGCGGCGTTGCCGGGGCGGCCGGCGATCACGGCGGTGTGGGCGAAGGCGGCCGAGGTGGCGGTCTCGGTGGGCTCGGTGACCAGCAGGACGGAGCTGCCGGGCAGCAGTGAGCGCTCCAACTCGCCCTGCCGGGAGGCCGCGTCGAGCAGGACGGCGGTGTCGAAGCCGACCGTGGAGGCGCTGCCCGCGCTCTTGCGGTCCCAGCGCCTGGTCACCGCGCGGGCCCCGGCGGCGACCGGCCGGCGGGCGAACACGCCGTCCCGGTCCTCGACGTGGTCGCGGATCTTCACCGAGGCGAGCGCCAGCGAGACGGCGGCCGCCAGCCGGGCGCCCTCACCCTTGGCGACCGAGGCGCTCCGCATGCCGCGCAGCGGGCAGGGCCCGGCGGTGCGGCGCCAGGAGGAGTCCTCCCGCTCGGCCTGGGCCTCGACCAGGACGGAGATGATCAGCCCGTCGTAGTTGGTGGCGGTCCGGGCGAGCTGCCCGTGGTCGTCCCGCAGGGCGAGGCAGAGTCCGCAGAGGTGCGCCATCCAGGAGGTCTGGAGCTGCTCGGACAGTCGGTGCCTGCACGGTCTGATGATGCCGAACACGATCGTGGTCCCCCTCGCCCGATGGGCCGCTGAACGGCCCTTTTGTCGGCGCACATCATATGATCGCCGGCCGGTCGGGGGCGGGGGTGGGCTGATGCGGAGCCGAGCCGACGTCAGATCTTCACCAAGCTCCCGAACTCCCCGGCAGGCCATCCCATATCCGGGATAGCATCACGGATATGGGAATCGACATCGCCGCCGACGAGCGGCTGGCCGGGCGGCTCGCCGAGTTGCGGGTCGAACGCGGCTGGACCCTGGAGGAGTTGGCGCGGCTCGCCGACGTCAGCCGCTCCACCCTGTCCCGGGTGGAGCGGGCCGAGGTCAGCCCGACCGCCGCGCTGCTCGGGCGGTTGTGCGCCGTGTACGGGCGGACGATGTCCCGGCTGCTCGCCGAGGTGGAGTCCGGCCCGGCCCGGCTGGTCCGGGCCGACGACCAGCAGCGGTGGCAGGACGAGGCCACCGGTTTCGTCCGCCGCTCGGTCTCCCCACCGCACGGCTCACTGCACGCGGAGATCATCGAAGGCCGCCTCCCGGCCGGCGCCGACATCGCCTACGACCGCCCCTGTCCACCCGGACTGGAGCACCACCTCTGGCTGTTCGAGGGGCAGTTGGAGCTGAGCCTGGACGGCGAGGCACAACTGCTCGGCCCCGGCGACTGCCTGCGCTACGGCTCCGGCACCAGCCGCTTCCGCAGCCTCGGCCCTGGTGAGGCCCGCTACGCCCTCGTGGTGGTCGAGCCGTGAGCGCCGCCGACGGCCCCACCGGGCCGATAGCCGGGCGCCCGGCCGCCGAACCGCCGAAGGAGCGCTTCGACGCCGCCGGGCGCCGCGTGCTGCTGGTCTGCGTCGCGGGCGGCTTCACCACCCTGCTCGACCAGTCCGTGCTGAACACCTCCATCCCCGCCCTGCGCGAGACCCTGCACGCCCAGCCCGCCCACCTCCAGTGGATCGTCGCCGGGTACTCGCTCGCCTTCGGCCTCGCGCTGATCCCCGGCGGGCGGCTGGGCGACGTCAAGGGCCGCAAGTGGTTCTTCGTCACCGGCCTCGCCCTGTTCACCCTGGTCAGCCTGGTCTCCGCGACCGCCACCGACCCGACGGTGCTGATCGCCGCCCGGCTCCTCCAGGGTGTCGGCGCGGGCCTGGTCAACTCCCAGATGATCGGCACCCTCCAGGACGTCTTCGACGGCCAGCTGCGCGCCCGCGCCCTCGGCATGTACGCCGTCACCGGCAGCCTCGCCTTCGCCCTCGGCCCGCCGGTCGGCGGCCTGGTGCTGGCGGTGGCCGGCCCGGAACTCGGCTGGCGGCTCACCTTCCTGCTCAACGTCCCGTTCGGCCTGGCGACCGTCCTGCTGGCCGTCCGTCACCTGCCCAAGCCCCGCCCCGCCAGCCGCAACGCCGATGCAGGCCCTGTCCGGCGGATCTTGCCGGGTCCGCCAACATCCGCCGGACAGGACCTCGACCTGCTCGGCCTGCTGCTGGTCGGCGCGCTCACCCTGCTCCTGATGCTGCCCTTCGTCCAGCCGCCCGGCCCGGCGGGCTGGCTGGCCTTCGCGGCCGGCGCGCTGGCACTGCTCGGCGCACTCGTCGGGTGGCAGCGCCGCTACGCCCGCACCGGCGGGAACCCGCTGATCCACCCCGCGCTCACCCGCTCCGCGCCGTACGCGCTCGGCACGGCCACCGCGATGGCCCAGTTCGGCTCCTCACTGGCCGCCTCGCTCGTCCTGACCATGTTCCTCCAGGACGGCCTGGGCCTGTCCCCGATGGGCGCCGCCCTGGTCTCGCTGCCCTCGGCGCTGGCCATGGCGACGGCCTCCGCGCTCGCCTGGCGGGTGGTGCGGCGGCTCGGCCGGCGCACCGTCACCATCGGGATGATCGGGTCCGCGCTGGCCATGCTGCTCAGCGGAGCCGTCGCCCACTGGGCGCCCGTCGCCGTGCTGCCCTGGCTGCTCGCCCTGCTCCAACTGCTCAGCGGCGCCTCGGTCGGACTGATGGGCTCCACCAACCAGGCCTACGTGCTGCGCCACGCGCCCGCCGAGGCGGCCGGGGTGAGCGGGGCGATCCTGCAGATGGCGCAGCGGATCGCGGCGGCCGTCGCGGTCTCCGCCCTGTCCGGGGTGTACCTGCGGGAGACCGCCGGGGGCGGCGGCCACCGCTCCGCGTACCTGGCGGCCAGTCTGGTCTGCGCGGCGGTGGCCGGACTCGCCGTGCTGGCCTCGGTGTTCGCCGGCCGGGCGACCGGGCCGGAACGGACCCCCGTCCCGGTGAGCCGAGGGCGAACAGCCGTCCGTTAGGGCCCGGCCGGCGCGTACGGTGGCGGGCATGACGACAGTACGAACGGTGCAGCTTCCCGAGGTCACGCTCGCCTACCGCGAGAGCGGACATCCCGACGGCCCGCCGCTGGTGCTGCTGCACGCCCTCGGCGAGCGCGCCGCCGACTGGGACGCAGTGCTGCCCGACCTCGCCCCCGGCCACCACGTGTACGCGCTCGACCTGCGCGGCCACGGGGACAGCGGCCGCACCGCCGACTACGGCCTGGAGCGGATGCGCGAGGACGTGCTCGCCTTCCTGGACGCGCTCGGCCTGGACCGGGTCGACCTGGTCGGCCACTCGATGGGCGGGGCGGTCGCCTATCTGCTCGCCCAGGCCGCGCCGGAGCGGGTGAACCGGCTGGTCCTGGAGGAGATCCCCGCCCTGTACCCGCGCCCGGCCAGCGTGCCGACCGAGGGCGCGGAGGAACCGGCGCACTTCGACTGGGCGATGGTCCGGGCGATCAAGGCGCAGATCGACACTCCGGACCCGGCCTGGCGGGAGGGTCTGGCCCGGATCACCGCCCCGACCCTGGCCGTCGCGGGCGCGGGGGACAGCCACGTCCCGCAGGAGCGGATCGCCGAACTCGCCCGGCTGATCCCGGACTGCCGGCTGGTCACCATCGAGGCCGGGCACCTGGTGCACAGCGCCCGGCCCGCCGAGTACATCGCCGCCGTGGCGCCGTTCCTGGCCGGCTGAACGGGCGGGCCGTCACCCGGAGACGACTGCCTGCCTGGCTGCCTGCCTGCCCGGCGGGCAGGCAGGCAGGCGAAGAGCCTAGACCCCCTGCTCGGCGGGGAGGCGGCCGTTGCGGATCGCGGTGAGGAGGTCGGCGTGGTCGGCCTCGGTGCGGTCGGCGTAGCCGACGGCGAAGGCGGCGACCGCCTCGTCGAGGGCCTCGCTCTTGCCGCAGTAGCCGGCCAGCAGGCCCGGGTCGGCCGTGTGGGCGTGGGCGCGGGCGAGCAGGGCGCCGGTGATCCGGGCGTAGTCGTCGACCTGGGCCGGGAGCAGGGCAGCCGGGTCGACACTGCCCTTGCGGTTGCGGAACTGCCGTACCTGGTAGGGGAGTCCGTCGACGGTCGTCCAGCCGAGCAGGGTGTCGCTGACCACCTGCATGTGCTTCTGGCCGAGCACCACACGCCGGCCCTCGTGCCCGTCCGGCTGCTGCCCGCTGCCGCCGTCCAGGTAGGGCAGCAGGGCGGACGGCCGGGCCTCCTTCACCTGGAGCACCAGCGGCTGGTCCCGGTGGTCGGTGAGCAGTACCACGTACGAGCGGGTGCCGACGCTGCCGGTGCCGACCACCCGGAACGCCACGTCCTGCACCCGGTAGCGGGACAGCAGGGTGCGCACCTCGGCGGGCACCGTGGCCACGTACGGGCCGAGCGACTCGGCCACCGCCCGGGCGGTCGCGTCGGTGACCCGGGTGAGCACCGGCGGGGCGGCCGTGAAGCGCCAACCGCCGTCCGTGGTGCGGGTGGTGCTGCGGGCGGCGAAGCGGGCGCTGGTGTTGCCCAGGGCCTTCGCCCCGACCTTCCGCAGTACCTCGGCGAGGTCGTGTGCCTCGGTGAAGACCACCAACCGCTCGTCGGCCACGGCGTTCCAGGCGTCCAGGGCGGGCAGTCTGGCCAGGGTGCGCATGGTGCGGCGGTAGGAGCCGGCCGCGTGCTGGGCGGCCGCCCGGGCGGTGGTCTCGCCGGCCCCGGTCTCCCGCCCGGCCAGCACCAGGCTGGTGGCGAGCCGCTTGAGGTCCCACTCCCAGGGGCCGGGCACGGTCTCGTCGAAGTCGTTGATGTCCATGACGAGTTGGCCGCGCGCGTCGCCGTACAGCCCGAAGTTGGCGGCGTGGGCGTCCCCGCACAGCTGCGCGCTGACGCCGGTCACCGGGGTGCCCGCGAGGTCGGCGGCCATCAGTCCGGCCGAGCCGCGCAGGAAGGCGAACGGGGTGGCGGCCATCCGGCCCACCCGGATCGGCACCAGCCCGGGGATCCGGCCCGCGTTGGAGGCCTCGATGGCCGCCACGGCGGTGGGCCGGTCGGGTGCGGGCGCGAACTCCGAGTGCCGCTCCCGGGGGACGCGCCCCCGCAGCGCCTTGCCCTGCTCGCGGGCCCGCAGGGCCCGGCCGTCCGGTCCGGTCGCGAATCCGGGGACGGTGAACTGCCGCCGCGTCGTGGTGTTCCCGTGGTCCGTCACTGTTCCCCGCCCGCCTTGCTCGAACTCCCGCCCGTGACCTGCACGGATGGCTCATCAGGGGGAGTGACGTCCGGCGTCGCGCGGTGGTTCCTGGGGCGGGGGTGCGGATGTGACGGGTGGGCCGGGCCGTACGGTGGGGCGGGTGGATGATCTTCGGAGGGGACCGGCTGCCCGGCTGTCCGCGGCCGGCGCCGCGCTGCTGACCGTGGCGGCGGGCCTGGGCGTGCGCGCCGTGCTGTCCGGCGACGTGGCCAAGTACGCGGGCGACGCGCTCTACACGGTGCTGGTGTACGCCTTGGTGGTGCTGGTCGCGCCGGGGGTGCGGCCGGTGCGGGCGGCCCTGGGGGCGGCGGGGGTGAGCTGGGCGGTGGAGCTGTTCCAGGCCACCGGGCTACCGGACGCCTGGGGGCGGCACAGCGGGCTGGTGCACCTGGTGCTCGGGTCGACCTTCCATCCGCCGGACCTGTTCTGGTACCTGGTCGGCGCGGCGGGCGCCGCGCTGCCGCACCGGGCCCTGCTGCGCCGGACACGGCGGTCCTGCGGGACCGCCGTGTCCGGCGCCGCTGACTGACGGAGCGTCAGAGCGGAAGCAGGTCAGGCCGCTTGGCCTCGACGTGGTCGCCCGAGGACTCGCCGCGCAGGCGCCGCCCGACCCAGGGGATCAGGTACTCCCGGGCCCACTGGAGGTTCTCCCGCCGCTGGTCGGCGGGGGTGAGGGTCCGGGTGGTCGGCCACGGGGCCTCCGGGTCCTCCTGGGTGCGCAGGCCCAGCGAGCGGGCGGCCAGCAGGGCGACCCGCTGGTGGCCCTCCGGGGAGAGGTGCAGCCGGTCCTCGCTCCAGGCACGGCGGTCCTGCACCGCACGCAGCGACCACAGGTCGGCGACCTTGCAGTCGTAGCGGTCGGCGACCGCCCGCATGTGGCCGTTGTAGGTGGCGATCTTGCCGCGCAGGTGCTTGAGCAACGGCACCTCGCGGGTGTCGAAGCCGGTGCAGATCAGCACCGTCCCGGCGTTCTCGGTGAGTTGGGCGATCGCGGCCTCGAAGCGGCCGGCCACCTCGTCCGGGTCGCTGCCGGGCCGCAGGATGTCGTTGCCGCCGGCGCAGAAGGTGACCAGGTCGGGCTGGAGCCGACGGACCTCCGGCACCTGCTCGGCCACGATCTGGTCCAGCAGCCGTCCGCGCACCGCCAGGTTGGCGTAGCGGAACCCGCCCGGCGGCCGGCCGTCGGCGAGCAGCCCGGCCAGGCGGTCGGCCCAGCCGGCGAAGGCGCCGTCAGCACCGGGGTCGTTCAGGCCCTCGGTGAAGCTGTCCCCGAGGGCGGCGTACGAACTGAGGTCAAGGGTCTCCTGGAGGTTCGGCATGAAAGAGATAGTTCACCTCTTCAAGTGACCTACGCCACCGTAGGTGACCCTGGCGGCACGTGAGATGGGCCACGTGCCCTGCCCTGCCCTGCCCTGCCCGGCCCGGCCCGCAGAGCGGCGGGCCCGGAAAACCACAAGATCCGCGCCCCCTTCCGATTTCCGGACCGCCAGGACGATGCTCGAAGCACGGCGCGTCGCTGCGGCCGCCGTTCCTTCCTGGGGGACACCTGCCATGAACCGCTCCGAGAACTGGACCGTCGACGACCGCTGCACCAACTGCGACGTCGCCCGACAGCTCGCGCCCGACCTGATCCGCGAGCACGCCCGCAAGTCCGAGCTGATCCGCCAGCCGCGCGACGACGCCGAACGCCGTCAACTGCTCGCCGCCGCCCACGCCTGCCCGACCCGCTCGATCCGCCCCGGCACCGGCCGGCTCGACCCGGCGACCGACCCGTTCCCGCTCGCCCTCGACGAGGACGAGAAGGGGGACGTGCTGATGCTCGGCCACAACTCCCGGCAGACGGCGGGCGCCACCGCCTACCTCTGCCGCCGCCCCGCCGGCTGGGTCATGATCGACACCCCCCGCTACAGCGAGGCGCTCGCCGCCCGCTACGAGGCGCTCGGCCCGGTCACCGACGTCCTGCTCACCCACCGGGACCACGCCGCCCACGGCCGGGAGTACGCCGACCGGCTGGGCGCCCGGCTCTGGATCCACGAGGGCGACCTCGCCGCCGCGCCGGACGCCGACCGGGTGCTGCGCGGCACCGACCCGGTGGAGATCTCGCCCGGCCTGGTCGCCCACCCCTTCCCCGGCCACACCCTCGGCAGCGTGCTCTACGTCGCCGACCGGCACTACTGCTTCAGCGGCGACAGCCTCTACTGGTCCCGTACCAACCAGGACATCGAGGTGCAGGAGGCGGTCACCTGGTACTCGATCGAGGAACAGTCCGCCTCCCTGGACCGCAGCCTGGACGCGCTGCGCTTCGAGTGGCTGCTGCCGGGCCACGGCGACAAGCACCGGATGCCCGCCGAGGAGGCGGACCGCCGGCTGCGCGCCCTGGCCGTCCGCGCCCGGGCGCTGCGGACCGAGCCGGTGGACTTCGCGGCGGTGCGCTGGTAACCGGTCCGCGCGGTGACCAGGCCGCACCGGTGACCGGGGCGGGCTGAGG
>NZ_MECK01000068.1 GCF_014596465.1 Streptomyces sp. CBMA123 | reverse complement strand
AGGCCACCACCGCGCCCGCCGCGGCGGCGATCCCGCCCAGCACCACCCCGACCACCGGCGCCGCCGTCATCGCCCGGCCCGCCGCCGCCCGGTCCCACCGCTCCACCCGCACCCGCAGCACGGACAGCGTCCCGAACGCGAACCGCAGCCCCTCGCCCCACGTCGCCCGCCCACCGTCGCCGGCCATCGCTCCCACTCCTCCACCCGCACCGAACCGCACTCACCCCGCACCCCGCGCTCGCCCGAAGCCCGAAGCCCGAAGCCCGAAGCCCGGAGAACCGGAGCCCCGCGCCCCGCCTCCCGACAAACAGAATCCCCGCGCCCCGAAAGGGGCGCGGGGAACCGCGCGGAGCGGAAGGCCACCGGCCGGAAGCCCGGTCGCCGACCGTCAGCTGTCAGAGCGTCCGGACTCCCGCCGCTGCTACAGCTTCCTGAGCAGATCCGCCGCCGACGGCAGCTTCGGCTGCTCCTTCGGCGCCGCCGGTACGAACGGCCTCGGCGCCTCGTCCGCGAGCGCGTCGCCGGCCGCCTGGAGCAGCGGCAGCGCGAGCACCGCGCCGACCCCCTCGCCCAGGGTGATGCCCTGGTCCTGCAGCGGCGTCAGGGTGAGCCGGTCGTAAGCCTTCGCCTGGGCCGGCTCACCGCTGGACTGCCCGGCCCGCCACCACTCCGGCGCCCGGAAGGCGATCCGCTGGGCGACCAGCGCGCAGGCCGAGGAGACCACGCCGTCCAGCACCACGGGCAGCCGGCGGACGGCGGCCTGCAGCAGGAAGCCGGTGATCGCCGCGAAGTCGGCCCCGCCGGTGGCGCCGAGCAGCGCCAGCTGGTCGCCGAGCACCGGCCGGGCGCGTCGCAGCGAGTCCCGGATGGTGGCGCACTTGACCATCCACACCCGGTCGTCGATGCCCGAGCCGCGCCCGCAGACCGCGGCCGCGTCCGTCCCGCACAGCGCGCCGACCAGGACGGCGGCCACCGTGGTGGAGCCGACCCCGAGGTCGCCGAGCAGTACCAGGTCGGTGCCGGAGTCGGCCTCCTCGTCGGCCACGGCCATGCCGGCCCGGAAGGCCCGGACGGTCTCCTCGGGGGTGAGCGCGTCCTCGACGTCGATCCGGCCGGAGCCGCGCCGGATCCGGTGGGCGACCACCTCGTCCGGGAAGTTCGCGGGGTCGGTGTCCACGCCGACGTCGACCACCCGCAGTTCGGCGCCGTAGCGGGCGGCCAGTCGGGCCACCGGGGCGCTGCCGTCGAGCACGGCCCGCACCCGGGCCGCGGTGCCGCCGTCGGCGGGCAGCCGGGAGACGCCGAGCGCGGCCACGCCGTGGTCGGCGGCGAACAGCAGCACCTTGGGCGCCGAGACCGGCCGCACCGGGGAGCGCCCCTGTACGGACGACAGCCAGCTGCCCAGCTCCTCCAGCTTGCCCAGGCCGCCACGCGGCCCGGCCTCCTGCCAGCGTTCCTCGGCGGCCCGGCGGGCGCTGTCGTCGGGGCGCTCGACGAGCGAGGAGAACGTATCGAGATCCACGGTCGTGTCCATCGTCCGGAAGGCTACACGCCGTGGGTGTGCGGGCTCGGCTTGACCGTCAGAACCTGTCCCGCGACCACCAGCAGGACCCGCTCCGAGGCGTCGGCGACGGCCATGTTGAGGCGGCCGAGGGTGTCGCGGAAGCGCCGCCCGGCGGCGGTGCCCGGGACGACGCCCATGCCGACCTCGTTGCTCACCGCGACGACCGTCCGCCGGGTGCCGGCCCAGGCCGCGGCCAGGGCCTCGCAGCGGCGCCGCACCGCGGCCTCGCCGCCGTCCGTCCAGGCCGCGTCGTCCCAGGCGTCGCACTCGTCCATCACGGCGGTCAGCCACAGCGCCAGACAGTCGATCAGCACCGGCGCCGGGTCCTCGGCGTCGGCCAGTACGGCCTCCAGCGCGCAGGTCTCGGCGGTGCGCCAGCTCGCCGGCCGGCGGTCCCGGTGCAGGGCGACCCGCTGGGCCCACTCGGCGTCGCCGTCCCGGGTGCCGCCGGTGGCCACGTACAGGACGTCCGGGCGGTCGGCGAGCAGCTGCTCGGCGCGGGTGGACTTGCCGGAGCGCGCGCCGCCGAGCAGCAGTGTGCGGGGGAGCGGGGGGTGGGTCGCCATGCCGCCCATCCTGCCCGACAGGCATACGGAAGATCGGGCCGGGCAGGCTATGGTGCGCAGCACACACGGCAGCGTCAGTGGGAGGAGCCGGGCATGGTCTGGACGTGGCGGTACGAGAAGGCGGACGGCAGCGCGGTGACGTCGAGCCTCGGCCAGGAGGAGTTCGCCGGCCAGGGCGATGCCGAGACCTGGATCGGGGAGAGCTGGAAGCAGCTCGCCGAGGAGGGCGTGGACACCGCGGTCCTCCTGGAGGACGGCACCAAGGTCTACGGGATGAGCCTGCACGAGGGCTGAGCCCCCGGGCTCACTTGGCACCGATCACGTGCAGCAGCGCCGCGACCTGCCGGTAGGGGTCGGTGCGGGCGGCCCGGTCCTCGGCTTCGAGCAGCTGGGCCAGCTGTCGCCCGTCCACCGGCGGGGTCGCGTCATCGGGCGCGTTGTCGGTGAAGACCCGGACGCCGTACCAGTGCCGCACCGGCACCGACACCTCGGAGAGGGTGACGCTCAGGTCGGCGAGCCGGTCGGCGCGGGCGGCCAGCCCGAGCCGGTTGTAGTACCGGTCGCTCTCGAAGGCGTGCAGGGCGGCCCGCCAGTCCCCGGCGGCGGCGGGTCGCAGCGCGAGCGCGTCGCGGTTGCGGACGAGCAGCGAGAGCAGCCCGCCGGGCGCGAGCAGCCGGGCCAGCGAGGCGATCATCGGGTCCGGGTCGGGCAGGTACATCAGGACGCCGTGGCAGAGCACCACGTCGAAGCTGCGCGGGCCGAACCAGCGCCCGCACTGGTGGCCGTCGCCGCTGAGCAGCTGTAGCCGGCCGCGCACCTCGGGCGCCTCCTCGGCGAGTGCTCCCTGGGCGACGCCGAGTGCGACCGGGTCGGAGTCGATCCCGGTGACGTAGTGGCCGGCCCGGGCCAGCCGCAGGGCCTGGGTGCCCTGTCCGCAGCCGATGTCCAGGACGCGCTGGGCGCTCCGGCCGGCCAGCTGTTCGGCGAGCTGCCGGGAGACGAGTTCCTGCCGGACGAAGTTGCGCAGCCCGCCGAGCCGGTCCAGCCAGGCGCCGGTGCCGCCGGCGAAGGAGCCGCTGCGGGAGGGCAGCCGACGCTCCTGGCCGAGCCGGTCGTGGCCGCCGTCGCCCTGGCCGGGGAGCGCGCCGCCCTGTCCGGGAAGGGCGTAGAGGCCGGGCCCCTCCCAGGACGGCGGGGCCCAGCCGGAGTCCACCGGTTCGGCGGTCAGGGCTTCTCCCCGCGCCGCACCTGCGGCTTGGGCAGGCGCAGCCGGCGCATCTGCAGGGTGCGCATGATGCCGTAGGCGACCACGCCACGGGTGTTCTGCCCGGCGAAGCGCTCGGCCAGCTGCTTGCGCAGGCCCAGGCCGAGGCGGACGAAGTCCAGCACGACGAGCACGAAGAACAGCAGGAACAGCAGCGTGGACAGCAGCTGCAGGGCGGGCACCTTGACGATGCTCAGCACCAGGATGACCACGGCGGCCGGCAGGAAGAACTCGGCCAGCGACCAGCGGGAGTCCACGTAGTCGCGGGCGAACTTGCGCACCGGGCCCTTGTCACGGGCGGGCAGGTGGCGCTCGTCGCCGTCGATCAGCGCCTGGCGCTGCTTCTCACGCTCGGTGCGCATCCGGTCGCGTGCCTGGCGGGAGGCCTCCTTGCGGTCCTTGGGCACCGTGACCCGGGTGCGCCGGTTGGCCTCGGCCTCGTTGCGCTTGGGGGTGGGGCGGCCCTTCTTGGCCTGCGGGTGGCGGGCTTGGGGCGTCTCGTCCTCGAGCACGGTGGCGGAGGCGGCATCATCTGAACGGCGTCGGAACACACCACCAGCGTACGGGGTGCGACGCCGCGACCAAGGGTCCCCTCGGACCCAAACGCATATCGATCCGTCCGGCCGCGATCCGACCCGGGGTGCCCGGCCCCTTCCCGTAGGGGATCAGTCGGATGGAGTATGGAGAGGATGAGAGGCGGATCCACCCGGGGGATGAGGATCTGCCCCTGGTCGCTGTAGCAGTCTTGTTGCAGGCAGGTGCACTGCGGCGAATGGCTCGCTGCACATACACTCGTCGTGTCTGGTAACGAGATTTAAGACCGCAGGCCGGAGAAGGGGGCACCCGAGGCCCATGAGCGACGGAATCATGAAGCGTATGGGGCTGATCTTCCGCTCCAAGGCGAACAAAGCCTTGGACCGGGCGGAAGATCCCCGTGAGACGCTCGACTACTCCTACCAGAAGCAGCTCGAACTGCTGCAGAAGGTACGGCGTGGCGTCGCGGACGTCGCGACCTCGCGCAAGCGCCTGGAACTCCAGCTGACCCAGCTCCAGCAGCAGTCCGCGAAGTACGAGGACCAGGGCCGCAAGGCGCTGTCCCTCGGCCGTGAGGACCTCGCGCGCGAGGCGCTGACCCGCAAGGCCAACATGCAGTCCCAGATCACCGATCTGGAGACGCAGTACCAGGCCCTGCAGGCCGAGGAGGAGAAGCTCACGCTCGCCTCCCAGCGCCTCCAGGCCAAGGTGGACGCCTTCCGTACCAAGAAGGAGACCATCAAGGCCACCTACACCGCGGCGCAGGCGCAGACCCGTATCGCCGAGTCCTTCTCCGGCATCTCGGAGGAGATGGGCGACGTCGGCCTGGCGATCCAGCGTGCCGAGGACAAGACCGCGCAGATGCAGGCCCGGGCCGGTGCGATCGACGAGTTGCTGGCCTCCGGCGCGCTCGACGACGCCAGCGGTCTCGGCCGCAAGGACGACATCGAGGCCGAGCTGGAGCGGGTGGCCGGCGGTTCCGACGTCGAGCTGGAGCTGGCCCGGATGAAGGCCGAGCTGTCCGGTGGCCCCGCCGCCGGTCCGGCCGCGATCGAGCAGGGCAAGCCGGCTCAGCAGCCGCAGGAGTCGCACCCGCAGGACACCCCGCGCATCAACTACAACAAGTGAGCTGAACGCACCCACGAACCAGGAGAAGCGCAGCATGATCATGAGGGTCATGGGTGAGGGGCAGTACGAGGTGGGCGAGGACCACCTGAACCTGCTCAACCAGCTCGACGACGAGTTGCTCACCGCGGTGGAGTCGGGCGACGAGGGCACCTTTCGCCAGGCCTACGGCAAGCTGCTGGACGCCGTGAAGCAGTACGGCAGCCGGTTGCCGGACGACTCCCTGGAGCCGTCCGAGCTGATCCTGCCGAGTGCCGAGGCGACCCTCGACGAGGTCCGGGCCCTGCTGCTGTCCGAGGGCGAGGGCGTCATCCCGGGGTTCCCCGAGTACGAGTAGCCGCGCGGCCGCTGCCAGACGAAAGGGCGGGCCCCCTCCGGTGGGAGGGGGCCCGCCCATCGCCGTCGTCGGCCCCGGGTTACGGCAGGGCCAGCATCCGGTCGAGCGCGGCCTTGGCGTACTTCTCGGTCTCCGGGTCGACGCTGATCACGTTCGGCACCCGGCCCTCGACCAGCGACTCCAGCGCCCAGACCAGGTGCGGCAGGTCGATCCGGTTCATGGTCGAGCAGAAGCAGACCGCGCGGTCCAGGAAGACGATCTCCTTGTCCGGGTGCGCCTTGGCCAGGCGGCGGACCAGGTTCAGCTCGGTGCCGATGGCCCACTTGGAGCCGGGCTCGGCGGCGTCCAGGGCCTTGATGATGTACTCGGTCGAGCCCACCATGTCGGCGGCGCTGACGACCTCGTGCTTGCACTCGGGGTGCACCAGGACGGTCACGCCGGGGATCCGCTCGCGGACGTCGTTCACCGAGTCGAGGCTGAACCGGCCGTGCACCGAGCAGTGGCCGCGCCAGAGGATCATCTTGGCGTCCCGCAGCTGCTCGGCGGTCAGGCCGCCGTTCGGCTTGTGCGGGTTGTACAGGACGCAGTCGTCCAGCGAGAGGCCCATGTCCCGCACCGCGGTGTTGCGGCCGAGGTGCTGGTCGGGCAGGAAGAGCACCTTCTGGCCCTGCTCGAAGGCCCACTCCAGGGCGCGCTGGGCGTTGGAGGAGGTGCAGATGGTGCCGCCGTGCTTGCCGGTGAAGGCCTTGATGTCGGCGGAGGAGTTCATGTACGAGACCGGGACGGTGACGTCGGCTATGCCGGCGTCGGTCAGCACGTCCCAGCACTCGGTGACCTGCTCGGCGGTGGCCATGTCGGCCATCGAGCAGCCGGCCGCGAGGTCCGGCAGCACGACCTGCTGCCGGTCCCCGGTGAGGATGTCCGCGGACTCGGCCATGAAGTGCACGCCGCAGAAGACGATGTACTCGGCCTCGGGGCGGGCCGCGGCGTCGCGGGCGAGCTTGAAGGAGTCGCCGGTGACGTCGGCGAACTCGATGACCTCGTCGCGCTGGTAGTGGTGGCCGAGGATGAAGACGCGGTCGCCGAGTGCGGCCTTGGCCGCCCGGGCGCGCTCGACGAGGTCCGGGTCGGAGGCCGGCGGGAGGTCACCGGGGCACTCGACGCCGCGCTCGCTGTTCGGGTCGGCCTCCCGGCCGAGCAGCAGCAGAGCGAGCGGTGTCGGAGTGGGGTCGACGCCGTAGGTCTCGGTGATGGTGGTGGTCACGGGCGGGTGCCCTTCTGTGCGGCCGAACGTGCGGGGCCTTTTCGTCTATCTGACACTATCTATTCTAACCGGTTAGCGTCAGAGTGACGATGGCCATCCTGTCGATGTGACGAGAACCGCTCGGCGGAAAGGATGCTTCCGGCCGTGGCCGAATCGATACTTCGAAGCCTCCGGGTATGGCTGAGCCCATGAAGGCAATCGCGATCAACCGCTACGGCGGCCCCGAGGTGGTCGAGTACACCGACCTGCCCGATCCCAAGGTCGGGCCCGACTCCGTGCTGGTGCAGGTCCGGGCGGCCGGGGTGAACCCGGTGGACTGGAAGGTCCGGGACGGCGCCCTGGACGGCCTGCTGGACGCGCACTTCCCCCTGGTCATGGGCTGGGACGTGGCGGGCGTGGTCCGTGCGGTCGGCGGCGGGGTGACGGAGTTCGCCCCCGGCGACGAGGTGTACGGCTGCGTCCGCAAGGACGCCGTCGAACACGGCACGTACGCCGAACTGGTCTCCGCCCCGGTCCGCACCCTGGCCCGCCGGCCCGCCGCGCTGGACTGGGCGCAGTCCGGCGGCCTGCCGCTGGCCGGGCTCACCGCGCTGCAGGCCCTGAACGCGCTGCGGCTCGCCGCGGGGGAGACCGTGCTGGTGCACGCCGCCGCCGGCGGGGTCGGCCACCTGGCCGTCCAGCTCGCCCGGGCCCGCGGCGCCCGGGTGATCGGCACCGCGGGCGAGCGCAACCACGACTACCTGCGCGGCCTCGGCGCCGAACCGGTCACCTACGGCGAGGGCCTGGCCGAGCGGGTGCGCGAACTCGCCCCGGACGGCGTGGACGCCGCCCTCGACCTGGTCGGCCAGGGCGCCGTCCAGATCTCGGCGGGCCTGGTGGCCGACCCGGCCCGGATCGCCTCGATCACCGACTTCGGGGTCAAGGCCCTCGGCGGCCACTACGTCTGGGTCCGCCCGGACGCGTCGGGCCTCGCGGAGCTCGCCGCGCTCGCCGATGACGGCCGGCTCACCGTCACCGTCGCCTCGACCTTCCCGTTGGCCCAGGCGGCCTCCGCCCAGGCCCTCAGCGCCGAGGGCCGCACCCGGGGGAAGATCGTGCTGCTCGTGGACTGATGGCCGCCCGCCGGTCATCCGTCGGCGGTGGACTCGTTCAGGTCATCCGCCAGAATGGGTGGCGAACCGTTTCGGCAGTGGTGGCAGCGGCCGCGACAGCGCTGCCCCACCGCCCGGAACGCCCCCTCACCCCCACCGCACGACCCGTGGAGCCCCGCACCGATGACCAGCAGCCGAGCACATGAGGTGATCGGGGCGGACCTGGACGAGACCGACCGGCAGCTCCTCGCCCGCCTCGGCAGCGACGGCCGTGCCTCCTACGCCGAGATCGGTCTCCAGGTGAACCTCTCCGCCACCGCCGTGCGCCGCCGGATCGACCGGCTCCGGGCACGCGGCGTGGTGCGGGGCTTCACCGTGGTGCTCGACCCCGCCGTGCTCGGCTGGCAGACCGAGGCCTTCGTCGAGGTCTACTGCCGCGAACGCACCGCCCCCGAGGAGATCCTCGCCAGCCTGCGCCAGTTCCCCGAGGTGGTCGCGGCCTGGACGGTCACCGGGGATCCGGACGCCCTGGTGCACCTGCGGGCCGGCGACATGCGCCACCTGGAGGCCGTCATCGAGCGCATCCGGCGTGAGCCCGGCGTCCAGCGCAGCCGCTCCTCGGTGGTCCTCTCCCAGCTGATCGGCTGAGCCCGCGGCGGGTACGCAGGAATCCTGCGCGGACCCGTGCGAAGACGCCCGAAACCTGCCTGACCAGCCGCGTTCCGACGCGCGGCGAAGCACCCCCGCTGCCTACGCTGATCACGTCCGGTCACTGCGGTGAGGCGTCCCGCCGACCGGATCCCCCCGACCCCCACAGCCGAGAGGGACAGCCGTGTCCGCAGCACCCGACCGCATGCACCGGCCCGACAACGAACTGGTCGACCTGGTTTTCGACTACATGCGGGAGCGGCTGCAGTACGACCCCGTCCCGCTCGACCACCCCGGTGACGGCGAGCACCTGCGCGCCCAGCTGGCCGGCCTGCTCAACCAGGACGGCAACAACGCGGCCGACGTGCTCAAGCTGTACGACCACGAGCTGTCCCGCGCGGTCATCTCCGCCGACAGCCCCCGCTACCTGTCCTTCATCCCGTGCGCCCCGACCAAGGCCGCGCTGCTGTTCGACATGGTCGTCTCCTGCGCCTCGCTGCAGGGCATCTCCTGGCTGGAGGCGGCCGGCGCCATCGCCGCCGAGAACCAGGTGCTGCGGCTGATCGCCGACCTGGCCGGGTTGCCCGCCTCGGCCGGCGGCTGCTTCGTCTCCGGCGGCTCGGCGGGCAACCTGTCCGCCCTGGTGGTCGCCCGCGACACCGCGCGCCGCAAGCTCGGCGTCGGCCCGGAGGCCCGGCTGCGGATAGCCGTCGCCGACCAGGTGCACTCCTCGGTCAAGAACACCTTCAACATCATCGGCGTCGAGGCCTTCAAGGTCCCGACCGTGAACCGTCGGTTCACCGGTGAGGCGCTGCGCGCCGCCCTGGCCGCCGACCCCCACCCGGAGACGGTGATCGCCGTCGTCGGCACCGCCGGCACCACCAACGAGGGCATCATCGACGACCTGGCCGGCCTGGCCGAGGTCGCCCGCGAGCACGACCTGTGGTTCCACGTGGACGGCGCCTACGGCGGCGCGGGCCTGTTCGCCCCCTCGGTGCGCGAGCGCTACAACGGCATCGAGCACGCCGACTCCTTCGTGGTCGACCCGCACAAGTGGCTGTTCGCCCCCTTCGACAGCGCCGCGCTGATCTACCGCAACCCGCAGCTCGCCCGCGCCGTGCACACCCAGGACGCCTCCTACCTGGACGTCCTGCACACCGAGGGCGACGAGTGGAACCCCACCGACTACGCCTACCACCTGACCCGGCGCGCCCGCGGCCTGCCGCTCTGGTTCTCGCTGGCCGTCCACGGCGTCCAGGCCTACACCGACGCCGTCGAGACCGGCCTCCAGCTGGCCCGGGACACCGCCCAGCTGATCCGCGACACCGAGCACCTGGAGCTGCTGTTCGACCCGCAGCTCTCCGCCGTCTGCTTCAAGCGCACCGGCTGGACCAACGACGACTACTACCGCTGGTCGCAGCAGCTGCTCGCGGACCAGATC
This sequence comes from Streptomyces sp. CBMA123, assembly GCF_014596465.1. GTDB lineage: Bacteria > Actinomycetota > Actinomycetes > Streptomycetales > Streptomycetaceae > Kitasatospora. The sequence continues at coordinate 58,121 of NZ_MECK01000068.1, read as the reverse complement.
GGCTTCGTGACCCCGACCGGCTGGGACGGCGAGACGGTCGCCCGCTTCGCCTTCCTGCACCCGGGCACGACCATGGAGATGGTCAGGGAGATCCTGGACACCATGGCCTGATCGAGGCCCCGCCGTCCGTTCGTACGGCCCCACCGGCCCGCCCGGTGGGGCCGTCCGCACGTCCAGGCCCTAGAGGAACGCCCCGCTCGGCAGGTACGGGGTCGGCGGCCGCATCCCGCGCACCCCGACGAAGCCGCCGGTCTCCGGCGTCAGCCCGACCTCCAGGCCGACGTCCAGCGCCCACTCCTGCTCGGCGGTCAGGTACTCCACCCGGGCCTCGACCCCGTCCGGCACCCGGGCCAGCGCCTCGCGCAGCAGCCGGGCCGCGATCCGCTTGCTGGTGGCCGCCAGTAGCCGCACCACGCCGCCGTCCCGGTAGCAGTAGCCGCTGCCGGCCAGCGCGTCGGCGACCAGCAGCTCCTCGAAGTGCCCGAGCATCAGCTCGTGGTCCGGGCCGTGCGCGGACCCGCGCAGCCGGCGGTCCACCGAGTCCAGCAGGTGCAGGTGGGTGAGGTTGCCGCGGTGCACCGGTATGTCGCCCGGGTCGATCAGCCCCTCCCGGTCCACCCGCCCGGTCAGCCGCATCGCGGGGTGCAGGGTGAACCCGGCCAGCCGGTAGCGGCGGGCCGCCGCCGGGGAGCCGGAGACGCAGACCATGCCGCGCAGGCAGCCCCCGGCGTGCGCCAGGGCCCGTTCGAACAGCAGCCGCCCCACCCCCTGGTCCCGCGCGGACGGCCGGACCGCGAACAGCGAGGGCATCCACAGTCCTTCGCGGCGCATCGACAGCACCACCCCGACCGCCTGCCCGCCGGCCTCCGCCACCCAGCAGCCCCCGGCATCGGTGCGCGCCAGGTGCCTGGTCCGGGCCAGCTGCAGCGGCGTCGGTCCGGGCGCCCGCGCGGGGTCGTCCGACAGGTCGGCGAATGCGGCGAGGGACAGTTCCTGGACGACCTCCGCGTCCGCTGCGGTGTCCCTGACCTGGCGAAGGATCATGCCGCCCATCCTGGCGTCCGCGGGGCGGCCGTGGGGCCCGTTCACCCGGATCCATGACGCGGGCGGTGCCCCGTCCTCCCCGGTTGTGCGAGCATGGGGAGCGTAGAGGCCTGGGTGACCCACCCGGCCCACGGAAAACCAGCCGTCGAACTGACCGCAGAAATCCACCGCCGTCCGGGAAATGAAACCGGGCAGTCGTTGGTTGGCACTGGCGGCAGACCGTCGTCAAGACCGGGAGAAAGCAGATGACCGTCCAGGACGAGACCACCGTCGAGAGTGGCATCCTCCTTACCGATGCCGCCGCGGCCAAGGTCAAGGCCCTGCTGGAGCAGGAAGGCCGCGAGGACCTCGCGCTGCGCGTCGCCGTCCAGCCCGGTGGCTGCTCCGGCCTGCGTTACCAGCTGTTCTTCGACGAGCGCTCGCTCGACGGCGACGTGATCAAGGACTTCGACGGCGTCAAGGTCGTCACCGACCGCATGAGCGCCCCGTACCTGGGTGGCGCCACCGTCGACTTCGTCGACACCATCGAGAAGCAGGGCTTCACGATCGACAACCCGAACGCCACCGGCTCCTGCGCCTGCGGCGACTCCTTCAGCTAAGCCTGAAGCGGGCCTCGAACGCCGAGGCGGCCCAGGGGAACCTTCCCCCGGGCCGCCTTTCGCGTTCCAGCGCCCTGCCGGGTTACCGCGCCGGGCCGTCCGGAGTCACCGGGTCGGGGCCCATGTGCGAGTCGCCCTCCAGCGGCACGTCCTGGTTGCTCGACTTGTCGACCACCGTCCGCCCGGCCAGCGGCGAGCGCAGGTCGACGGAGACGGACTGCCGCTTGGCCAGCGCGGTGCAGACCTGTCCCGGCTGGACGGCTGGCGGGCCCGGCACGACCTGGACGCCGACCTGGCCCTGCTGGGACTCGTCCGCCTTCAGCGCGTACTTGGTGCAGACCCCGCCGAAGAAGTAGACGGTCAGTGTGTTGCCGCCGTCCACCCGGTAGCCGATCGGCGGTCGCGCCCCGGGGTTGGGCTTGCCGGTACCGGCCGGGTCGGGCTCGCCGGGGGCGATCCCGTTGGCCGGGGGAGTGGCCGCTCCCGACGGCCGCCCGGGGGCGGGCTCGGCCGGGGTCGGGGACCAGCCGGGCGGCGGGCCGCTCGTGGTGGCCCCCGCGGACGGCGAGCCGGAGTCCGCCGGGACCTGCGGGGAGCCGCTCGCCGAGGGCGAGGCGCTCGCGGCGGCCGACGCGGTGCTCTTGGCCGAATCCCCGGAGCCCTTGCCGTCGCCGTTGCAGCCGGCCAGGGTCACCACCGCCGCCAGCGCGGCCACCGCCAGGGCCACCGTCCGCCGACCGCGCTGGGGCATCGTCTCCAGATCCATCTGCACATCCTCCCGAGGGCTCAGCGGCGCCGCCTCCTCGGCTGCTCCGCGCGGATGTGACGTGCCCCGGTCGGATCCGGTTCCGCTTCGGCCCGGGCGGATCACATGCCGTACTCGGCCATCCCGGCGACCAGTCGCTGGGCCCCGGACGGGACCCGTACGCCGACGGACGCGGGGGCGGCCGGCTCCGGACCGGCCGTCACCTGCGGCCAGAACCGGCGCAGCCGACGGGAGGAGCTGACCAGCGCGTCGAGGGTCTCGCCGTCCGCGTCGGACCGGAGGGCGGGCAGCGGGGAGTGGTTGGGCATCATCGGGCATCGCTCCGATCCAGGCCGTGGCCGCACCGCCACGGTCGACGACGGGCCCCGTCACGTCCGACAGGGTTCCCGTTGCCGACCCTAGGCGCGGCTCCGTGGGCCCACCAGTGCTACCCGGAGGTAGTACACGTCCGAGGGCTTCGGGTGCCACCATGGCCGGGAGGGCCGGGCGGCAGCTTGCGGGACGCATGCCGGCTCGCCGCCCCCGCACCGGTACCGTTAGTGGGTTCATCCGCCCCCGCTGGCCCTGTTGCCATCCTGAGGAGACCTCCGTGCGTATCGCCGTCGCCGGCTCGATCGCCACCGACCACCTGATGACGTTCCCCGGTCGGTTCGCCGACCAGCTCGTCGCCGAGCAGCTGCACACCGTGTCGCTGTCGTTCCTGGTCGACGCCCTGGACATCCGCCGCGGCGGGGTCGCGCCGAACATCACGTTCGGCATGGGTGTGCTCGGGCTCCGACCGATCCTGGTCGGCGCCGCCGGCGCGGACTTCACCGAGTACCGCAGCTGGCTGGAGCGCAACAACGTGGACTGCGACTCCGTCCACATCTCCGAGACCCGGCACACCGCCCGCTTCATGTGCACCACGGACGAGGACCACAACCAGATCGCCTCGTTCTACACCGGTGCCATGGCCGAGGCCCGCAACATCGAGCTCAAGCCGATCGCCGACCGCGTCGGCGGCCTCGACCTCGTCCTGATCGGCGCCGACGACCCGCAGGGCATGGTGCGCCACACCCAGGAGTGCCGCACCCGCGGTTACGCCTTCGCCGCCGACCCCTCCCAGCAGCTGGCCCGCCTGGAAGGCGAGGACATCCGCGAGCTGGTGGACGGCGCCGCCTACCTCTTCACCAACGAGTACGAGGCCGCGCTGATCGAGACCAAGACCGGCTGGGGCGGCGAGGAGCTGCTCACCCGGGTCGGCACCCGGGTCACCACCCTGGGCAGCAAGGGCGTCCGGATCGAGCGCAAGGGCGAGGCCCCGATCCTGGTCGGCTGCCCGGTGGAGGACGCCAAGGTCGACCCGACCGGCGTCGGCGACGCCTTCCGGGCCGGCTTCCTGGCCGGCCTGTCCTGGGGGCTCGAACTGGAGCGCAGTGCCCAGCTCGGCTGCATGCTCGCCACCCTGGTGATCGAGACCGTCGGCACCCAGGAGTACGAGCTGCGCCCGGTCGCCTTCCTGAAGCGCTTCGAGGACGCCTACGGCGCCGAGGCCGCCGCGGAGATCCGCGCGAACCTGGTCAAGTAGCCCGCCCCGGTCAGGAGCGGCGCACCACCAGGTAGGCCGAGCCCCGGTCACCGCCGTAGTCGGCGGCCGGGGCCTCGCCCGCGTACTCCTGTCCGCGCATCCCGCACCAGGCCGGGATGTCCAGCCGGGCGGCTTCGTCGTCCGCGAGGACGGCGACCGTGCCGCCCACCGGCACCTCGCCGATCCGCTTCGCCAGCTCGATCACCGGCAGCGGGCAGCGCTTGCCGAGGGCGTCGATCACTGTGACTCGCCCGCTCGCCTCCGGGCGCTCGGACCCGGCGCCGACGCTCTTCGCTCCGGCACTCCCTCCTGCGTCGGTCGCTGGTCGCTCATCACTTTCGGCACCGGCGCGCCCTTCGGCTCGGGGCGCCACTCGCCCGCTCGCCTCCGGGCGCTCGGACCCGGCGCCGACGCTCTTCGCTCCGGCACTCCCTCCTGCGTCGGTCGCTGGTCGCTCATCACTTTCGGCACCGGCGCGCCCTTCGGCTCGGGGCGCCACTCGCCCGCTCGCCTCCGGGCGCTCGGACCCGGCGCCGACGCTCTTCGCTCCGGCACTCCCTCCTGCGTCGGTCGCTGGTCGCTCATCACTTTCGGCACCGGCGCGCCCTTCGGCTCGGGGCGCCACTCGCCCGCTCGCCTCCGGGCGCTCGGACCCGGCGCCGACGCTCTTCGCTCCGGCACTCCCTCCTGCGTCGGTCGCTGGTCGCTCATCACTTTCGGCACCGGCGCGCCCTTCGGCTCGGGGCGCCACTCGCCCGCTCGCCTCCGGGCGCTCGGACCCGGCGCCGACGCTCTTCGCTCCGGCACTCCCTCCTGCGTCGGTCGCTGGTCGCTCATCACTTTCGGCACCGGCGCGCCCTTCGGCTCGGGGCGCCACTCGCCCGCTCGCCTCCGGGCGCTCGGACCCGGCGCCGACGCTCTTCGCTCCGGCACTCCCTCCTGCGTCGGTCGCTGGTCGCTCACCGCTTTCGGCACCGGCGCGCCCTTCGGCTCGGGGCGCCACTCGCCCGCTCGCCTCCGGGCGCTCGGACCCGGCGCCGACGCTCTTCGCTCCGGCACTCCCTCCTGCGTCGGTCGCTGGTCGCTCACCGCTTTCGGCACCGGCGCGCCCTTCGGCTCGGGGCGCCACTCGCCCGCTCGCCTCCGGGCGCTCGGACCCGGCGCCGACGCTCTTCGCTCCGGCACTCCCTCCTGCGTCGGTCGCTGGTCGCTCACCGCTTTCGGCACCGGCGCGCCCTTCGGCTCGGGGCGCCACTCGCCCGCTCGCCTCGGGGCTCGGCGTGAGCTCCGTCGGGGCGCTGACCGCCGTGGGCGCGGGCAGGTCCAGCCCGAGCGGCGCCCGGACCCCGGCGACCAGCTCCGGCAGCACGGCGAGGAAGCGCTCCACGTCCGCCTCGGCCGTCCCGTACGGCAGCGAGACCCGGACGTTGCCCTCGGTGAGCACCCCCATCGCGGCCAGCACGTGGCTCGGCGTCAGGGTGGAGGAGGTGCAGGAGGAACCGGAGGAGACCGCGAAGCCCGCCCGGTCCAGCTCGGTCAGCAGCACCTCGCCGTCCACGTACAGGCAGGAGAAGGTGACGATGTGCGGCAGCCGCCGCACCGGGTCGCCGACCACCTCGACCTCGGGCACCGTCTGCGGCACCCGGGTGCGGATCCGCTCCACCAGCGCGTGCAGCCGGGCGTTCTCCCGCTCGGCCTCGGCCCGTACGGCGCGCAGCGAGGCGGCCGCGGCCACGATCGCCGGGACGTTGACGTAGCCGGGCACCCGTCCGCCCTCGCGTTCGTCGGCCGGCAGCGGTGAGGCGTACCGGACTCCCTTGCGCACGGCGAGGATCCCGACCCCGGGCGGCCCGCCCCACTTGTGGGCGCTCGCGGTCAGCAGTGACCAGCCCGCCGGGACGTCCATCCGTCCGACGCTCTGCGCCGCGTCGACCAGCAGCGGCACCCCGGCCGCGGCGCACAGCGCGGCGACCTCGCCGACCGGCTGGACCGTCCCCACCTCGTGGTTGGCGCTCTGCAGCGCGGCCAGCGCGGTGTCCGTCCGCAGCAGGGCGCCGAAGGCCTCCGGGTCCACCCGTCCGGCGCCGTCCACCGGGGCGACCGAGACCTCGCCGCCGTCCGTCTCCCGGCGCTCGGCGACGTGCAGCACGCTGGAGTGCTCCACCGCGGAGTGCACCAGGTGCCCGCCGCGCCGCCGGTTCCCGGCCAGGCCGCCCAGCAGGCCGAGTTGGACGGCCTGGGTCCCGCTGGCGGTGAAGGAGATCTCGTCGGCGCGTACGCCCAGGACGCCGGCGACCGTCTCGCGGGCGGCGTCCAGCAGCATCCGGGCCTGGCGGCCGGAGCGGTACAGCCGGGCCGGATCGGCCCAGCCCTCGTCCAGGGCGGCGGTCAGGGCCTGCCGCGCGACGGGGTGCAGAGGGGCCGTCGAAGCCACGTCGAAGTACACGGTCACATTTAACGGCACACCCGGAAGCGTTCCGCTCGCTCCGCATCGCTCACCGACCGTCAGTCGATCACCCCGAATGTCCGCTTCGTCCGGTACCGACGGGCCGTCACTCCCGTTGTTCGAGGTCATCCCCCGATCGGGCGTAACGGCCTCGAATGCCTACGATGACCTGGGACGCAGCCCCTGCCGGGCCTGATCGGGCGACCGGGCGGCGCGTTACCGGGGGCTGCCCGTCAGGAGCGCATAAGGCTGGAGTAGGGTTTGGCCCGCATAAGCATTCAAACCGTGCCCGTGGACGGGTCGCCGGAGGAGCTCACAATCCCCTCCCGGTGCGACGCGAAGGCGGGCGAGACTTCGGGAAGGCGCTACGTGAGTCCCAACGGCTCCGACCGCTCGCCGCGGCGCACGATGCGGCGGAAGCTGCCTCAGGCGCTGGCACTGGGCCTCGTCATCGCGACCGCCACCGGCTGCTCGGCCAACGACCTCCCCAGGCTTGGCCTCCCGAGTCCGGTCACGAAGGAAGGACCCATGGTCCTCCAGATGTGGCAGGGCTCCTGGATCGCGGCGCTGGTGGTCGGCGTACTGATGTGGGGTCTGATCATCTGGAGCGTGATCTTCCACCGGCGCAAGCGCACCGGCGTGGAGATCCCCCCGCAGACCCGGTACAACGTGCCCATCGAGGCGCTCTACACCGCGGTCCCCATCATCATCGTCTCGGTCCTCTTCTACTTCGTCGCCCGCGACGAGTCGAAGCTGACCTCCGTCTCCGCCAAGCCGCAGCACTACGTCAACGTGGTGGGCTTCCAGTGGAGCTGGGCGTTCAACTACGAGAACACCGAGACCCCCGACCCGGCCAACAAGGACGCCGCGTACGACGTCGGTACGCCCAAGGACGTTCCGACGCTCTGGCTGCCGGTCAACGAGACGGTGCAGTTCCGGCTCACCTCTCGGGACGTCATCCACGACTTCTGGCCCGTCAACTTCATGATGAAGATGGACGTCGTGCCGGGCGTGGTGAACAAGTTCGAGGTCACCCCGACCGTCAAGGGCGAGTACAGGGGCAAGTGCGCCGAGCTCTGCGGCGTCGACCACTCGCGCATGCTCTTCAACGTCAAGGTCGTCGATCGCGCCGACTACGACAAGCACCTGGCCGAGCTTCGTGCGAAGGGTCAGGAAGGCGCGGTGCCCTCCGGCGTCATCACCATGGGAAGTGAAGCGAAGTGACCATCCTCAACGAGCCCGCCGCGGCCGGCGGGGGCGCCGAGGCCGTCACGGTCGGGGCGCAGCGGACCCGCAAGCCGGGTTCGACCATCATCAAGTGGCTGACCACCACTGACCACAAGACGATCGGCACCCTGTACCTGGGTACGTCGTTCGCCTTCTTCCTGATCGGTGGCATCCTCGCCCTGGTCATGCGTGCCGAGCTGGCTCGTCCCGGGACCCAGATCCTGTCGAACGAGCAGTTCAACCAGGCGTTCACGATGCACGGCACGATCATGCTGCTGATGTTCGCGACGCCGCTGTTCGCGGGCTTCGCGAACTGGATCATGCCGCTCCAGATCGGCTCCCCGGACGTGGCCTTCCCGCGTCTGAACATGTTCGCGTACTGGCTGTACCTCTTCGGTTCGTCCATCGCGGTCTGTGGCTTCCTGACCCCGAACGGCGCCGCCGACTTCGGCTGGTTCGCCTACTCCCCGCTCTCCGACGCGGTGCACTCGCCCGGCGTCGGCGGCGACATGTGGATCATGGGTCTGGCCTTCTCCGGCTTCGGCACGATCCTCGGTGCGGTCAACTTCATCACCACGATCATCTGCATGCGCGCTCCGGGCATGACGATGTTCCGGATGTCGATCTTCGTCTGGAACGTCCTGCTGACCTCGGTGCTGGTCCTGCTGGCCTTCCCGGTGCTGGCCGCCGCGCTGTTCGCCCTGGAGGCGGACCGCAAGTTCGGGGCCCACGTCTTCGATCCCGCCAACGGCGGGGCGATGTTGTGGCAACACCTGTTCTGGTTCTTCGGCCACCCCGAGGTGTACATCATCGCGCTGCCGTTCTTCGGCATCGTGTCGGAGATCATCCCGGTCTTCAGCCGCAAGCCGATGTTCGGCTACTCCGGTCTGATCGCGGCCACCATCGCGATCGCCGGTCTGTCCGTGACGGTGTGGGCGCACCACATGTACGTCACCGGACAGGTGCTGCTGCCGTTCTTCTCCTTCATGACCTTCCTGATCGCGGTCCCGACCGGTGTGAAGTTCTTCAACTGGGTCGGCACCATGTGGAAGGGCTCACTGAGCTTCGAGACCCCGATGCTCTGGACGGTCGGCTTCCTGGTCACCTTCCTCTTCGGTGGTCTGACCGGTGTGCTGCTGGCCTCGCCGCCGATCGACTTCCACGTCTCGGACTCGTACTTCGTCGTCGCCCACTTCCACTACGTGGTCTTCGGCACCGTCGTGTTCGCGATGTTCGCCGGCTTCCACTTCTGGTGGCCGAAGATGACCGGCAAGATGCTGGACGAGCGCCTCGGCAAGATCACCTTCTGGACGCTGTTCTTCGGCTTCCACACCACCTTCCTGGTGCAGCACTGGCTCGGCGCGGAGGGCATGCCCCGCCGTTACGCCGACTACCTGGCCTCGGACGGCTTCACCACGCTGAACACCGTCTCGACCATCGGCTCCTTCGTGCTCGGCCTGTCGATCCTGCCGTTCCTCTACAACGTCTGGAAGACCGCCAAGTACGGCGAGAAGGTCGAGCAGGACGACCCGTGGGGCTTCGGCCGCTCGCTGGAGTGGGCGACCTCCTGCCCGCCGCCGCGGCACAACTTCCTCACCCTGCCGCGGATCCGCTCCGAATCCCCGGCCTTCGACCTCCACCACCCGGAGATCGCCGCGCTGGACTACCTGGAGAACCACGGTGAGCCGGCCAAGCACCTCGCCGGTGTGACCCCGGCGAAGTACGACGCCCCGAAGCTGGGCAAGGGCAAGCAGGAGGGTGACGCCTGATGAAGGAACAGGGAAAGATCTTCCTGGGCCTGGCGGTCTTCGTACTGGCGATGGCCATCACCTACGGCCTGTGGACCAGCCACGCGAGCAACGGCCCGGGCCTGGAGGCCGCCGGTACCACCGCGCTGTTCCTGGCCTTCGGCCTCTGTGCCTTCATCGGGTACTACCTCGCCTTCACCGCCCGCCGGGTGGACAGCGGCGCGGGTGACAACCCCGAGGCCGAGGTCGCGGACGACGCCGGTGAGCTGGGCTTCTTCGCCCCGCACAGCTGGCAGCCGCTGTCGCTGGCGCTCGGTGGCGCGCTCGCCTTCCTGGGCGTGATCTTCGGCTGGTGGCTGATGTTCTGGGCCGCTCCGATCATCCTGATCGGCATCTTCGGATGGGTCTTCGAGTTCTACCGGGGCGAGAACCAGAACCAGTAGGTTCCGCCTCCCACCACAGGGCCGGTCCTCCCGCACGGGAGGACCGGCCCTGCTGCGTCCTGAGGGTGACGACCTCACTCACCCGGGTGAACGGAGAGTCGCTCGGATGTCGCTCGATGCGACGCGTTCCTACGATCTGATCAATCGTGCGAATCGTGCGAACCCCTCGGAGGCGGTCATGGCCGACAGGCGCGGAATCGCAGGCATCAGCAGCATCTCGCTGGCCCTGGCAGTACTGGCCCCGCTGGCCGCCTGCTCATCCGGCGACGAGGAGCCCACCGGGCCGCACCGGATCGACGCGGCCCCGCTCGTCCACCTCTCGGCCGAGGGCAAGGTCGACCCCTCCAAGCCGGTCACCGTGACCGCCGTGGGGGGCAGCCGGCTCACCGACGTCACCGTGCTCGGCCCGGACGGCCGGGTGGTGGCCGGCACGCTCGCCGACGACCAGCACAGCTGGCAGACCACCGGCCGGCTGAAGGCCGACACGGCGTACGCCGTCCGGATCTCCGCCGACGACGGCCGGAACGGCCGGGGCGACACCACCCAGACCTTCAGCACCATGGCCGCCCAGCGCCTGCTGAACGTCAAGCTCGGGCCGGACTCCTCCGGCACTGGCGTCTACGGGGTGGGCCAGCCGCTCACCGCGCAGCTCTCCGAGGCGGTGAAGGACCCCCAGGCCCGTCAGGAGGTCGAGCGCGCCCTGACGGTGACCTCCCAGCCGGCCGTCACCGGCGCCTGGTACTGGGTGGACGACAAGAACCTGCACTTCCGCCCGCAGGAGTACTGGCCGGCCGGGACGACCGTGGCACTGGCCTTCGACGGCACCGGCAGCCGGATCTCGGACGGCCTCTACGGCGGCGACCGCAGCTCGCTGCGGCTGCGGATCGGCGCGCGGGTCGAGTCGGTGGTCGACGCGGCCACTCACGAACTCACCCTCAAGCGTGACGGCGAGGTGGTCCGGAGGATCCCGGTCACCACCGGCAAGCCCGGCTTCGACACCCGCAACGGCATCAAGGTGGTGCTCGGCCAGGAGCGCTCGGTGCGGATGAACGGCGAGACGATCGGCATAGCGGCCGGCAGCTCCGAGGCGTACGACCTCGACGTGCTGTGGGCCACCCGGGTGACCTGGAGCGGCGAGTACGTCCACGCGGCGCCCTGGTCGGTCGGCTCGCAGGGCTACGAGAACGTCAGCCACGGCTGCACCGGGATGAGCACCGACAACGCCAAGTGGTTCTACGACAACACCCGGGTGGGGGACCTGGTGACGGTGGTCAACAGCCGCGGCGCCACCATGGAGCCCTTCGGCAACGGCTTCGGCGACTGGAACGTCTCCTGGGTGGACTGGGTCAAGCACAGCGCCCTCGGACAGCCCCTCAGCACCACCGCCCCGGCCGGCCAGGCCCCCGCCGCGGGCATGACGCGCCCCGAGCTCTGAACCGGCCCTAGGCCCCGGGATAGGTCACGTGCAGGGCCGTCACCACGGCGGCCAGGGCGTCCGGGTGGGACAGGCCCAGCCGGCCCACCCGCTCGGCGTACTCGGCGGCGGCCTCGGCGGCCAGCCGGTGGGCGGTGTCCCCGGTGGCCGCGATCAGGGTGCCGCGCCGGCCGTGGGTCTCCACCACGCCGTCCGCCTCCAGCTCCTTGTAGGCCCGGGCGATCGTCCCGGCGGCCAGCCCCAGTTCCTCGGCGAGGGCCCGTACGGTGGGCAGCCGCTGCCCGGTCGGCAGCGCGCCCGAGCGGGCCCGCTCGGCGATCTGGGCGCGGATCTGCTCGTACGGGGGCGTGGCGGCGGCGGGGTCGACGGACAGCTGCACGGAGGGCTCCTGGGGGCGATGCGGGGCGATACGGGGCGGTGCGGTGACTGTGCGGGGGCGGGAAAGCCCGAGGGCCGCCGACCAGATGAACTCTGGTCAGCGGCCCTCGGGGTGACGCGGGGGTGCGTACGGGATCAGTGGTGGCCGTGGCCGCTGGTGATCTCGTGGTGCTCCTCGGCGGTGGGCTTGGGGATCTGGCTGCCCTCGCCGTAGAAGCCGCGGGAGAGCTTGGCCCGGGTGCGGGTGAGGGCGCCGGCCTTGCGGGCCACGCCGTTCTCGTCCGTCTGGGCCGGCAGCTCGACCGGCTGGTTCTGCTCGTGCGCCGTGAGGGTGTGCAGGTCCTTCGCCGGCAGCTGGGCGTGCACCTCGACGAACTCACCGTGCGGCAGGCGCTTGATGACGCCGGTCTCGCGGCCGTGCAGCACCTTCTCCTTGTCACGGCGCTGGAGGCCGAGGCACCAGCGCTTGGTGACGATGAAGGTGATGACCGGCACCAGGAAGAAGCCGGCACGCACGAAGTAGGTGATCGAGTTGAGCGACAGGTGGAAGTGCGTGGCGAACAGGTCGTTGCCACCACCGACCAGCAGGACCAGGTAGAGGCTGATCCAGGCGGCACCCAGGGCGGTGCGGACCGGGGCGTTGCGCGGGCGGTCCAGGATGTGGTGCTCGCGCTTGTCGCCGGTGATCCAGCCCTCGATGAAGGGGTAGACCGCGATGGCGACCAGGACCAGCGGGAAGATCATCAGCGGGATGAAGACACCCAGGTTCAGGGTGTGGCCCCACAGGCTGATCTCCCAGCCCGGCATGACGCGGATCAGACCCTCGGAGAAGCCCATGTACCAGTCGGGCTGGGCGTCGGTCGACACCTGGTCCGGACGGTACGGGCCGTAGGCCCAGATCGGGTTGATCGTGGCGATCGCCGAGATGGCGGCGATGATGCCGAAGACCAGGAAGAAGAAGCCACCGGCCTTGGCCATGTAGACCGGCATCAGCGGCATGCCGACGACGTTCTTCTCGGTCTTGCCCGGGCCCGCCCACTGGGTGTGCTTGTGGTAGAAGACCAGGATCAGGTGCGCCACCAGCAGACCGAGCATGATGCCCGGGATCAGCAGCACGTGGATGGTGAAGAACCGCGGCACGATGTCGTGGCCGGGGAACTCGCCCCCGAACAGGAACATCTGGATGTAGGTGCCGACCAGCGGGACCGCGAGGATCGCGCCTTCCATGAAGCGGATACCGGTACCCGACAGCAGGTCGTCCGGCAGCGAGTAGCCGAAGAAGCCGTCGAACATGCCGAGGACCAGCAGCAGGAAGCCGAAGACCCAGTTGATCTCACGCGGCTTGCGGAACGCGCCGGTGAAGAACACGCGCATCATGTGCACGAGCATCGCGGCCACGAAGACCAGCGCGGCCCAGTGGTGGATCTGGCGGATCAGCAGACCGCCGCGGATCTCGAAGCTGATGTCCACCGTCGAGGCGTACGCCTCGGACATCCCGATGCCCTTGAGCGGCACGTACGAGCCGTTGTAGACGACCTCGGCCATCGACGGCTTGAAGAACAGCGTCAGGTAGACACCGGTCAGGATGATGATGACGAAGGTGTAGAGGCAGATCTCGCCCAGCATGAAGGACCAGTGGTCCGGGAAGATCTTGCGCAGGTTGGCCTTGGCGAGGGAGTAGATCCCCAGCCGGCCGTCCGTCCAGTCAGCCGCGGACTCCCACTTGTTGGCGGGATTGGCGCGCGTGCTGGAGGGCTTGGCGGCACCGGTCTTGGTGCTGCTCGCGCTACTCATCGAGCACGCTCCCAGAAGCTCGGGCCGACGGGCTCGTCGAAGTCGCCGGTGGCGACCAGGTTGCCCTTGTCGTCAGTGGTGATCTTCAGCTGCGGCAGCGGGTGGCCGGCCGGGCCGAAGATGACGCGCGCGCCGTCCGCCAGGTCGAAGGTCGACTGGTGGCAGGGGCAGAGCGCGTGGTGGGTCTGCTGCTCGTACAGGCTGATCGGGCAGCCGACGTGGGTGCAGATCTTGGAGTAGGCGAGGATGCCCTCGAAGCCCAGCTCCCTGGACTTGTCGTCCTTGATGTCGTCCGGCGCGATGCGCACCAGCATCAGGGCGTCCTTGGCGATCCGCTGCTGGAAGTCCTCGTCGTGCGTGGTCAGACCCTCCGGCATGGCGAAGGTCAGCGAGCCGATGACGAGGTCCTCGGGCTTCATCGGCTGCAGGGTGCTCATGTTGACGAGCTGCAGGGGCCTGGCCGGAGTGGCCTCCTTCCAGCCCGTCTCCTTGAGCTTCTTCTCCGGCAGCGGGCCCAGGTCGCGGAGCAGGACCACGCCGGAGAGCGGGACCAGCGCCATCGACCCGATGAGGGTGTTGCGGATCATCTTGCGGCGACCGAAGCCGGACTCGGCGGCACCGGTCTTGAACTGCTCGATGACGTCCGCGCGGACGTCATCGGGGGCCTCGATCGGGTGACGCTCGGCCGGCAGCTCGACGTCCGACATCAGGGTGCGGGCCCAGTGGACCGCGCCCGCGCCGATCATGAACAGCGCGACGCCCAGGGTCAGGCCGAGCGCGAAGTTCAGCGCGCTGACGTGACCCAGCGGGAAGATGTAGACGATCTTGTCCGGGTCGATGGCCACGTACGAGGCGATGAAGCCGATGGTGGCCAGCATCGAGACCACGAACATCAGCGAGACCTGACGCTCGGCCCGCTGGGCGGCCCGCTCGTCGATGTCGGTGCGACGGGGCTCGTGGGCCGGCAGGCCCGGGTCGGCGAACGGGTTGCCGTGGTCGGCCACCTCGCCGGCGGAGCCGTGCGGCTCCGGAAGCTTCTCTTCTGACATGTCGTGGCTCATGACTTCTTGGCCTTGGTGGTGTGGGCGGCGACCCAGATCGCGACCGCGATGAGCGTGCCGAGGCCGAAGATCCAGCCGAACAGGCCCTCGGTCACCGGACCGAGGCTGCCCAGGGTGAGACCGCCGGGGTTGGGCTCATCGTTGGTGGTGTGGCGGACGAAGGCCACGATCTGCTTCTTCTGCTCCTCGGGCATGGTGCTGTCCGGGAACGACGGCATGTTCTGCGGGCCGGTCTGCATGGCCTCGTAGATGTGCTTGGCGTCCACGCCCTCCAGGGACGGGGCGTACTTGCCCTTGGTCAGGGCACCACCCTGACCGGCGAAGTTGTGGCACTGGGCACAGTTGGTGCGGAACAGCTCGCCACCCTTGGAGATGTCGTCAGGGTTGGTCGAGGTGTACTGCTTCGCGTCCGGGGTGATCGGGCCGGGGCCGAGCGACTGGACGAAGGCGGCGAGCTGGTCGATCTCGCCCTGGGTGTAGATGGCCTTCTTGCGCGGCACCTGGGCACCCGGCTGCTGAGCCGGCATGCGGCCGGTGCCGACCTGGAAGT
Source organism: Streptomyces sp. CBMA123 (assembly GCF_014596465.1). Classification (GTDB taxonomy): domain Bacteria; phylum Actinomycetota; class Actinomycetes; order Streptomycetales; family Streptomycetaceae; genus Kitasatospora. The sequence continues at coordinate 43,063 of NZ_MECK01000068.1, read as the reverse complement.
CGACGGCGGCGGAGCCCACGCCGACCAGGCTCGGACCGTCACTGCTGCCCTGGCCGTTCAGGCCGTGGCAGGAGGAGCAGCCCACGGCGAAGAGCTTCTTGCCCTCATCGATCGCGAGCGACTGCGCGGCGACGTCGGCCTGCGCCTTGTCGGCGGGCGCGAACAGGCCGTACAGCCCCCCGGTGGCCGCCAGGGCGAGAAGTAGGACGACCAGCGCCGCCAATGGGTGGCGCCGTCGTGCGGAGAGCTTTTTCACGGAATAACCCCGGTGTCAGGATCTGGTCGACTGGTGGGTGCACCCGGCTGCCGGTCTGGCCGGCACGAGGCTGCCTGTCCAAGGCTGCGCGCGCGGTCGGTCGGTGGGAGCGTCGGCACCGGCAGAAGCGGCCCGTCGCCGGTGAGGGCGGGGGCCGCTGCCGGTGGCCAGCGACCTGATCAGCTGGTTACTTGATCAGGTAGATGGTCGCGAACAGGCCGATCCACACGACGTCGACGAAGTGCCAGTAGTAGGACACGACGATCGCGGCGGTGGCCTGCTCGTGCGTGAAGCGCTTGGCTGCGTACGTCCGTCCGAGGACCAGCAGGAAGGCGATCAGACCACCCGTCACGTGCAGACCGTGGAAGCCGGTGGTCAGGTAGAACACCGTGCCGTACGGGTCGGAGGACAGCGAGAGGCCGTCGTTCTTGACCAGCTCGGTGTACTCGTAGACCTGGCCGCCGATGAAGATCGCGCCCATGAAGAACGTGAGGATGAACCAACCGCGGAGCTTCTTCACGTCACCGCGCTCGGCGGCGAACACGCCGAGCTGGCAGGTGAGCGAGGAGAGCACCAGGACGGTGGTGTTGATCGAGGAGAACGTCACGTTGAGGGCGTGCGCCTTCTCGGCCCAGAACTCGGCTCCCTTGACGGAGCGGAGCGTGAAGTACATCGCGAAGAGGGCCGCGAAGAACATCAGCTCGGAACTGAGCCAGACGATCGTTCCGACGCTGACCATGTTCGGTCGATTGACCGATCCGTGCGCGTGCCCGGTTTCTGTTGCTGTTGCTGTCGCCACGACGGACATTATGTCGGTCCCTTATTCCGTCTTCACGTCGGGGGGTGTCCCTCGGAGTGTCCGGTGCGTGCGGTATGCCCGCTTGAGGGCCGACGGGGTGTCCGGACGGCGGCCGGTCAGCGGCGTGTCCCTTTTCTGACGGTTCCTCGGGACGGCCCGCTACCCCCTTGCCCGGCGCGTCGTTGCACGGTCGGCGCAGCGTCGGGTTGTAGGGGAGGGGAGTGCGCCATCGGCTGTCCGGGTGGACCTGGCCGGCCCGGGTGACGGGCCGTCCTCCGGGCGGGTGAGCCGTGGGCGCGGCGGCTTGAGGGGGAACGTGCGCGAGGGGGACCGGCGACGGGCGAAACGGGGGTAGCATCCGGATCAGGTGAACGTGGTCCGGATCACACTTGAGGGAGCAGGGTCCATGGCGTACACGACCGACGAGACGCTCACCGTCCTCGTCTACAGCGACGACCGCAACACCCGCGAGCAGGTGCTGACGGCGCTCGGCCGTCGGCCCGCCGAGGATCTTCCGGAGCTGTCCTACCTCGAATGCGCGACCACCCCCGCGGTGCTCAAGGCGCTGGAGAAGGGCGGCGTCGACCTCTGCGTGCTGGACGGCGAGGCGGTGCCGGCCGGCGGGCTCGGCCTCGGGCGACAGCTCAAGGACGAGATCTACGGCTGCCCGCCGGTGCTGGTGCTGATCGGCCGGCCCCAGGACTCCTGGCTCGCCGCCTGGAGCCGGGCCGATGCCGCGATCTCCCGCCCGGTGGACCCGGTGGCGCTGGCCGAGGCGGTCGCCACCCTGCTGCGGGCCCGGTTGGCCAAGCGGGCCCCCGCCACGCGTTGAACAGTGCCGTCTCAGTACTAGAGAAGACGGGGCCGTAGGGACCCCGCCGCTCGATAGGCTGGCTCCATCCGTACGGACGTCCCCCCGAGCGGGGAACCGACAACAGCTGGAGTCAGCCATGGTGAACGTGAACCCTGCGAACGGTGGTACCGACCCCGCGCAGGTGGTCCGCACCTGGCCGGACCTCCTGGCGGCGCTGTTGAAGGGGGAGGACCTCGACCGCTCGTCCACCGCGTGGGCGATGGACCGGATCATGAGCGGCGAGGCGTCCCCCGTCCAGGTGGCCGGGTTCATGGTGGCGCTGCGGGCCAAGGGCGAGACGGTCGACGAGATCGCCGGCCTGGTGGACGCGATGTACGAGCACGCCGAGCCGCTGGAGATCCCCGGCCCGGCGGTCGACATCGTCGGCACCGGCGGCGACCGGGCGAAGACCGTCAACATCTCGACCATGTCGGCGATCGTCGCGGCGGCGGCCGGGGCGAAGGTGGTCAAGCACGGCAACCGGGCCGCCTCCTCGTCCAGCGGGTCCTCGGACGTGCTGGAGAAGCTCGGGGTGGCGCTGGACCTCTCCCCCCGGCGGGTGGCCGAGGTGGCCGAGGAGGTCGGACTCACCTTCTGTTTCGCGGCGAGGTTCCACCCCTCGATGCGGCACGCCGCCACCGCGCGGCGCGACCTCGGGGTGCCCACCGCGTTCAACATCCTCGGCCCGCTGACCAATCCGGCGAAGGTCACCTCGCACGCCATCGGCTGCTTCGACACCCGGCTGTCCGGCTTGATCGCCGGGGTGCTCGCCCGGCGCGGGGCGACGGCGCTGGTGTTCCGCGGTGACGACGGGCTGGACGAGCTGACCATCACCACCACGTCGCGGGTCTGGGTGGTGCGCGACGGGGTGGTCACCGAGACCGCCTTCGACCCGCGGGACGTCGGCATCGAACTGGTCGGCATCGAGACGCTGCGCGGGGCCGACGCCGCCTACAACGCCGAGGTCGCGCGCCGGCTGCTGGCCGGGGAGCGCGGGCCGGTGCGGGACGCCGTACTGCTGAACACCGCGGCGGCGCTGGTCGCGCTCGACCTCGGCGACGCGCCGCTGTCCGAGCAGCTCGCGGCGGGCATGGCGCGGGCGGCCGAGGCGATCGACTCGGGCCGGGCGCAGGACCTGCTGCGGCGCTGGTCGGAGGCCACCAGCCGGATCTGAGGCGGTAGTTGAGGGCCCGTGCCGGTTTTCCGGTGCGGGCCCTCGCGCGTGGGCCCGCTCTCGTGCCCCGAGCGTCGGCACCGGGCCCGAGCGCCCCGGAGGCGGGTGGGCGAAGGCAGAGTCCGGATGGTGGATACCTGTTTGACCGTCCGACGCGCCCGACCTAGAGTCTTGGCCAGGTCATGAGTGACAGCGTCAAGCCCCAGCTGGCTGTCCGGCAACCCTCCGTCCGTGGCGGGGTGCCCTGGGTGAGGACCGGGTCGCCGGGCATGCCGTCCGCGCGACAAGCGCGGACGCCCGATGACTAGCACTCCCGGGGGTCCCTCACCCCCAGAAGGAGTGCATCCTCATGTCGGTCTCTGTTGACCTCTGCTCCCCGCTCGCCGTTCTCGGCCACGACGTCCAGGTGCCGCTGGCCAGCGGTGCGAAGGTCGGTTACGCCGCGCTGGACTACGCGGCCAGCGCGCCGGCGCTCCAGCGGGTGTGGGACGACGTCGCCGCCTACGCGCCGTACTACGGCAGCGTGCACCGCGGTGCCGGCTACCTCTCGCAGCTGTCCACCGACCTGTTCGAGCAGAGCCGCCGGACCGTCGCCGAGTTCCTCGACCTGCGCGAGGGCGACCAGGTGGTCTTCACCCGCGCCACCACCGACTCGCTCAACCTGCTGGCCGCCGCCGTGCCGGCCGGCGCCCGGGTGTTCGCCTTCGAGACCGAGCACCACGCCTCGCTGCTGCCCTGGGCGCACGCCGGGCTGGAGGTCGCCTACCTGCGGGCGCCGCGCTCGCGGGCCGAGGCGGTCGAGGCGCTGGAGGCCGCGCTGGCCGCCGCGCCCGAGGGCCCCAAGCTGCTGTGCGTCACCGGCGCCTCCAATGTGACCGGCGAGCTGTGGCCGGTCGCCGAACTGACCGCGACCGCGCACCGGTACGGCGCCCGGGTGGTGCTGGACGCCGCCCAACTGGCCCCGCACCACCGGGTCTCGGTGCGCGAGCTGGACGTCGACTGGATCGCCTTCTCCGGCCACAAGCTGTACGCGCCGTTCGGCGCCGGGGTGCTGGCCGGGCGGGCCGACTGGCTGGACGCGGCCGAGCCGTACCTGGCCGGCGGCGGGGCGACCCGCACGGTGGCCCGGGAGCTGGACGGCTCGGTGGCGGTGCAGTGGCACAGCGGCCCGGCCCGGCACGAGGCCGGCTCGCCCAACGTCATCGGGGCCTACGCGATCGCCTCGGCCTGTCGGGCGCTGACCGAGGCCGGCTTCGACGCGCTGGAGGCCCGGGAGCGGCAGCTGGTCGACCGGCTGACGGCCGGGCTGGCGGAGATCCCGGAGGTCAGGGTGCTGAACCTGTTCGGCGCCGGCTCGGCCCGGGTGGGCGTGCTGTCCTTCGTCGTCCGGGGCTGGAACAGCTCGCACTTCTCGGCCGCGCTGTCCGCCGAGTACGGCATCGGGGTGCGCGACGGGCTGTTCTGTGCCCACCCGCTGGTGCGGACCCTGCTCGGGGACGAGGACGTCGCCGTGTCCGAGTGCGGGGCGCCCGAGCCCTCGCTGCCGGGCGAGCGCAGCCTGAACGCGATCCGGGTGAGTTTCGGGGCGGGCACGCCGGACGAGCACATCGAGCGTTTCCTGACCGCCGTCCGCGAGCTGGTCACCGACGGCGCGGCGTGGAACTACCGCAACGAGGGCGGCCGTTGCGTCGCCGACAGCCGCCGCGAGGGCTGAGGACTACTCGTCCAGGCCGAGGGCGAAGGCCGCTTCCAGGTCGTGCTGGGAGTAGGTGCGGAAGGCGATCTGGGTCTCGGTGTGGGCCACGCCCGGGACCTTGTTGAGCCGGCCCGGGATGACCTCGGCCAGGTCGTCGTGGCGGCGCACCCGGACCATCGCCACCAGGTCGTAGCCGCCGGTCACCGAGTACACCTCGCTGACGCCCTCGATCGCGGCGATGGCCTCGGCGATCTCCGGGATGCGGTCGACGCTGGTCTTGATCAGGACGATGGCAGTGATCACTGTGCGGGCTCCTTCATGGGGTGCGGCCAGCGTATCGGGCCTCAGCCGGGGCGTCTCGGGGGGTGTCCGGCCACGGTGCAGGCGTACAGGAAGCCGGCCGAGAAGCCGATCACGTGCACCAGGTAGGCCACCCCGGGCCCGGCCGAGTGCACCGACCACCACTGCAGGGCGAACCAGAGGCCGAGCACCAGCCAGGCCGGGAAGCGCAGCGGGAGGAAGAGGAGCAGCGGGACCAGGGTGGTGACCCGGGCCCGCGGGTGGAAGCGCAGGTAGGCGCCGAGGACGCCGGAGATCGCGCCCGAGGCGCCGATCAGGACCCGGGTGGAGTCCGGCGAGTGGGCCTCGGCGAGCGCGAAGCCGTACGAGGCCAGGCTGCCGGCGGCCAGGTAGAAGAGCAGGTACCTGGCCCGGCCGAGCCGCCGTTCGACGGTGGGGCCGAAGACGTGGAGGAAGAGCAGGTTGCCCAGCAGGTGCAGCCAGCCGGCGTGCAGGAAGAGGCCGGTGAGGGCGGACACCGCGGGGTGTTTGCCGGGGGTGGGGGCGGCGGGGCAGCCGGGGACCGGGTCGGGGGCCTCGGCCAGTTGCCCGGCGGTGAGCGGGTGGCCGGTCAGCAGTTCGGCGGGGACGGCTCCCCAGCGCTGCTCGTAGCGCTGCTCGGCGCAGATCCGGGCCTGGCCGGTGCCGTACAGCGGGTTGACGCCGGCCGCCGGGCCGAGCAGGAAGACCAGGGTGTTGACCGCGATCAGGGCGTAGGTGACCGCCGGGGCGGGCACCGCCGGGCGGCCGTCCCACGCGTCGGTGTGGCCGGGGGCCGCGAGTGCCATGCGGCCAAGCATCCCTCCGGGCGCGGCAGGTGACACGGCGGTTTACGGCAGGTGGACTACCGGTCCGTCCGGCGGGGCGGAACGGGCTCCGGTCATCTCAGCTGACCGGTGGTCCTGATGGTTGCCCCAGGCAATAGGCTTGGGCCGGGCCATCCCGCCTCCCGCCGCCGATGCCGGGGCTCCGGGGGGAGCGCCTAGCCCACCCAGGGACCAGCCGAGAGGATCCCCGATGACCGTCCCCGCACTGACCGCCGAGACGCGCTGGCGCTGCACGCTGTGCGGCAACCTCACCCGCTTCGACGTGACCCGCACCGCGCGGGTGACCGAGTTCCTGCACTTCGACCTGGCCGGCGAGTCCAAGGTCGAGGAGACCGAGGTGCACAGCGAGACGATCGAGTCGGTGCGCTGCCGCTGGTGCAACGCGGTGGACCAGGTCGAGCTGGTGGCCCGCCCGGGTGCCGAGGGCGCGGAGGCCCCCGCCGCGCAGGGCTGACCCCTCCGGTGCGGTGGGTGGTGCGCGACGCGGCCGTCCACCGCACGGGACAATACAGACAAGACGCACGGAGCGTGACGACAGGGGCGGCTGCGGCCGTACCCGCTGGATCAGGATCGGAGCCGAGGACGTGGTGGACGCAGCGAGGGAGCCCGGCGAACCGCAGGGGCTTCAGCCCGCTGCGCAGGCACCGGAGCCGGCGGCCGGGACGGTCCCGTCCGAGACCCCTGGCGGGGGCGCCGACGCTTCGGGCACTCCCGCTTCGGATACTCCCGCCTCGGATACTCCCGCCTCGGGTGCTGCCGCGGAGCGCGCGGCCGAGAAGCTGGACCGGCCGCTGCCCGAGGGCGTGCGCCGGCGGGTGGTCGGGCTGGCCTCGGACGCGCTGGGCGGGCTGCCGCCCGGGGAGCTGCCGCAGAGCCTGCGTCAGTACGCCAAGTTCACCCCCGCGCGGCGGGCCAAGTACGCGGCCACCGCGCTGGCGGCGGCGCTGGAGTCCGAGCCGGCCTTCCGGGTGCGGATAGCGGAGCGGCTGCGGCTGGGCCAGCCGGACCTGGTGAAGGCGTTGGAGTCGGGCAGCGTCCCCGGCGCCGCCGATCCGATGGACGTCGCGGCCGCCGCCTACCTGGTGCGCTCGGCGGGCTGGAGCCGGCTGGTCGCCGAGGCCGGCGAGGAGGCCGAGCGGGCCGGCGCCGAGGACGCGGTGGCGGAGGCCTCCCGGCTGGTGGAGAAGCTGCAGGCCGAACTGGCCGAGGTGCGGGCCGCCGCCCGGGCGGACCTGGACCGCCAGCGCGCGGAGTTCGAGGGCGTCCGGCGGGAGGCCGAGTCGCTGCGCAAGAAGGTGCGGTCGCTGGAGAGCGACACCCGCCGGGCGCAGGCCGAGACCCGGCGGGTGGCCGCGGAGCTGGAGGCCGCGAAGGCGCAGGCCGCGGGTGAGCGCAGCGCGGCCGAGAGCGAGGCGCGGCGGTTGCGGCACCGGGTGTCCGAGCTGGAGAGCGCGGCCGAGCAGGGCCGCCGCTCGGCCCGGGAGGGGCGCAGCGTCGAGGACATGCGGCTGCGGCTGCTGCTGGACACCGTGCTGCAGTCGGCGCAGGGCCTGCAGCGCGAGCTGGCGTTGCCGGTCTCCCAGATCCGCCCGGCGGACCTGGTGGAGGCGGTGGTGCCGGGGGCGGCCTCGCCGCACGACGTGGCCCGGCGCGGCCTGGCCGACGACGACCCGGCGCTGCTGGACCAGCTGCTGGCGATCCCCCAGGTGCACCTGGTGGTGGACGGCTACAACGTGACCAAGACCGGGTACCCGACGCTGCCGCTGGAGCAGCAGCGGATCCGGCTGCTGGGCGGGCTGGCGATGCTGGCCCAGCGCACCCAGGCGGAGGTCACCTGTGTGTTCGACGGGCAGGACCTGGACGTCCCGGTCATCATGGCGCCACCGCGCGGGGTGCGGGTACGGTTCAGTCGGACCGGCGAGACCGCGGACGAGTTGATCCGCCGTCTGGTCCGGGCCGAGCCGCAGGGCCGTCCGGTGGTGGTGGTCTCCACCGACCGGGAGGTCGCGGAGGGCGTACGGAAGGCGGGCGCGCGCCCGGTGGCCTCGGTGCTGCTGCTGAACCGGCTGGCCCGGCCCTGATCGGGGGCCCGGGCGGCGTGATGGCAGGTCAGTGCCGTCGCCGCGGGGGTGTGCGGATCCGGTGAAGTCAGCGGGAGAACCGGAGTTCACGCCTTCGGGGGAGTGGCAAAACGGGTAGATCTTCACTAGGGTCTGGCGTCAAACCTATTTTCCGGTATCTCACCCGATCGGGCGAGTCCGTTGGAAGAAGGAGCCGGTCTCTTGGCCTCCCACCGCCGTCCCAGGCAGCCCAGCCGCGCGCGGGTCTCCGTGCTCACCGCTGCCGCTGCGACCGCGGTCGCCCTCTCCGCTCAGGTGGCCGCGCACGCCGCGCCGCAGCCGAACACGACCGACGTCAAGGCGCAGATCGACCAGCTCCAGCAGGACCAGGAGCAGGCGGCGGAGAAGTACAACGGCGCCAAGGAGCGCGCCGACCAGCTCCGCAAGCAGGCCGACCAGCTGCAGGATCAGGTGGCCCGCAGCCAGGACCAGATGAGTCAGCTGCAGACCGGCCTGGCCCAGGTCGCCGGCGAGCAGTACCGCACCGGCGGCATCGACCCGTCCGTCCAGCTGATGCTCTCCTCCGACCCGTCGGGCTACCTGGAGAAGGCGTCGAGCGTCCAGCAGGCCAGCACCAGTCAGACCGAGGCGCTCAAGGGCCTGCTCGACCAGCAGCGCCGGCTGGACCAGGAGAAGGCCGAGGCGGCCGCCGTACTGGCCTCGCTGGACTCCACCACCAAGGACCTGAACCAGGCCAAGGCGGACGTCAACACGAAGCTGAAGGCCGCCCAGGACCTGCTGAACTCGCTCAGTGCCGCCGACCGCGCCGCGCTGCGGGCCCAGCAGCAGCAGGACGACCGCGCCTCGCGCGGCGCCGACCGGGTCGACCTCAGCAACCTGCCGCCGGCCAGCGGCTACGCGGCCGTGGCCGTGGCCAAGGCGATGAGCAAGCAGGGTTCGCCGTACGTCTGGGGCGCCACCGGGTCGAGCACCTTCGACTGCTCGGGCCTGATGGTCTGGGCGTACGGCCAGGCCGGCGTCTCGCTGCCGCGCACCTCGCAGGAGCAGGGCCACATCGGGACCGCGGTGACGCTGGCCACGGCTCAGCCGGGCGACCTGGTGATCTACGGCGGGGACATGCACCACGTCGCGATGTACATCGGCAACGGCATGGTGGTCCACGCGCCGCACACCGGTGACGTGGTGAAGGTGATGAAGGCCGACGCGATGCCGATCAACACCATCCGCCGGATCTGACGGGCCGACACGCCGTCGGGGCCCGTTCCGGCCGTGTGATCCGCGCCACCCTCCGGTCGGAGGGTGGCGCTTCGGCTTGTCCGTTCCGTGGCTGACTCGTGAGACCTGATCAGCTTTGCGTGCGGAACTGATCACCATCAGTCATTTTCACAAAAGAACATGGGTAATCTTCCGTCTTTTTTCTGACAAGGATTTGAACGGATCACGGTTCAGTTACTAGGGTCATGCTCCGAACCACCGCACTGTCGATCACCCAGCCCGGGTGGCGGCGGTGGTTACCGCCGAGTTCGCGAAACAGCGGGGCAGGTCGAAGCGACTGCCCGACAGGGGAGCCCAGTAGTCGGGGGTGCTGCGGAGCGGAGCCGGGGAACCACGTTCCTCCGGGGTGAATCGGCGCCAGGTCGGCCGTAGGTGAGGCCGGTGAGGCGTCGTAGGGCATGCTTCCGGCCCGAACCCGTCAGCTCACCCGGTAGGCGGACGTAGGAAGAAGGAGCCCGCCTTCGTGGCGTCCCATCGTCGTCCCAAGCCCGCCAGTCGCGCTCGTGTCTCGATCCTGACCGGCTTCGCCGCCGCGGCCGTCGCGCTCTCCGCGCAGTCCGGCGCGCACGCCGACCCGCAGCCGACCAAGGACCAGGTCAAGGAGCAGGTCGACCAGCTCAACAACCAGGCCGAGCAGGCGACCGAGAAGTACAACGCCGCCCAGGAGAAGCAGCAGGAGCTGGAGAAGCAGGTCTCCGGCATGCAGGACCAGGTGGCCCGGCAGCAGGCGCAGGTGACCGACCTCCAGGGCGGCCTCGCCGAGATCGCGGGCGAGCAGTACCGCAACGGCGGCATATCCCCGACCGTCCAGCTGATGCTCTCCTCCAGCCCGGACAACTTCCTCAGCCAGGCCGGTGCGCTCAACCAGGCCGGCAGCACCCAGAAGAACCAGCTGAAGCAGCTCCAGGACCAGCAGCGCAAGCTGGACCAGGACCGTACCGAGGCCCAGGGCAAGCTCGCCGAGCTGGAGTCCACCACCACCCAGCTGAAGGCCTCCAAGGACGAGGTCCAGACCAAGCTGAAGGCGGCCCAGGACCTGCTCAACACGCTGACCGAGCAGGAGCGCCAGGCGATCAAGGCAGCCGAGGACAAGGCCGCCGCCGACGCCAAGGCCAAGGCGGACGCCGCCGCGAAGGCCGCCCAGCCCGCCAGCTCGGACCGCGCCTCGCGCGACAGCAGCCGCAGCGACATCGGCGCGGGCGCCGCCTCCGCGCCGGTCAAGATCGCCCCGGGCAGCTCGCACGGCGCGGCCGCGCTGGCCGCCGCCGCCACCAAGGTCGGCAGCCCGTACGTCTGGGGCGCCACCGGCCCCGGCTCCTTCGACTGCTCCGGCCTGATGGTCTGGGCGTTCAACCAGGCCGGCGTGTCGCTGCCGCGCACCTCCCAGGAGCAGGCGGGCGCCGGCACCCGGATCGGCTCGGACATCTCCCAGGCCCAGCCCGGCGACATGCTGATCTTCTACGGCGACGCCCACCACGTCGGCATCTACGCCGGCAACGGCCAGGTGCTGCACGCTCCCAAGCCGGGTGCGTCGGTCCGCTACGAGGCCGTCTCCAACATGCCGCTGGCCTCCATCGTCCGGGTCTGATCCCCGCTCGAAGGTTCACGGGCCCGGTCCTCCGCCACGGGGGGCCGGGCCTGCGGCTTTTCCGGCGGCTCGGCCTGATGTCCGAATAGGGGTCAAATATTCGGGTCCGGAGGGGTTTGGACTCGCTTGCCCGGACTCGCTAACGTCTGCCACCGGACTCCCGCTCGACGGCCGCCCAGCAGGGCGCGGCCGCGGGGCCGCGCCGCAGGAATGGAGCCGCTGCCGACATGCCCGTGCACCGTCGTTCCCAACTGCTCGCCCGTGCGCTGGTACTGACCGCGGCCGCCACCACGGCCCTGGGCGTGGCGACCGCCGGCAGTGCCCAGGCCGCCCCCGGAGCGCCGGACGCGCCCGACCGCAAGGACGTCAAGGCCCAGGTCGAGCAGCTGTACGACGAGGCCGAGCAGGCGTCGGAGAAGTACAACGCCGCCCAGGAGGCGCAGAAGCGGCTCCTCGGCGAGACCACGATCCTGCAGGGCGAGGTCGCCGCCGCCCAGGACCAGCTCAACCAGCTGCGCGGGGACCTCGCCACGGTGGCCGGGGCCGAGTACCGGAGCGGCGGGATGGCCCAGACCGCCCAGCTGATGCTCTCCACCGACCCCGAGGGCTACCTCGCCCGCGCCCGGACCCTCGGCCAGGCCGCCGAACGTCAGCAGGAGACCCTGCACGAGCTGGTCACCCGTCAGCGCGGGCTCGACCAGCGCCGCACCGAGACCGCGGCCAAGCTCGCCGAACTGGACCAGGCCCGCCGCTCGCTGGCCGAGAACAAGCAGCAGATCCAGCAACGGCTGACCAAGGCCCAGAAGCTGCTCAACAGCCTGGGCGTCGCCGAGCGGACCCGGATGGTCGCCCAGGACGCCCGGGACGCCGAACAGCGCGCCACCCGCGGCACCGACCGGCTGGACCTCGGCAGCGCCCCGGCCGCCTCCGAGCGCGGGGCCGCCGCGCTGGCCGCCGCGGTGCGGATGATCGGCTCGCCCTACGTCTACGGATCCACCGGACCCCGTGCCTTCGACTGCTCCGGTCTGATGTACTACAGCTGGCGGCAGGCCGGAGTGACCCTGCCGCGGACCTCGCAGGCCCAGGCGTACGCCGGGCAGCGGATCAACCTCTCCGAAGCACGGCCGGGAGACCTGGTGATCTTCTACCGGGACATGCACCACGTCGGGATGTACGCCGGCGGCGGGGTGATGGTGCACGCGCCGTACCCGGGTGCCAAGGTCCGGTACGAGAGCGTCAACGCGATGCCGGTCTCGGGAGTGGTCCGGCTCTGAGCGCGACGCCCACCGGGCCGGACGGCCCCCACCCGATAGACCCGGCCCGCCGCGTGCTGTCCCGGCGCGGTGCGCTGCTGCTGGCCGCCGGCGGACTGGCCCAGCTGTCGCTGCCGCCGGCCGCCCCGGTGGCGGTGCCCGACGGGCGGGCCGGCGACCTGCGGGGCGAGGTCGCCGGGCTGCTGGCGGCGCGGGCGCGCTCGCTGCCCGTCTGGTCGGGGCTGACGGGGGCCGAGGCGACGTACCGCAACCTGGTGCTGTCGCCGGCCGGCGGACCGGACCGGCTGACCGGCTCCGTCGAACTGGCCGTGCGGATCAGCGGGTACGACGAGTACCCCGTGGTGTACCCGCGCCGGATCGAGCTGGTCCGGGACCCGGGCGGCTGGCGGGTCGATCGGGAGGAGGGCACCGGCGGGCCCCCGGCGCTGTGGGACCTCGGCCCGGCCCGTACCGCCCCGGGCGCCCACTGCCTGGTGCTCGGCCTCGCCGGCGGGCCCGACCCGGCCGGGCTGGTCGCGGTGGGGGACAGCGCCGTGCCGGCCGTCAACGCGGTCTGGGGCAGTGCCTGGCCCGGCCGGCTGCTGCTCGAACTGCCCGCCACCGAGCCGCAGTTCGCCCGGCTGCTGGAAGCCGACCCGGCGGGCTGGACGGGCATGGCGGCGGTCACCGTGGCCGCCCCCGGCGCGCCCTGGCACACCCCGGCGGACCGGGTGGTGATCAACCCCGAGGCGTTCGGGCGGCTCAGCGGCTTCGGCCGGCAGGTGGTCGTCACCCACGAGGCCACCCATGTCGCCACCCGGGCCGACACCCGGGCCTGGACCCCGCTGTGGCTCTCCGAGGGCGTCGCCGACTGGACCGCCTACCGCGAGTCCGGCCGCCGCCCGCAGCAGATCGCTCCCGAGCTGGCCCGGGACGTCGCGGCCGGGAAGCTGCCCACCGCGCTGCCCGCCGACGGGGACTTCGCCGCGGGCGCCACCGGCATCGCCCAGGCCTACGAGCAGTCCTGGCTGGCCTGCGACCTGATCGCCCGCCGGTACGGGACCGGGCGGCTGGTCGACTTCTACCGGGCGGTCGGCGCGGGCGACGGACAGGGTGAGGACCGCGAGCACCGCGTCGACCGGCTGCTGCGCGGCGAACTGGGCGTCGGGCTGGCCGAGTTCACCGGGCTCTGGCTGGCCGAGGTGGAAGCCCTGAAGAGCCGGGGCTGAAGGCCCCCGGGCCGGACAGGGCCTAGCGGCCGGCCGGGTGGTCGATGCCGTCCAGGAGGTCCTGCTCGTACGCGATGCCCGGGCGCACCGGGTAGGCGGAGGCGGGCGGCAGCGCCGGCGGCTCGGCCAGCACCACGGTGGGCGGCAGCGGCGCCGGGGCGCGGGTGGAGCGCCAGAGCCGGACGCAGGAGAGCACGGTGGCGGTCAGCAGCAGCAGGTTGCGCAGGCCCAGCACGGTGACTGCCAGCGGCTCGCTGTTGAGGACCTGGGTGAACATCGTCGGGAACTCGAGCAGGGTGAGCGGGCAGGCCAGCAGGATCAGCAGCGCCACCGGCCGCTGGCTGGTGCCGCGCACGGTCAGGCAGACCGCGGCGACGCCGACCAGCCAGACCAGGTACTGCGGGCTGATCACCCGGCTGGTCACCACGAAGATCAGCAGCGCGCACAGCGCCGCGTCGTACATGGTGGCGGCGTTGCGGCGGCGGGCGGTGAAGCGCCACAGCAGCAGCCAGAGGAAGCCCAGCACGGTGCCGGCCATCATCACCTTGCTGATCACGCTGACCCACGGCCCGAGCATCTCGGGGGAGCCGTAGTTCATGGTGACCTTGCCGTCCCAGCCGCCGGCCAGCCGGGCCAGGTGCAGCGGCAGTGCGCCGACCGACTCGACCTCGATGCCGCGGGCGCCCTGGAAGGCCAGGAAGCCGAAGGCGCCGTTCATCCCGGCCGCGAGCAGGAAGCCCACCGAGACGGCGGTGGCGGCGGCCAGCGTCCAGGAGCGGCGGGTGCGGCGGCCGGACGGGGTGCCGATCAGGCCGAGCAGCGGCCAGACCTTGACGATGCCGCCCAGGCCCAGCAGCAGCCCGCCGATGGCCGGGCGGCGGATCAGCGCGAGCAGACCGGCCAGGGCGAGGGCGGTGACCAGGAGGTCGAAGCGGTTGTAGATCATCGGGCCGAGCAGCGGCACGGCGACCACCCACAGCCAGGCGCCGGTCAGCGTCCGGCCCTTGCGCAGCCCGGTGCGGATCAGCAGCGCGGCCGCGGCGGCGTCGGCGATCCCGCAGATCACCCAGAACGAGGTCAGGTACGACCAGGGCAGCAGGCCCGGCAGCAGGATCACCAGGGCGGCGCCCGGCGGGTACTGCCAGGTGACGTCGTCGAACGGGAAGGTGCCGGTCTGCAGCACGCCGTACCAGGCGTGGTAGATCATCCAGACGTCCGCGGTGACGTCGCCGCCGGGCGACTTCAGCACGCCGGTCATCAGCAGCACCAGCACGGTGCGGGTGGCCACCCAGGTCGCCCCGAGGGCGGCGAGCGCCCCGAGCGGGCGGCCGAGGCGGCCGCGTGAAGAACCGGACTCGGTGGCCGGGGCCAACTCCACTGCGCTCCCTCGTTCGTCTCGACGTCCTCACCGGAGGCGTCGAACTGACGGACGCCCGGGCCGCCGCGTCCGCGGCCTAGGTACTAGGACAGGCCCGGGGGTCAAACGGTTGCCGTGGGCGGATCCGTTCCCGGCGGGTCATGGTGTTGACCTATCGTACGGATCACCCAGCGGTACACCGAGCACCCCCCGACCGAGCGAGCCGTGGCCTGATGCACAGAACCTTGATCGTCACCAATGACTTCCCGCCCCGTCCGGGGGGCATCCAGGCCTTCGTGCACAACATGGCCGTCCGTCAGCCTGCCGGAAGCGTCGTGGTGTACGCCTCGACCTGGCGGGACGGCACCGAGGTGCGGGCCTTCGACGCCGAGCAGCCGTTCCCGGTGATCCGGGACCGTACGAAGGTGATGGTTCCCACACCCCGGGTCACCCGGCGGGCCGCCGAGATCCTGCGCGCGGAGAAGTGCGACTCGGTCTGGTTCGGCGCCGCCGCGCCGCTCGGCCTGATGGCGCCGACGCTGCGCCGGGCCGGGGCCGGGCGGCTGCTCGGCATGACCCACGGGCACGAGGCCGCCTGGGCCCAGCTGCCGGGCTCCCGGCAGTTGCTGCGGCGGATCGGCGCGGGCACCGACGTGCTGACGTACCTGGGCGAGTACACCCGCTCGCGGATCGCCGCCGCGGTCGGGCCGCAGGCCGCGGCCCGGATGGTGCAGCTGCCGCCGGGCGTGGACGAGACGACCTTCCACCCCGGTTCCGGGGGCGCCGAGGTGCGCCGGCGGCTGGGGTTGGCGGACCGGCCGGTGGTGGTCTGCGTCTCCCGGCTGGTGCCGCGCAAGGGCCAGGACACCCTGATCGAGGCGATGCCGCAGATCCTGGCGGACGTGCCGGACGCGGTGCTGCTGATCGTCGGCGGCGGCCCGTACCGGGCGGACCTGGAGAAGCTGGTGGACGCCACGGGCGTACGGGCCTCGGTGCGGTTCACCGGCTCGGTGCCCTGGGAGGAGCTGCCCGCCCACTACGGGGCCGGGGACGTCTTCGCGATGCCCTGCCGGACCAGGCGCGGCGGGCTGGACGTGGAGGGCCTGGGGATCGTCTACCTGGAGGCCTCGGCGACCGGCCTGCCGGTGGTCGCGGGGGACTCCGGCGGGGCGCCGGACGCGGTGCTGGAGGGCGAGACCGGGTACGTGGTGCCGGGCGGCTCGGCCGGAGCGGCGGCGGAGCGGATCGTCCGGCTGCTGCGGGACGAGGAACTGCGCCGCCGCCTCGGCGAGGCCGGGCGGCGCTGGGTGGAGCGGTCCTGGCGCTGGGACCTGCTGGCCGGGCGGCTGACCGCGCTGCTGGCGGGCTGACACCGGCACGGGAGAGGGCCCCGGGGAGTCCCGGGGCCCTCTCCGCGTACGGCCTACGTCTGCGGACGGCCTACTTCTGGTAGAGCGCCTCGATCTCGGCCGCGTAGTCCTTGAGCACGACGTTGCGCTTGAGCTTGAGCGAGGGCGTCAGATGGCCGCTCTCCTCGGAGAACTCGGTGTCCAGCAGGCGGAACTTCTTGACCGCCTCGGCGTGCGAGACGGCCGCGTTGCCGTCGTTCACCGCGGCCTGCAGGGCGGCCAGCAGGTCCGGGTCGGCGGCCAGCTCGGCGACGGTGGCGGTGGCGGGCTTGCCGTTGAGCTCCTTCCACTTCGGGAAGAAGTCCGGGTCGACGGTGATCAGGCAGGCGATGAAGGGCTTGCGGTCGCCGACCACCATGACCTCGCCGACCAGGGCGTGGGCCCGGATCCGGTCCTCGATCACGGCCGGGGCGACGTTCTTGCCGCCCGCGGTGACGATGATCTCCTTCTTGCGGCCGGTGATGGTCAGGTAGCCCTCGGAGTCCAGCGAGCCGAGGTCGCCGGTGGCGATCCAGCCGTCCTTGAGGGTGTCGGCGGTGGCCTGCGGGTTGTTCCAGTAGCCGGTGAAGACGTGCGGGCCCTTGAAGTAGACCTCGCCGTCCTCGGCGATCCGGACGGAGGCGCCGGGGACGGGCTGGCCGACCGTACCGATCTTCGGCTTGTCCCACGGGTTGAAGGCGGTGGCCGCGCAGGTCTCCGTCAGGCCGTAGCCCTCCAGGACGGTGAAGCCGATGCCCCGGTAGAAGTGGCCGAGGCGCTCGCCGAGCGGGGCGCCGCCGGAGATCGCGTGGGTGGCCCGGCCGCCGAGGGCGGCCCGCAGCTTGCTGTAGACGAGCTTGTCGAAGACGGCGTGCTTGAGCCGCAGGACCAGGCCCGCGCCGCCGGCGTCCAGCGCCCGGCTGTAGGCGATCGCGGTGTCCGCCGCCTTGTCGAAGATCTTGCCCTTGCCGTCGGCCTGGGCCTTGGCACGGGCGGTGTTGTAGACCTTCTCGAACACTCTGGGCACGCCCAGGATCAGGGTCGGCTTGAAGGAGGCCAGCTCGGCGGTGACGTCCCTGATGTCGGAGACGTGGCCCAGCTTGATCGGGGCCATCACCGGGGCGATCTCGGCGATCCGGGCGAGCACGTGGGCCAGCGGCAGGAAGAGCAGCACGGAGCTGTCGCCGGTGCGGAACAGCGGGGCCAGGCGCTCGACCACGTTGCCGCACTCGGCGAGGAAGTTGCCGTGGGTCAGCTGACAGCCCTTCGGGCGGCCGGTGGTGCCCGAGGTGTAGACGATGGTGGCGATGTCGTCGGGGCCGGCGATCGCGCGGCGCTCCTGGACCGTCGCGTCAGGGACGCCCTGGCCGGCCTCGGCCAGCGCGGCGAGCGCGCCGCCCTCGATCTGCCAGGTGTGCTTCAGCCCCGGCAGCCGGTCGCGGACCTCGGCGACCACCTTGACGTGCTGGTCGGTCTCGGTGAGGACGGCGACCGCGCCCGAGTCGCCGAGGATCCACTCGACCTGCTCGGCGGAGGAGGTCTCGTAGACCGGCACGGTGATCGCGCCGGCCGTCCAGATCGCGAAGTCCAGCAACGTCCACTCGTACCGGGTGCGGGACATGATGCCCACCCGGTCGCCGGGCTCGATGCCCGCGGCGATCAGGCCCTTCGCGGCGGCGTGCACCTCGGCGAGGAACTGGACCGAGGTCAACTCCTGCCAGTGGCCGTCCACCTTCCGGCTGAGCACCGCGACGTCCGGGTGCTCCTCGGCGTTCCGGTGCACAGGGTCGGAGAGGTTACTGCCGCTCGGTACCTGGTAGAGAGCCGGAAGGCTGAAGTCGAGCAAGACTGCTCCTCGTTCGCGACGCTGCGGGACGGCAGGACGTTACTGCCCAGTAGGCAGCTTCGACCAGGGGGGTCGGCCCCGGTGTTCGAAGTGTCACACCCGGCCGGGTCGGACCAGGCCGTGACCGGGTCGTTCGACTGGCACCCTACGACAGCCCGGTGGTGACCGGTCGGTAGCCTGCCTCGCCGCCCGCCCGCAAGGCCCGCCACCGCGGACCCCGGCCACCGACGCCGGTGCCCGCGCGGCCGAGCCGATCGCCGGTCGCGATAGCCTGCTCCGGGCGGATCGGGTCGAGCACGCCTCGACCGGACCGGCAGGCAGAGGGACGACGCGGAGGGCCATTCCATGGCGGAGCACACCAGGTCGAGCATCACCATCGACGCGACCCCGGCCACGGTCATGGCCGTGATCGCCGACTTCGCCGCCTACCCGGCCTGGACCGGCGAGGTCAAGGAGATCGAGGTCCTGGAGACCGGCGAGGACGGCCGCGCCGCCCAGGTCCGGCTGCTGCTCGACGCCGGCGCCATCCGGGACGAGCACACCCTCGCCTACACCTGGGACGCCGACCGCGAGGTCAGCTGGACCCTCGTCCGCAGCCAGATGCTCCGCTCGCTGGACGGTTCCTACACCCTCGCCCCGCTGGCCGGCGGCCGCACCGAGGCCACCTACCAGCTCGCCGTGGACGTCAAGATCCCGATGCTCGGCATGATCAAGCGCAAGGCCGAGAAGGTCATCATCGACCGCGCGCTGGCCGGTCTGAAGAAGCGCGTCGAGGGCTGACGGGGCCGGCACGGCGGAACGGGGGCTGACGGCATGACGGCGACGCGCACCATCCTGGTCAGCGGCGACGCGGGCGCGCCCGCCGTGGCCGCCGCCACCGCCCTGCACGCCGCCCGGCGCGGCCACCGCACCTGGCTGCTCGCCGCCGACGACCCCCACCGCACCCTGGACTCCGCGCTCGGCACCCGCCTGGAGCCCGAACCGCTCCACCACGCGCCGGGCCTGACGGTCTCCCGGATCGACGAGCAGGCCGCCTTCCGCTACGCCGTCGGCGAGCTCTCCGGCCGGCTCAAGCCCGCCCTCGACCTGCTCGGCGCCGAACAGCTCGACCCCGAGGAGCTGACCGCCCTCCCCGGCATCGCCCGGCTCGCCCTGCTGCGCGCCCTGCCCGCCGCCGACCAGGACGTCCTGGTGGTGCTCGCCCCGCCACCCGCCGAACTGATCTCCACCCTCGCCCTGCCCGAGCAGCTCGGCCGCTACCTGGACCGGCTCGTCCCCGAGCAGCGACAGGCCGCCCGCGCGCTGCGCCCGCTGCTGGCCGGGCTGGCCGGCGTCCCGATGCCCGCCGAGTGGCTGTACGAGGGGCGCACCAGGGCCGCCGCCGTGCTGGCCGAGTCCCGCGCCGCGATCAGCGACCCGGGCACCAGCGTGCGCCTGGTCGTCCCGGCCGACGGCCACCCGTACGAGGAACTGCGCCGGACCCGGGCCGGGCTCGCGCTGTACGGGCACCGGCCGGACGCCGTCGTGGTGCACGGCGCGCTGCCGCCCGCCGCCCTCGCCTCGCCCGACCCCTGGCTGGCCGAGCTGGCCCGCCGCCGCCAGGAGGAACTGGACCGGCTCATCGCCGGGACCGACGTCCCGGTGCTGGTCACCGGCCTGGCCGAGGGCACCCTGGAGGCCGTCGCGGACCGCCTGTACGGGGACGGGCCCGGCCCCGAGCGGCTCGAAGCGCGCCCCTGGGCCGTCGAGGACCGGCTCGCCGAGGAGGGCCTGCTGGTCTGGCACCTCGACCTGCCCGGCGCCGACCGCACCGGCCTGGACCTGGTCCGCCGAGGTGACGACCTGGTGGTCGGCCTCGGCGCCCACCGCCGGGTCCTGCCGCTGCCGTCCGCGCTGCGCCGCTGCACGGTCGCCGGGGCGGGGCTGCACGAGGGCGTGCTCTCGGTGCGGTTCGCGCCCGACCCGTCGCTCTGGCCGCAGGGCTGACGGGCCTTCCGGCTCCTGGCCGAATCAGCGGGGCCCGGGCTCACGGCCGGTCGGGTAGCGTCGGGCCGAGGGGCCGCGGGGTGCGGCCACGGCTGAGGAGGCGCCCGCGATGACCAGCACCGACGACCGTACCGAGCCCGGCACCGAGCGGGGGAGCGGGCCGTCCCACCCGTTCGGGCCGGAGCTGGGCCCGCTGGTGGACGAGGTGCGACGGTTCGCCACCGCCATCGGCGAGAAGGCGCAGGAGACCAGCGCCACCACCCTGATCACCCTGTCCGGGCTGGCCGACCGCCTGCGCACCCAGCAGCCGGAGGTCTACACCCACCTCGCCGCGGCCGGCTCCGGGCTGGCCGCCGCCGGCGCCGAGCTGCTGGCCGCCTACCGCTCCGCGGTCGCCGGGCACGAGCAGCGCTGGACCGCCGGGGACGGGGCGTCGGTGGAGAAGATCGACCTCGACGCACCCGGCCGGACCGAGGGCCCCGACGCGACTGACGGGCCGTCCGCCAAGCAGTGAATCCGTAACCTCCGCAGCGTGAGCAGGCTGCTCTCGTACGTCACGAAGAAGGAATTTCGATACGACTTTTGAAGCATCGCGGCCCGGCTGGCCCAGAATTGTCTTCGGATAATGTATGCGAGGCTGTGTACGGGGGCAGGGTTGGGCGGTACCGTTCCGTCCAGCGGGAACGAGTGAATAGCTGAGGGACACATGGCTCTGACCATCGGCGTCGATGTCGGCGGGACCAAGATCGCGGCAGGCGTGGTCGACGATGCGGGTGCGATCCTGGCCCGGACCCGGGTCCCCACCCCGGCCGACCCCCAGTGGGCGGTCGACGCCATCGCGCAGGCCGTGCGCGAACTCAAGGAGCAGCACTCCGGCGTCACCGCCGTCGGTGTCGGGGCCCCCGGCTTCGTCGACAGCAATCGCTCCACGGTGATCTTCGCGCCCAACATCGACTGGGAGAACGAGCCGCTGCGCGGCCGGATCGAGGAGCTCACCGGCCTGTCCACGGTGGTCGAAAACGACGCCAACTGCGCCGCCTGGGCTGAGTTCCGCTTCGGCGCGGCCGCCGACCACCAGGACATGGTGCTGATCACCGTCGGCACCGGCATCGGCGGCGGCATCGTGCTCGACGGGCGGCTGCACCGCGGCCGCTTCGGCGTGGCCGGCGAGATCGGCCACCTCAACATGGTCCCCGACGGCCTGCCGTGCGGCTGCGGCGGCAAGGGCTGCTGGGAGCAGTACGGCTCCGGGCGCGCGCTGCGCCGCTACGGCCGGGAGAAGGCCGCGGCCGACCCGGTGCGCGGCCGGCGGATGCTGGAGCTCAACGACGGCGTCGCCGAGACCATCCGCGGCATCCACATCACCGAGGCGGCCGAGGCGGGCGATCCGCTCGCCCTGGAGTGCTACGCCGAGCTGGCCGACTGGCTGGGCCGCGGCATGGCCGACCTCGCCGCGCTGTTCGACCCGGGCGTGTTCGTCCTCGGCGGCGGCGTCTCCGACTCCGGCCGACTGCTGCTCGACCCGGTCGCCAAGGCCTTCGAGCACTACCTGACCGGCGGGGTGCACCGCCCGCGCGCCGAGGTCGTGCTCGCCTCCATGGGCTCTGCGGCCGGCATCGTCGGCGCGGCGGACCTCGCCCGCACCTGAGGGTGACACCCCCTTCGCCGGTACCGGCCGACGGAGGGGGGAGCCGGACCCGCCGGCGGCGGAGCGACCGGGCCCCGACCAATCCCGGACGCGCCGCCGCCGTCGCACTACGGTCTTCCCAGGTGGCACCGCACGTGCCGTCGCACCAGGGGAGGACCATGACCGCCGCGCCCATCGAACCGCCGCCCGCCGGCCCGCGCCGACTGCGCCTGCTCAGCTACAACATCCGCTCGCTGCGCGACGACCGGCGGGCACTGGCCCGGGTGATCCGGGCCTGCGCGCCCGACCTGGTCTGCGTCCAGGAGTCCCCGCGCTACTGGCGCCCCGAAGGACAGGCCGCCTGGCTGGCCCGGAACACCGGGACGGTCGTCCTGGCCGGCGGCGGCCGCACCGCCGCCGGCCCGCTGCTGCTCGGCCGGCCCGGCGCGGTGGACGTCCTGGGCGTGCACGACCGGCTGCTGCCCAAGACCCGCGGCCTGCACGCGCGCGGCTTCGCCACCGCCCTGCTGCGACTGCCCGGCGCCGCGCCGTTCACCCTCACCAGCTGCCACCTCAGCCTGGACCAGGCGGAGCGGTACGGGCAGTTCGAGCTGCTGCTCGACCAGCTGACGATCGCCGAACAGGGCATCGTGGCAGGGGACTTCAACGAACACCCGGACGGGCCGGGCTGGCAGCTGCTGGCCTCGCGGATGTGGGACGGGTACCAGACCGCGCCTTGGGGCGGCGAGTTCACCTCCGTGCCGGAGAACCCCTACCAGCGGATCGACGCCGTCTTCGCGACGCCCGGGATCACCGTCCTCGGCTGCGGGGTGCCGCACGGGCTGCCCGGCGTCACCGAGGCCGACCTGCGGGCCGCGACCGACCACCTGCCGGTGCTGGCCGTCCTGGAACTGCCGGCGGCCTCGGACGCGCCGTAAGCCCTGCCCGGCCGGTCTTGCCGGGCGCGCCGAGCCCGACCGGACAGGCCCTAGACGACCGCGCCGTGGTCCGGGTCCTCCGGCTCGTCCTCGTCGCGGTCCTTCATCCGGGCGACCAGGGTGACGAAGCCGCCGAGGAAGGCGGTGACCCCGACCCAGGCGGGCCAGCCGGAGATCTCCCGCCACACCACCGCGTCGATCAGCAGCAGGGCCGGGCCGCCGAGCACCGCCAGCCAGGCGAACTTGGCGGTGGTGTCGGCGGGCGGCAGCGGCGGGGGCTCCGGCGGGACGTAGTGGCCCTCGTCGGCGTCCTCGGCCAGCTCGAAGTCGCGCGGGCCCGGGCTCGCGGCCGGGAGTACGGGGCCGCCCGCGCGGGGGCGGGGCTGCGGGGCGAGGTCGGCGAGGTCGTCCGGGCCGGCCTGGCCGGTCTTGGGGCCGGAGCCGTCCTTGAAGCCGCCCTTGAGCTCGTTCTGCGCCCGGAGGTTCTCGACCTCGGGCCAGTTGGGGTTGGTGAGGTCGACGGGGTCGTCGAACTGGGCGACCAGGGCGGCGAAGATCGCGTCCTGCTCGGCCTGGCTGCGCTCGGGGGCGGTGCGGCGCGGTCGGGGCTCCACGGGTGCCGGGGCGTCCGCCGTGGGGGCGGTTCCGGCGGCGGGCGCGGGCGGTGCGGCGCCGTCGGATCCCGGGCCGGAGGCCGTCGGGTCGCCCTGGACGGTGCCGTCCCCGTGGACGGTGGCGTTCCCGGGGGCGGTCGAGGTCCCCTCGGTGGCGTCCCCCTGGGCGGTGGCGTCCTTCGCCGCCCCGTCCGTCCGCGCCCCGTCCGTCCGCGCCCCGTCCGTCCGCGCGCCGTCCTCACGGGGCTTGTCGTCCCCGCTGCCCGCAGTGCTGCTCTCGTGCACTTCCGGCCCTTCAGCCATGGTGATCGTCGGATTCGGCCCTGTCGGCGCCCGCCGCGTGCGCGGGAGCCAGCCGTCGGATGAAGTCCAGGCTCGCCGCGAATATTTCCGCCGCGTCGTGGTCCAGCGTCGCGACGTGGAAGCTGCGTTGGCACAGCCGCTCCGTCACGTCGGTCGAGGATATCCGGGCCAGCACCAGTTCCGAGTTGGCCGGCGAGACCACGTGGTCCTGCGGGCTGTGGAAGAGCAGCACCGGCTGGGTCACCTCGGGCAGCCTCCGCTGGACCTCTCGCCACAGCCGGCCCAGCGACCAGGCGGCGTGCAGCGGCGTCCGGTCGTAACCGACCTCGTGGGCGCCCGGCTTGTGGATGTCGTTCGCGATCCCCGGAATGCTCGGGACAAGGTGCCGGAGCACCGGAAGCAGCACACCCGCGGGGTTGTCCGAGCGCACCGACGGGTTGACCAGCACCAGCCCGGACACCGTCGGGCCGTGCAGCGCGGCCAGCCGCAGCGCCAGCCCGCCGCCCATCGACAGCGCGCAGACGAAGACCTGCTCGCACTCCTCGGCGAGGGTCAGCAGCTCGCGCTCGACCTCCGCGTACCAGTCCTCCCACCGGGTGACCTGCATGTCCTGCCAACGGGTGCCGTGCCCCGGCAGCAACGGGAGCGAGACGGTGAACCCGGCGGCCGCCAGCTCGTCGGCCCACGGCCGGAGCGACTGCGGCGACCCGGTGAAGCCGTGGCACAGCAGCACCCCGACCGGTCCGCCGTGGTGGCGGTACGGTTCGGCACCGGGCAGCAGCGACATGGCGGACTCCTTCGCGGGCGGGTGGCGCTGGGGGAGAGGACGCTGAGAGGGGAGCTGCAGGAATCCGCATCGTCCCACGCCCCGCGCCGGGACGTACACCCCCTACGGCGGGCCCGGGCACAGCCGACGGTCGCGGGGCATTAGGATCGACCGGTCCGCATAACAGGAGGCCCGGGTTGTTCTACCGACTGATGAAGATGATCGTCGCGCCACTGCTTCGGATCTTCTTCCGGCCGTGGATCGAGGGTGAGGAGAACATCCCCACCGAAGGTGCGGCGATCATCGCGAGCAACCACCTGTCCTTCTCGGACTCGTTCTTCTTCCCCGCGCTGATCAAGCGCCGGGTGACCTTCATCGCGAAGGCCGAGTACTTCAACACCCCGGGCCTCAAGGGCCGGCTGACCGCGGCCTTCTTCAAGGGCGTCGGCCAGCTGCCGGTGGACCGCTCGGGCGTGCGCGGCGCCGGTGAGGCCGCGATCCGCAGCGCCATCGCGGTGCTGGACCGCGGCGAGCTGTTCGGCGTCTACCCGGAGGGCACCCGCTCGCCCGACGGCAAGCTGTACCGCGGCAAGGTCGGCGGCCTGGCGCGGGTCGCGCTGGCCACCGGCGCCCCGGTCATCCCGGTCGCCATGATCGACACCGAGAAGGTGCAGCCGCCCGGCCAGGTGATCCCGAGTTTCGGCATCCGCCCCGGCATCCGGATCGGCCGCCCGCTGGACTTCTCCCGCTACCACGGCATGGAGAACGACCGTTTCATCCTGCGTTCGGTGACGGACGAGGTGATGTACGAGATCATGCGGCTCTCCGGCCAGGAGTACGTGGACGTCTACGCGACCGCCGCCAAGCGGCAGATCGCCGACGAGAAGAAGAAGGCCGACGCCGAGCGCCGGGCCGCCGCCAAGGCGGAGAAGGCCGAGGCCGAGAAGGCCGCCGAAGCCGAGCAGGCCGCGGTGAAGGACCAGCCGGACCAGCAAGACCAGCAAGACCAGAAGGACCAGAAGGACCAGAAGGACCAGAAGGACCAGAAGGGAACCGGGTCGGCCTGACCGACCCGGTCGGGTCCAGGGGAGGGGCCGGGGGAGGAGCCGGGGCATGGCGGAGGGCGCGAGAACGGGCGGCGGCGTGGTGGGCGGCGCGGTGGCGGCCGGCGGCATGTCCGTCGAGCTCCCGCTGTGGAAGGCGATCTCCTACTTCCGGGTGCTGGCCCTCTGCTACGCCCTGCTCCGGTACTTCAACTCGTACCTGCACTTCCTGCACCCGGTCGCGGGCTGGATCTACTTCGGCGCGCTGATCCTCTGGACGCTGGCCAGCACCCGGGCCTTCTCCGACCCGCAGCGCTGCACCTGGTACGTCCTCGGCTTCGACCTGTCCCTGGCCGTGACCGGCATCGTGATGAGCGGGATGACCGACGCCCCGGCCCGGATCAGCCACGGCGCGCCCACCCTGCCGACCATCTGGGCCGCCGGCACGGTGCTGGGCTTCGCCGCCAGGGGCGGCTGGCGTCCGGCGGCGGCGTCCGGCGCGGTGATCGGGGTCGCCAACATCCTCGGCCACGGCGGCCCGACCGGCGACAACGTGCACAACATCGTGCTGCTGCTGGTAGCCGGCTGCGCGATCGGGTACGTGATCGAGCTGGCCCGCGCCAGCGAGGCCACCCTGACCCGGGCGCTGCAGGTCGAGGCGGCCACCCGGGAGCGGGAGCGGCTCTCCCGCGACATCCACGACGGCGTGCTCCAGGTGCTGGCACTGGTCCAGCGCCGGGGCGCGGAGCTGGGCGGCGGCACCGGGGACGGTACGGACTTCGCCGAACTGGGCCGGCTCGCCGGGGAGCAGGAGCGGGCGCTGCGGGCGCTGATGACCGGCGGCCCGCTGCCGGCCCAGCGGCTGCCGGAGGCGGACGGAGCCGAGGAGCCCGACCCGGCCGGGCCGCAGGACCTCACCGCCCTGCTGCGCCCGTACGCCGACGAGCGGATCACGCTCTCCGCTCCCGGGACCCCGGTGCTGCTGCCCGGTCCGGCGGCGCGTGAACTGGCCGCGGCGGTCGGCGCGGCCGTCGACAACGTCCGCCGGCACGCCGGGGAGCCGGCCCGGGCCTGGATCCTGGTGGAGGACGAGCCGGAGGCCGTCACGGTCAGCATCCGCGACGACGGTCCGGGCTTCGCCCCCGGCCGGCTCGGCGAGGCGGAGCGGGCCGGGCGGCTGGGCGTCACCCAGTCGATCCGCGGCCGGGTGCTGGATCTCGGCGGTACGGCCGAGCTGTACTCGGCGCCCGGGGAGGGCGTCGAGGTCGAACTGCGCATTCCGAGGAAGGCCTCCCGATGACCGACCAGCCCATGACCGATCAGCCGATGACCGACCGGCCGGTGCGGGTGATGGTGGTGGACGACCACCCGATGTGGCGGGACGCCGTCTCCCGCGACCTGGCCGAGGCGGGCCTGGACGTGGTGGCCACGGCGGGCGACGGCGAGGAGGCGGTGCGCCGGGCCCGGGCCTGCACGCCGCAGGTCGTCGTGCTGGACCTCAACCTGCCCGGCCTGTCCGGCGCCGAGGTGTGCCGCCAGGTGGTCGCGGCCGATCCGGCGGTGCGGGTGCTGGTGCTGTCGGCCAGTGGTGAGCACCAGGACGTGCTGGAGGCGGTGAAGTCCGGCGCGACCGGGTACCTGGTGAAGTCGGCCGGGCGGGAGGAGCTGTTGGACGCGGTGCGGCGTACGGCCGTCGGCGACGCGGTGTTCACCCCGGGCCTGGCCGGGCTGGTGCTCGGCGAGTTCCGCCGGCTGGCCGCCGAGCCGGCCCCGGCCTCGGCGCCGGCCGTCCCGCAGCTGACCACCCGGGAGACCGAGGTGCTGCGGCTGGTGGCCAAGGGTCTGTCGTACCGGCAGATCGCCGACCGGCTGGTGCTGTCGCACCGGACGGTGCAGAACCACGTGCAGAACACCCTGGGCAAGCTGCAGTTGCACAACCGGGTGGAGCTTGTCCGGTACGCGATCGAGCAGGGGTTGGACGAGGAGCTGTGAGCCGGTCCCGGGCGCCGCCGCCCGGGACCGTTCCAACTCCTCAGCCCCGTACGGCCGTTGCCTCCCGCAGCAGGTCCGCGACGATGTCCACGCCGTCCCGGGTGAGCACCGACTCCGGGTGGAACTGCAGGCCCGCGAAGCCGGGGCCGCGCAGCGCGTGGACGTCGCCGGTGGCGGCGTCCCGGGCGACCTCGACGCCCCCGGCGGCGAGCCGGGCCGCGTCGGCGTCCGAGCAGCGGGCGGTGAAGGTGTTGTAGAAGCCGACCGTCCGCTTGCGGCCGAACAGCTCGATGCTCTCCTGGGCGCCCTGATAGGGGACGGCCTTGCGGCCCAGCGCGAGCCCGAGCTCGGCGGCGAGCAGCTGGTGGCTGAGGCAGACCGCGAGCAGCGGGGCCGTCCGGGCGCCGGAGCGGACGGCGGCGAGGGCGTCGGCGACGACCGGGCGCAGCACCGCCATCTTGGGGTCGTCGGCGAGCGCCGGGTCGCCCGGGCCGGGGCCGAGCACCAGCGGGCCGCGGTGGGCCGCGACCAGTCCGCGCAGGCCGGGCTCGTCGAAGCGGACCACGGTGACCTGGTGGCCGAGCGAGGTCAGCAGGTGGGACAGCATCGAGGTGAAGGTGTCCTCGCCGTCCACGACCAGGGTCGGCCGGGTTTCGGTGATCGTGGACGGCGCCTGCATCCGCAGCCAGAACGGGGCGAGGTCGGCCCGGCGGGCGTCCAGCGCGGCCTGCACCCGGTGGTCGTCGCCGAGCCTGGGCCCGCCGGGGTGGGGCAGCCGGGCTGGGGCGGGCCGGGCGCCGATTGCGGTGAGCACTCCGGCGGCCTTGGCGTGGGTCTCGGCGACCTCGGACTCCGGGACGGAGTGGCGCACCAGTGTGGCGCCGACCCGGACGACCAGCCGCCCGGTGGCCGGGTCGATGTCGGCGGTGCGGATGCAGATCGGCGAGTCCAGCAGCTGCCCGCCGCTCGCGGAGCGCCCGATCAGGGCGAGCGCGCCGGAGTAGTAGCCGCGCCCGCTCGGCTCGTAGCGCCGGATCACCCGGGTGGCGTTCTGCACCGGGCTGCCGGTGACGGTGGCGGCGAACATCGTCTCGCGCAGCACCTCGCGCACGTCCATCGAGGTGCGCCCGCGCAGCTCGTACTCGGTGTGGGCGAGGTGGGACATCTCCTTGAGCCGGGGGCCGAGCACCTGGCCGCCGAGGTCGCCGACGGTGCACATCATCTTCAGCTCCTCGTCGACCACCATGGTCAGCTCCTCCAGCTCCTTGGGGTCGTGGAGGAACCGGAGCAGCGAGTCGAGGTCGGAGCCGCCGGCCGGATAGCGGTAGGTGCCGGAGATCGGGTTCATCACGACGGTGCCGCCGCTCTGCCGGACGTGCACCTCGGGGGAGGCGCCGACCAGGACCCGCTCCCCGGTGTGCACCAGGAAGGTCCAGTACGCGCCGCGCTCCTGCTCCAGCAGTCGGCGGAACAGCGCCAGGGCGAGAGTGGGCGAGAAGTTCTCCAGGGTGGCGTGGAAGTCGCGCCGGATCACGAAGTTGGCGCCCTCGCCGTTGCCGATCTCGTCGTCGATCACCCGGCGGACGATCGCCGCGTACGCCTCGTCGTCCACGTCGAACGCGCCGTCGGAGAGGGTGACCGGCAGCTGCGGCAGGGCGGTGGTGAGTTCGGCCAACGGCAGGGCGTACTGCTCGGTCACCGCGAGGGCCTGCAGCGGGGTGCCGTCGTCGTGCGCCTCGAAGCCGCGCTCGCGGATCTGCCGGTACGGGACCAGCGCGAGCAGGTCGTGGACCGGTCCGGCGGCCGGGATGCCGGAGCGGACCGGGAGGTCGGCGAGGTGCGCGTAGCTGTCGACGGTGCCCAGCAGCACCTCGACGGTGTCCGGGGCGTGCCGGGGGGTGCGGCGGTGCAGCAGGGCGAAGGCGGGGGCGCCGGGTGCGGTGAGACGTGCGAGCAGCTCAGCGGGGGCGGGGGTGGTCACGAGTACGGCTTCCTTCCGGGGAGGATGGCGAGGGCGGTGCTGGTTCCGCTCCCGGAGGGCCGTCTGCTCGGACGCACGACGGCCGCCCCGAGGGGCGGCCGTCGTGTTCGTCTAGGAACGCGCGATCTGTGGGCCACCCAGGGGGGAGGCCCACCACCAGGAGTGGGTGTGGGGCGCGTGCATGGGTCGAGCGTAGCGGATGGGGCCGTGCGGGTGAGTCGGCTCACGTGCAATGTCCGAGACGTGTCTCATCCCTCGGGCAATGGTCACCTATCGCTCGCGCCACCCCGTAGCCTTGCCGTGTGACCGCAACGACTGAGACATCGAGGACTGGCCACTCCTGGCAGTCCCTGCCCGCGGCGCAGCAGCCTGAGTGGCCGGACCAAGAGGCTCTGCGCAAGACCCTTGCCGAGCTCGCCTCGTATCCGCCGCTCGTCTTCGCCGGAGAGTGCGACCAGCTGCGCGCCCGGCTCGGCGCCGTGGCGCGCGGGGAGGCGTTCCTCCTCCAGGGCGGCGACTGCGCCGAGGCCTTCGACGGCGTGTCGGCGGAGCACATCCGCAACAAGCTGAAGACCCTGCTGCAGATGGCCGCCGTGCTGACGTACGCGGCCTCGGTGCCGGTCGTGAAGGTCGGCCGCATCGCCGGCCAGTACTCCAAGCCGCGCTCGAAGTCGACCGAGACCCGGGACGGCGTGACCCTGCCGGTCTACCGCGGCGACTCGGTGAACGGCTTCGAGTTCACCCCCGAGTCCCGGATCCCGGACCCGGAGCGCCTGAAGCGGATGTACAACGCGTCCGCCGCGACGCTGAACCTGGTGCGTGCGTTCACCACCGGTGGTTACGCCGACCTGCGCCAGGTGCACGCCTGGAACCAGGACTTCGTGCGCAACTCGCCGGCCGGCCAGCGCTACGAGCAGCTCGCCCGGGAGATCGACAACGCCCTGGCCTTCATGAACGCCTGCGGGGTGGCCCCGGAGGAGTTCAAGACCGTCGAGTTCTTCTCCTCGCACGAGGCGCTGGTCCTCGACTACGAGACCGCGCTGACCCGCGTGGACTCGCGCACCGGCGAGCTGTACGACGTCTCCGGCCACATGGTGTGGATCGGTGAGCGCACCCGCCAGCTGGACCACGCGCACATCGAGTTCGCCTCCAAGATCCGCAACCCGATCGGGGTCAAGCTCGGCCCGACGACCTCGGTGGACGAGGCGCTCACCCTGATCGAGAAGCTGGACCCGGAGCGCGAGCCCGGCCGGCTGACCTTCATCACCCGGATGGGTGCGGGCAAGGTCCGCGACCACCTGCCCACCCTGCTGGAGAAGGTCACCGCCTCCGGCGCCAAGCCGGTGTGGATCTGCGACCCGATGCACGGCAACACCTTCGAGGCCTCCAGCGGCCACAAGACCCGTCGCTTCGACGACGTCCTGGACGAGGTCAAGGGCTTCTTCGAGGTGCACCGCGCGCTGGGCACCCACCCGGGCGGCATCCACGTGGAGCTGACCGGCGACGACGTCACCGAGTGCGTCGGCGGCGGCGACGAGGTGATGGTCGACGACCTGCACCAGCGCTACGAGACGGCCTGCGACCCGCGGCTCAACCGCAGCCAGTCGCTGGACCTGGCGTTCCTGGTGGCGGAGATGTACCGCGGCCAGTGATCCACCGGCCCTGATGTGACGAAGGCCCCTCCGGATTCGGGACTCCCGAAGCCGGAGGGGCTTTTTCGTACCCGGATCGCCGGGTAAGGTGAGGCTTAGTGAACTAAGGCAAACCTTAGTCAAGATCCACTCCGCGCTTCACCTGCGCTTCATCCCGGGAGAGACCGCTATGTACGTGTGCATGTGCCATGCGGTCACCGAGGACCAGGTGAAGAAGGCGATCGACGGGGGCGCCGACACCCCGCGCCGGATAGCCAAGGGCTGCAAGGCCGGCACGGACTGCGGGTCCTGCGTCCGCCGGATCCAGGCGCTGCTCGGCGAGCACGGTGCCCGGCCCTGCCCGACCGCCCGGCTGGCCGCCAGGCTCGGCCTCGCCGATCCGGAGGTCCAGGACGTGTCCGGGCCGGCCGCCCCGAAGCCGGGCCCGGTGGCGCCGATCGCCCCGGTGGTCCCGCTGCGGGTGGCCTGAGCCGGGGCGCCGGGCCTCAGGACTCCGGCTGCTCGATCAGCTGGGCGAGGTAGAGCGCCTCGCCGAGCTTCTCCAGGAGTTCCAGCTGGGTGTCGAGGTAGTCGATGTGGTGCTCCTCGTCGGCCAGGATGTCCTCGAAGATGTTCGCCGAGGTGACGTCGTTCTTGGCCCGCATCACCACGATCCCGCGCTTGAGGCGGTCGATCGCCTCGACCTCGATCTGGCGGTCCGCCTCGAACATCTCCTTGACCGTCTGGCCGATCCGGACGTGGAACAGCCGCTGGTAGTTGGGCAGCCCCTCCAGGAACAGGATCCGGTCGGTGAGCGTCTCGGCGTGCTTCATCTCGTCGAACGACTCGTGCCGGGTGTACTTGGCGAGCTTCGTCCAGCCGAAGTTCTCCTGCATCTTGGCGTGCAGGAAGTACTGGTTGATCGCGGTCAGTTCGGCCGTGAGTTGCTCATTGAGGAACTCGATGACCTCCGGGTCGCCCTGCATGGTGCTGCCTCCCTGCGTTACGTCCTGCGGTGAGTCCTGCGCTGGGCATCCTGGCACCGTATCGGGAGGAAATTCCAGTAAGTTCACACTCACTAGGACATGTGGCGGAATATCCCATTTGGGCATTGATGGGGGGTGTGCGATCGACCATTGGCCCGTACGGGCAGGGCGTGAACCGGGGCCAAGGGGCGCGCGGCGGGGCCCGTCCGCCGTCTGTCACCATGGAGCCATGGGTCAGTCCGAACGAGAACCGCTTCCGCCGTCTGACCCGAGCCTCCCCCCGGGTCAGCGCGCGCAGCGCGGCTGGCCCGCCCTGCACTACGGGCCGGTGCCCCGCTTCAAGCCGCTGAGCTGGGACCTCCAGGTGTTCGGCGCCACCGCCTCGGCCGAGAAGCACAGCTGGGACCTCGCGGCCTTCGACGCCCTGCCGCGCACCACCGTGGTCGCCGACCTGCACTGCGTCACCAAGTTCTCCCTCCTCGGCAACGAGTGGACGGGCGTGCCCGCGGCCCTCCTGCTCGACCTGGTGCCCCCGGCGCCCGGCGTCACCCACGTCATGGTCTGGGCCGAGTACGGCTACAGCGCCAACCTGCGGCTGGCCGACTTCGCCGACCCCCACACCCTGCTCGCCACCCACCGCAACGGCGAGCCGCTGACCGCCGAACACGGCTTCCCGGTGCGGCTGGTGGTGCCCCGGCTGTACGCCTGGAAGGGCCCCAAGTGGGTGCGCGCGGTGGAGTACATGCGGGCCGACCGGCGCGGCTTCTGGGAGGAGCGCGGCTACCACAACCTGGCCGACCCGTGGCGCGAGCAGCGCTACTCCTACCAGGAGGAGCCGGGCGACGGGCCGCTCCGCTGAGCCCGGAAGCCCCGGAAGCCCTATTGGGCCCCGAACTCCGTTAGAACAGCGAGAAGTTGACCGTCACCACGGACTTCTGCGGCCGCCGCTCGCCGGCCGCCGGGGACTGGCTGCTCACCTTGCCCATGCCGAGCGTCCAGTCGGTGGCGGCCTTCATGGTGAAGCCCGCCGCCTGCAGCGCCCGCTGGGCGTCGTCCCGGCCCATCCCGCTGACGTCCGGGACCGGCACCATGCCCTTGCTGACCACCAGCGAGACCGCCGCGTTCTCCTGCAGCATCTGCCCGGCGGCCGGCGAGCTGCTGATCACCGAGCCCTCCGGCACGGTGTCGCTGTAGGTCTGGGTCACCCCGCCCCTGGTCAGCTGGGCGCCGGCCAGCGCGGCGGCCGCGTCGTCCGAGCTCTTGCCGGCGAGGTCCGGCACCGCGATCCGCTTGGGGCCCTTGGAGAGGGTGACCGTCACCGCGTCGCTCTTGCGGGTGCGCGCCCCCACCCCGGGGTCGGTGGAGATCACCTGCCCGGCCGGGACGGACTCGCTGAACACCTCGACGAACCGGCCGTGCATGCCCTCGTGGTCCAGCACCCGCTGCGCCTCGGAACGGTCCTTGCCGAGCACGCCCGGCACCGAGCCGTACAGCCCCTCGGAGATCCCGTACGTGACACCGCCCACCGCCAGCACCAGGGCGGTCAGCGCGGCCGTCCAGATCAGCGGCTTGCGCGGGAGGCCTCGCGGCCGGCCCGGCCGCCGCGTCCGGACCGGGGTCGGCTCGTCGTACGGGCGGGGCTCGACCAGCAGCTGGTCCATCAGCTCCGCCGGGACGTCCAGCACGCTGGTGCGCTCCGGCGCCGGGGTGTCGGTGGGCCGGGGCAGCGGCTGGATCACCGAGGTCGGCTCGCTGGTGGGGTAGCGCGGGCTGGGCCGGGTGGAGGCCGGCGGCTCGGCGTCCAGCTCGGCCGGGGTGAGCGTGCGGCGGACCCGCTGGAGGGCGGCGAGCAGCTCCACCGCGTCGTACGGGCGGGCCTCGGCGGCCCGGGCGCAGGCGCCGGCCACTATGGCGTCCAGCGCCGGGGCGACGGTGGGGGCGGCCAGCGAGGGGGCGGGGACGTCCTCGTGCAGGTGCTTGTACATGACCTGGACGGGGTTGTCGCCGGTGTGCGGGCGGCGGCCGGTGAGCATCTCGTAGAGCAGGATGCCGGCCGCGTAGACGTCGACCCGCTGGTCGGTGGGGGCGTCCGGGAGGATCTGCTCGGGGGCCAGGTAGGAGACCGTGCCCATGACGGTGCCGCCGGTGGCGGTACTGGTCGAGGTGGGCGCGCCGTCGGCGGTGCCGAGCACCCGGACCAGGCCGAAGTCGGCGACCTTGACCAGGCCGCTCTCGGTGATCAGCACGTTCTCCGGCTTGACGTCCCGGTGGACCAGCCCGGCCCGGTGGGCGGCGCCGAGGGCGGCGAGCACCGGCTCCAGCACGTCCAGCGCGGCCCGTACGGACAGCGCGCCGCGGTCGCGCAGCAGGTCGCGCAGGGTGCGGCCGGGCACGTACTCCATGGCGAGGAAAACGTTTCCGCCGTCCGCGCCCTGGTCGAAGACGTTGACCACATTGGGGTGGCTGAGCTTGGCGACCGCCTTGGCCTCGCGGATGAAGCGGGCGGTGAAGCCCTCGTCCCCGGCCAGTTGGGGGTGCATCACCTTGAGGGCGACCACCCGGTCCAGCCGGGTGTCGGTGCCCTTGTAGACGGTGGACATCCCGCCGGTGGCGATGCGCCGCTCGACCCGGTACCGGTTGTCGAGCACGGTACCGATCAGGGGGTCGTGCAATGCCATGTCCACCCGGCGAGTCTAGTGGGGCGGGTGGGTGCCGGTCCCGGCGGACATCGCTCCGGGACCGGCTTGTGACACGGCCTACACGCCTTGGAACGCCGGCCGCTCCCGGGTGTCCAGGTCGGCGCGGCCGGCCATCGCGGAGGAGGCCTCGGCGTGGAAACGGCGCGGGATGCGGCCGGCCCGGTGGGCGAGCCGGCCCGCCTCGGCGGCGTGCCGCATCGCCTCGGCCATCAGCACCGGGTCCTGAGCCCGGGTCACCGCGGAGGCGAGCATCACCGCCGAGCAGCCCAGCTCCATCGCCAGCGCCACGTCGGAGGCCGTCCCGGCGCCCGCGTCCAGGATCACCGGGACGCCCGCACCCTCCACGATCAGCTGGAAGTTGTGCGGGTTGCGGATGCCCAGGCCGGAGCCGATCGGCGAGCCCAGCGGCATGATCGCCGCGCAGCCGACGTCCTCCAGCTTGCGGGCCAGCACGGGGTCGTCGTTGGTGTACGGGAGCACCGTGAAGCCGTCGTCGACGAGCGTCTCGGCGGCGTCCAGCAGCTCGATCGGGTCCGGCAGCAGGGTGCGCTCGTCGGCGATCACCTCCAGCTTCACCCAGTCGGTGCCGAGTGCCTCGCGGGCCAGCCGGGCGGTCAGCACGGCCTCGCCGGCGGTGAAGCAGCCGGCCGTGTTGGGCAGCACCCGGATGCCGTTGCGGGTCAGCACGTCCAGGACGGAGCCCTGGGTGGTGGCGTCGACCCGGCGCATGGCCACGGTGGTCAGCTCGGTGCTGGAGGCGAGCAGGGCGCGCTCCAGGACCTCCAGGCTCGGCGCGCCGCCGGTGCCCATGATCAGCCGGGAGGAGAAGGTCGCCCCGGCGATGGTCAGAAGGTCGTCGGCCATGGTTCAGCCTCCCTGGACGGCGGTGAGGATCTCGACCCGGTCGCCGCTGTCCAGCGTCGTTCCGGACCACGAACTGCGCGGCACCACGGCCTCGTTGAGGGCGGCGGCGACACCGGTGTTGGCGGCGCTGACGGTGGCCACCAGCTCGGCGAGGGTGGTCGTGGCGGGCACCCGGCGGGGCTCGCCGTTGACGGTCAGGGCGATCTCGGTCATGCGGAGGCCTTCATCGGGGGGACGGCGGGGGAGAACCGGGTGGGCGTGAACGGCCTTGCCAGGTCGGGGACTTCGCCGGTCGCCAGGTAGTCGGCGAGCAGGTCGGCGGTGACCGGGGTGAGCAGTACGCCGTTGCGGTAGTGGCCGGTGGCGGCGACCAGTCCGGGCAGTGACGTGGGGCCCAGCAGCGGAGCGTTGTCCGGCGAGCCGGGGCGCAGCCCGGCGGCCGTCTCGCGCAGCGGGAGTTCGGTGATGCCCGGGACCAACTCATGCGCGTCGCGCAGGAGTTCGTACACCCCGCCGGCGGTGACGGTGGTGTCGTAGCCCTGCTCCTCGGTGGTCGCGCCGATCACCAGCTCGCCGTTCTCGCGCGGCACCAGGTACAGGTGCCGACCGCGCACCACCGCGCGCACGTTGCGGGAGAGGAACGGCCGGTAGGTCTCGGGGATCTGCAGCCGCAGCACCTGTCCCTTCACCGGGCGCACCGCGGGCAGCACCCCCTCGGGCAGGCCGGGCAGCCGGTGGCTGTGCGGGCCGGCGGCGAGCACGACCTGCTCGGCGGTCAGGGTCTCCCCGGTGTCCAGCCGGGCGCCGACCGCGCGGCCGCCCTCGACCAGCAGCTCGACGGCCTCGCCCCGGTGCAGCCGCACCCCGGCCCGCTCGCCGGCGGCGACCAGGGCGGTGAGCAGCCGGCGCGGGTCCACCTGGTGGTCGTCCGCGACGTGCAGGGCGCCGCGCAC
This sequence comes from Streptomyces sp. CBMA123, assembly GCF_014596465.1. Lineage (GTDB taxonomy): Bacteria > Actinomycetota > Actinomycetes > Streptomycetales > Streptomycetaceae > Kitasatospora. The sequence goes on along the minus strand of NZ_MECK01000068.1, from coordinate 6,719 downwards.
ACCGGGGGCGAGCATCGGCTCCAGCCGGCGGGCCTCCCGGCCGGTCAGCCAGTCGGAGTCCAGGCCCAGCCGCCGGTGGAAGTCGTGCAGTTCGCGCAGTTCCTCGCGGTCGTCGGAGTCCAGGGCGACGGCGACGGTGCCGCACCGGCGGTAGCCGGTGTCCAGGCCGCCGCTCGCCTCGGTGAGCTCGGCGGCGAAGCCCTCGTACCGCCGGTTGGAGGCCATCCCGAGGTGCAGCAGCGGCTCCTCGCCGTACTGCAGCTCGGTGACCGGGGCGAGCATCCCGGCGGCGACCCCGGCCGCGCCCCTGCCGTGGTCGGGGTCGACCACGGTCACGTTCCGCAGCCCGCGCTGGGCGGCGCGCCAGGCGACGGCGAGGCCGATGACGCCCCCGCCGATCACCAGCACGTCCGCGCGGCTGCCTGTCGGCAAGCGTGACAAAGCTGCTCTTCTCCCTTCGCCGGTATGACCCGGATCAGGTTCGGACGGTCGCGGGCCGTGCCAGCCCGCCTCTCAGCCCGGTACGCCGGGCTCCCGTGTGGTGCACCCACCTTAACGCCGGGGGTCGGCCCGGCCGAAGGGCCGTACACCGGCTGGACGGGCGGCGGGAGCCCCGGCGGCGCTGAGTACAGTGACGGGCGTGGCAGAGCTGAGCGCAACGGATCGGGTGGTCGTCGTCGGGGCCGGACTGGCCGGGGCGCAGTGCGCCCTGAAGCTGCGGGAGGGCGGCTGGCGCGGGCGGATCGTGCTGGTCGGCGAGGAGGCGCACGCGCCGTACGACCGGCCGCCGCTCTCCAAGGACGTGCTGCTCGGCAAGGCCGACGCCACCACCCTGGACATCGACTACGACGGGCTCGGCATCGAGCTGCTCACCGGCCGCCGCGCCACCGGCCTCACCCCGGGCGTGCTGCACACCGACGGCGGCGACCTCCGGTACGACTCGCTGGTGATCGCCACCGGCGCCACCCCGCGCGCCCTGCCCGGGGCCGAGCGCGCCCACCTGCTGCACACCCTGGACGACGCCCTTGCGCTGCGCGCGCTGCTGCGCCCCGGGCTGCGGCTGGTGCTGGTCGGCGCGGGCTGGATCGGCGCCGAGGTGGCCACCGCGGCGCGGCAGGCCGGCTGCGAGGTCACCGTGGTCGAGGCCGGTCCGGCGCCGGTGCCCGGGGCGCTTCCGACCGAGATCGGCTCGGCGATGGCCGCCTGGTACGCCGAGGCCGGGGTGGAGCTGCGCTGCGGGGTCGGCGTGGCCGCCGTCGAGCCCGGGGCGGTGCTGCTGGCGGACGGCTCCCACCTGCCCGCCGACGAGGTGGTGGTCGGCGTCGGCGCCCGGCCCGCAACGGGCTGGCTGGCCGGCTCGGGCGTCGAGCTGGACGCCTCCGGCGCGGTCGTGGTGGACGGGCGGCTGCGCACCGGCCTGCCCGGGGTGTTCGCGGCCGGGGACTGCGTCAGCTACCCGTCGGCCCGTTCCGGCGCCCGGCTGGCCGTCCAGCACTGGGACCACGCGCTGCAGTCGGGCGGCGCCGCGGCCGCCGCCGTGCTCGGGGCGGACGCGCCGTACGACCCGGTGCCGTACTTCTGGTCCGAGCAGTTCGGGCGGATGGTCCAGTACGCCGGCCGGCACGCCGAGGGCGACGAACCGCTGTGGCGCGGCGGCCCGCAGGACGCCGCCTGGACGGTGCTGTGGCTGCGCGACGGGGTGCCGAGCGCGCTGCTGGCCGTGGACCGGCCGCGCGACCTCACCCAGGGCCGGAAGCTGATCGAACGCGGCGCGGTGCTCGACCGGGCCCTCGCCGCGGACCCCTCGGTGCCGCTCAAGGGGGCCACCGCTTAGCGCCGGACGGCGCGGAGGTGGCAGTCTGGTGGCGTGAGCGAGATCGAAAGCAAGATTGAAGCCCTGGTCCCCGAGTGGATGTACCTCCCCGACATCTCGGAGCAGTGGGGTGTGCTGGTCACCGAGGTCCGCGACATGGTCAGGAAGCGTGAGCTGATCGCGGTCCGCCGCGGCCCCAACAAGTCGCTGCAGGTCCCTGCGGCGTTCATCGACGGCCCGGGGCTGGTCAAGCACCTGTCCGGCACCCTGAACCTGCTGCGCGACTGCGGGTACAACGACGTGGAGATCCTGGAGTGGCTCTTCACCGAGGACCCGTCGCTGCCCGGCAGCCCGATCCAGGCGCTGCGGGAGAACCGCGGCACCGAGGTCAAGCGCCGCGCCCAGGCGATGCTGATCTGATGGCGGCGGACACGCTGCGTGCCCGCCTGGCCGACGCCCGGCTCTACCTGTGCACCGACGCCCGGCGCGAGCAGGGCGACCTGGCCGAGTTCCTGGACGCGGCGCTGGCCGGCGGGGTGGACATCGTCCAGCTCCGCGACAAGGGCCTGGAGGCCAAGCAGGAGCTGGCGGCCCTGGAGGTCTTCGCCGACGCCTGCCGCCGCCACGGCAAGCTGCTGGCGGTCAACGACCGCGCCGACGTCGCCCACGCGGCCCGGCCGGACGTGCTGCACCTCGGCCAGGACGACCTGCCGGTGCCGGCCGCCCGGGCGATCCTCGGCGAGGACGTGCTGATCGGGCGGTCCTGCCACGCCGAGTCCGAGGTGGACGCGGCGGTCGCCGAGCCGGGCGTGGACTACTTCTGCACCGGCCCGGTCTGGCCCACCCCGACCAAGCCGGGCCGCCACGCGCCGGGCCTCGGCCTGGTCTCGTACGCGGCGAAGCAGGCCACCGACCGGCCGTGGTTCGCGATCGGCGGGATCGACCTCGGCAACCTGGACGAGGTGCTGGCCGCCGGCGCCCGCCGGATCGTCGTGGTCCGGGCCGTCACCGCGGCCGAGGACCCGCGGGCGGCCGCCGCCGAGCTCGCCCGCCGGGTGCGCGCGGCGCTCTGACCGCTCCCGAGGCCGTCGCCGTCCCTCAGTACTTGCGGACGGTGGCGGCCTCGGCCAGTGCCAGCAGCACCGTACGGGCCCGCTCGTCGGCCAGCGGCGCCGCCGCCAGCGCGGCCAGCGACTGCCGCATCAGCTCCTCGATCCGGGCTTCCACCAGCTCGGGCGCGCCGCTGCGGGCGACCAGCCCGCTCAGCTCGGCGACCTCCTCGCCGGCCAGGTCCGGCGCGCCGAGCCGGGCGTCCAGGTGCCGGGCGTCGGCCGGCGGCAGGGCGCGCATCGCGTGCGCGACCAGCAGGGTGCGCTTGCCCTCGCGCAGGTCGTCCCCGGCGGGCTTGCCGGTGACGGCCGGGTCCCCGAAGACGCCGAGCAGGTCGTCCCGCAGCTGGAAGGCCTCGCCCAGCGGCAGCCCGAACGCGCCGAGGGCCTCGACCAGCTCCGGCCCGGCCCCGGCGAGCAGCGCGCCGACCTGCAGCGGCCGTTCGATGGTGTACTTCGCCGACTTGTAGTGCAGGACGGTCTGCGCCCGCTCCAGCGCGCCCTCGTCGGCGGAGTCGCCGGCCACCGGCTCCAGCACGTCCAGGTACTGGCCGAGCATGACCTCGGTGCGCATCAGGTCGAACCTCGGCTTGGCGGCCAGCACGGCGGCCGGGTCCAGGCCGGAGCGCAGGAACAGCTCGTCGCACCAGATCAGCAGCAGGTCGCCGAGCAGCACCGCGGCCGAGGCGCCGTACTGCTCGCGGTCGCCGCGCCAGCCGCTGTCCCGGTGCAGCGCCTCGAAGCGGCGGTGCACCGAGGGCAGGCCGCGGCGGGTGTCGCTGCGGTCCATCAGGTCGTCGTGCACCAGGGCGCTGGCCTGCAGCAGTTCCAGCGCGGCCGCCGCGTTGGCGATCCCCTCGCCGGCGGCGGGCCCGCCCGCGGCCCGCCAGCCCCAGTAGCAGAAGGCCGGGCGCAGCCGCTTGCCGCCGTCCAGCAGGAAGTCCCGCAGGGCGTCGGCGGCGGGCACCAGGTGCGGCGAGATCTTGCCGAGCAGCGCGGACTGGCCGTCCATGAACTCGGCGAGGGCCGCGTTGACGCGGGTGCGGACGTCCTCCACGTCCATGGGGTTGGCCGGCCGGTTGCTGGACGAGGTCACGATGAGGCTCCGCTGGTTCGCTGGGGTGCAGCAAGCGTAGCGGGGCGGCGGGGAACGGCCGTGCGAGCGGGTCGACCGGGGCATGCGGGGCGGCGGGAAGGAAGCGGAAGCCCGTCCACTACTTGTCCCGAATCGTGGAACCGAGTTGTCCGGCCCCTTCGGGGGCCGGATAACCTGCGAGCATGGCACTCGGCATCGCTTCCACGAGACCGGACCGTGCGCTCACGGTCCGCGAACTCCTGGCGGCCGGAAAGCGCTCCTTCTCCTTCGAGTTCATGCCGCCGCGCACCGAGGCCGGCGAGCAGAGGCTCTGGGACGCCATCCGGCGGCTCGAACCGCTGGACCCGAACTTCGTCTGCATGACGTACGGCGCCGGCGGCTCCTCGCGCGAGCGCACCGTCAACATCGTCGGCCGGATCGCCACCGAGACCACGCTCACCCCGGTCGCCCACCTGACCGCGGTGGACCACTCGGTCGCCGAACTGCGCAACATCATCGGCCAGTACGCCGACCAGGGCGTGCGCAACGTCCTCGCGGTCCGGGGCGACCCGCCCGGCGACCCGATGGGCGAGTGGGTCCGCCACCCGGACGGCGTCACCTACGCGTACGAGCTGGTGGAGCTGATCAAGGGCATCGGCGACTTCTGCGTCGGTGTTGCGGCCTCGCCGAACCGGCACCCGCGCTCGACCGACTGGGACGAGGACATCCGGCACTTCATCGCCAAGGTCCGCTCCGGCGCCGACTACGCGATCACCCAGATGTTCTTCGAGGTGGACGACTACCTGCGGTTCCGCGACCGGGTCACCGCCGCGGGCTGCGAGACGCCGATCATCCCGGAGATCATGCCGGTCACCAACGCCAAGCAGCTGGAGCGCTTCCCCCAGCTCAGCGGCTCGGCCTTCCCGGTCGACCTGGAGGCCCGGCTGCGCGCCGCCATCGACGACCCGGCGGCGCTGCGCGCGATCGGCATGGAGCACGCCACCGCGATGGCCGAGCGGCTGCTCGCCGAGGGCGCGCCCGGCCTGCACTTCATCACGCTCAACCACTCCACGGCGACGCTGGAGATCTACCAGAACCTGGGTCTGCACCACCGCTGACCACGGCTGTTCACGGGCCCGCCACCGTGCTGCGGTGGCGGGCCCGGTCGTGTGCGGCCGGTGCCGCCGACGGCGGGAACGCGATGCGGTACCCCGGCCGTTGAACCGGTACAGTCGCCGCACACGCGCGGCGCGCGCGGGCACGCGACTGGAGGTAGCGGGCGGATGGGCATCGGATATCTGCTGCTGTACGTCGCGTTGGCGGTGGTGGCGCTCTGGCTGGTCGCCGAGGTGCTGCTGCAGAACCGGGCGCCGGTGCACTGGCGGGTGCTGGCCCTGGCGGGGTTCCTCGGCGTGGCCGTCGGGATGGGCCTCGACTCGGTCGTGGTGATCGGCGTCGGAGCGGGCCTGTTCGCGGTCGGCCAGGCCTTCGTCACCCTCTCGGTCAAGCGCGGCTACCAGAACGGCTGGTCCCTGCGGAAGGCCGACGGCAGCCTGCCCGGCCCGCTCGCCAAGGTGCCGCTGCTCGGCGCCCTGACCGGTGGCGCGGCGGTCACGGCCGCCGCGACGGCGAAGGAGAAGCGGGTCGGCGAGGTCAGCGCGGTCGAGGAGACCCCGGCCCCGGCCGTGGCCCCGATGCCGGAGCCGGCCGCCGAAGAGGCCCCGGAGGTCGAGCAGACCGCCGCCTTCGAGATGCAGGAGCTGGCCCAGGACGGCGTCTACGCCCCCTCCTACTACGAGCAGCCGCAGACCGCGCAGCCGCAGGACCCGTACGCCCCGGCCTACCAGCCCGGCTACGACCAGCAGCAGTGGCAGACCCAGCAGCAGCCCGCCTACGCCTACGACCAGCAGTCCTACGGCGGCTACCCGCAACAGCAGCAGGACCCGTACGGCGGCTACCAGCAGCCCCAGGACCCGTACCAGGGCTACCAGCAGCAGGCCTGGGACCCGAACGCCCAGCAGCACCAGCAGCACGACCAGCACCGGCAGCAGCACGAGCACCAGCAGCACGACCAGCAGCAGCACGACCAGCAGCAGTGGCAGCCCCAGCCGGACCAGCACGGCCAGGGCATTCCCCAGCAGCCGGCGTACGACCAGAACTACGGCTACCAGCAGCAGAACACCTGGCACCAGGGCTGACGGACGCGGCGGCGCGTACGGGCCGACGGACGCCTCAGGCCGGGCCGATGAGGTTGGCCGTGATGCACGCCGACATGCCGACCCGGGCGAGCCCGCCGCCGGGATGGGCGCCGCCGCCGATCAGGTAGTGGCCCGGGTACGCCTCGGTGGCGGCCTGGAGGTAGGCGCCGCGCGCGCCGGGCAGGGCCGGGCGGGGGACGGCGCCGAAGCGGGAGCCGTTCTCGCGCTCGGTGTCGGCGGGGGTGCGGACCACCCGCCACAGCACGCGCTCGCCGAGGCCCAGGCCGGCCGCGTCCGCGTGGGCGAGCATCCGGTCGGCGAAGCGGTCGGCGGCGCCGGGGGCCGCCCAGTCGTGGCCCCTGGTGGAGGGGACGGTCGCGGTCAGCACGGCGGTGTGGTGGCCCGCCGGGTGCAGCGAGGGGTCGTCCGGGCGGAGCACCTGGACGGTCGGGCGCTCGGCGAGCGGGGCGCCCCGGTCGAAGGCCCCGGCCTGCTCGGCGGCCGGGTCCGCCGCGTGGACGACC
>NZ_MECK01000067.1 GCF_014596465.1 Streptomyces sp. CBMA123 | reverse complement strand
CTGGGGCTGCGCGCCGCCCCCGAGGCCGTCCCGCCGGCCGGTCACCGCCTCCCGCTCGCCCGGCAGGCCGACGGCCAGGTGCTGCGCACCCGGCGGCCCGGTCAGCCGGTCGGGCCGGAGCGGATCGACCCGTCGGCGCTGCAGACCCCGGCGGTACGGGCCGCGCTGGGGAGCGTCGCGCGGATATGTCCGGCGTTCACCCCGCGCCAGGTCCTGCGCGAGGGCAGCCGCCACATCCTGGTGGCGGGCACCATCGGGCGGGCGCCGGTGGTCGCCAAGTGCCTGGCGCCGCAGGCGGTGCGGAGTGGGTACTTCGAGCAGCTGGTGGCCGACTTCCACCACGAGGTCTCGGTCTACCGGGCGTTCGTCCGGCACCGTCCGCCAGTGCGGCTGCCCCGGCTGGTCGCGGCCGACCACGACCGGTGCGTGCTCGTCATGGAGCGCGTCCCCGGCCGCCCGGCCGCCCGGGAGCGCCACCCGGTCAACGCGCCCACCCCGGGCGAGGTGCGGGCGCTGCTCGGCGCCGTGCGGACGCTGAACCTCTGGCGGCCGCCGAGCGACGTCTTCCAGCCGCGCCTGGACTACCAGTTCGAGATCGCCCGCTACCACTCGGTGGGCCAGCTCACCGACCGGGACGCCGGCGACCTGCGCGGCCTGCTGCACGGCCTGGGCAACACCCCGCTGCAGCTGTGCCACGGCGACGCCCTGCTCAGCAACATGCTGCTGGCGCCGTCGGGCCCGGTGCTGGTCGACTGGGAGCAGGCCGGCTGGTACCTGCCGGGCTACGACCTGGCGGTGCTGTGGAGCGTGCTCTCCGGCGACACCGCCGCCCGCCGCCAGATCAGCCAACTCGCCCAGAGCGGCGGCACGCTGGCCCGGGACGCGTTCCTGGTGAACCTGGTGCTGGTGCTGATGCGGGAGATCCGGCTGTACGACGTGCCGGGCGCCGGCGAGGAGCAGCGGATCATGATCCGCCGGCTCTACGACGACGCCGCGCTGGCCCGCCGGGCGGTCCGGGCCGCGGTCGGCACCCGCTGAACCGCCGGTGCCGCCACGGCCGGTGACACGCCTCAGGCCCTGGCGCCGCGCGCCAGGGCGGCCCGGCCTGCGGCGTCCAGGACGGCCTCCTCGGCGGCCAGGTGCACCCGGCTGCTGAGCACGTCCCGCAGGTAGCGCTCCAGCGGGTGACGCCGGCTCAGCCCCGGGTTGCCGGTGAGCGCGACGGCCTGCTGGACGGCCGCGGTGGCGGCCCGGGTGGCCAGCAGGTGGGCCGGGCCGGTCCGGGCCACGGCGTCCGGCTCGCCCCGGTCCACCCGGGGCGCCAGGCCGTGGAGCAGTTCCTCGGCGCCGATCAGCTGGGCGTCGATCTCGCCGAGGGCGCAGCGGTAGCGCGGCAGGGTGCCGAGCGGTTCGGTCAGATTGGCCGGAGTGCGCTGGTTCAGGAAGCGGACCAGCCAGGCCTCGGCGGCCCGGGCGACCCCGACCGCCACCGCGGCGAGGGCCAGGTCGTGCCAGGCGCGGGCGAGTTCGGCCTCCGCGGCGTCCTCCTGGCCGGGTATGCGGAGACCGAGCCCGAGTTCGAGCGGGACCCGCACCGCGTCGAGCACGACGTCGTGGCTGGCGCTGGCCCGCAAGCCGAGCTGGTCCCAGGTCGGGTCGATCTCCAGACCCTCGCTCTCGCCGCGGACCAGGAACGTCCCGGTGCGGGGCTCGGGTTCGTCGGTGCGCGCGGTGACGGCCATCCAGGCCAGTGCCTCGGCGCCGGTGCAGTACGTCTTCCGGCCGGTCAGCAGCCAGCCCTCGTCGTCCCGTCGGGCCACCGTCCCGGGCAGGTCGTCCGGCCGGCCGCCGGGCTCCGTCCGCAGGGTGTTGACCAGCGCCGGTCCGCGCCGGGACTCGGTGAGCAGCCGGCGGTAGCCGGCCGTCGGCCAGCTCGCGCGGCGGGCCTGTTCGGCGTGCTGGAGCAGGGTGAAGGCGGTGACCACGGCCACCGAGGCGTCCCCGCGGCCGAGCTGGGCCAGCAACCGGACGGTGTCGGCGAGCGTGCCGCCCGGCCCGCCGTACCGCGGGGAGACGGTCAGGGTGAGCAGCCCGGCCTCGTGGACGGCCTCGATGCCCTGGTACGGGAAGGTCGCGTCGCGGTCGTGCTCCTCGGCGCGGGCGGCGAGCAGGTCGACCACCCGGGGCAGACCGGCCAGGGCGGCCTCGACCGCCGAGCGCTCGGGCGCGGGCGTCAGGGTCGCCTCGGGTGCCCCAGGCGTCACGGTCGGCGCGGTCGTCGCGGGAGGGGTAGGCGCTGCGGGCCGTGCAGCCCGTGCGGGGGCCGTCGGTCGCGCGGGCGGGGCGGTCGGCGCGGAATGACCGGAATCCGCCGGTTCGGTTCGAGGGCGATCATTCGGTGAACGATCGTTTGCGGCGATGGTCGTCATGGTGCTGGTGCCTCCGGGCGGCAGCATGGGCTCAGCGGGTGTGGACGGCACGCCACGGGGCGCGCGGAACCGGCCGGCGGCCCCGGAGGCCGACCCACGGCCCTCCCCCGGATTCGGCGCCGACCCGGCTCGGTCGGCCGCCCGCCGCCATGGGGGCGAGATCCCCCCTCAGCGGCCCGGACACACCGCGCTGGCGGTCCGGCACAGATCCAGATGCCTGCGACGGGTCAACAGCGGGAGACGGCACGGCATGTTCGCGACTGTACGAACCGGTGATCGATACCGTCAAGCAGTGTCCGAGCCCCGGGCGGGCCCGGGTCAGCCCTGCTGGAACATGTCGGCCGGAAGCGGCTTCAGCAGCTGATACAGGTCGTCCGAAATCGGTCGGTCCCAGGACGCGATGGTGACCAGGACGCCGTCGCTGCGGCCGAACTGGGCACAGAACACGCGTTCCTCGCTGGTCTTGACCTTCTTCACGATCAGCAGGTCGTCCCCGAGCATGACCGGGAAGTCCTCGGCCGAGACGAACTCGACCGGCTCGTCGTTCTCCAGCGCCGCGAGCAGCTGCCGCACCTCGAAGGGCACGTCGTCACCGGTCTCCCGGGCGGGCGAACCCTCGGGGAGGTTGCCGATGAACATCGCCGGGCCTCTGCCGCCGAACAGGTCGTAGCGCAGGAAAATCCCCTGGCAGGAGCCGTCCGGGCCGGTCATCATGGCCGCACCGAAGTCGCCGGGCCAGTCACCCGGGTCCATCGCGAGCACGTCGAAGTCCGGGCCGGCGGGCTGTCCGGAGCGACGGCGGAGAAAAGACATGGGAACATCGTACGTGTCCGGCACACCACACTCGCGAGGCGGGTGGGACACCGACGGGGGACGGGCTGGAGGTCGACGCTCAGAGACCAATGTTGACTCTGAGCAACCGTCCGGGCTACGTTCGGTTCAGCACGACAGCCGTTCTGGGTTTCACCCTCCGGGGGGACGGCATGTCGCAACGCGGCCCTACACGCGTTTCCCTCACTGTGCACTTTTCGTGCCGAACTGCCGAGCACCCAGCTTCGTCGTCGCACACAGCACAACACACAAGCCAACAGTTCCATTGCAGTTCCGTGCAACAAGAGCCAGATCCGCGGGGCCCCGGCCCGTCGCTCCCGTGGATCTGCTCGGGACGCCGCCGCGTGGGGGCGTGCGGGTCCCGAGCAAACGGTGCCGCCTCCGAGTCGCTCTCGGCTTCGGCACCAGCCTCCCGGCGACTGCCGGCCCCTCGTGGGCCGGGACCGGCCGACGCACCCCGGTGCGCAGGGGATGACTGGGAGGTAGGCCTGGCAACCGCCGGGCCGCACAGCAGGCGCCGTGTCTGGCCGCGTGGGGGCGGTGGGCACGGCGTCTGCCTGTGCTCATACTCTGAGCTGCGTTTGTCTAACAGTCAACAGAAATTCTGACGTGGCACGCTCAATAGATCATCAGTTGTGATGTTCGGTGCCGAAATCCGCGTCGGCACCGCCCCCGGAACCACCTGCGGAGCGTCCCGACGCTGCACGCCTTGCCGCAGCTCGGGCCGCTCCGCGACGCGCCCGGACGGCGCGCGGGTGGCTCAGGTGAGGTCGAACTCGCCGTCCCGGGCGCCGAGTACGAAGGCCCGCCACTCGGCCGGGGTGAAGACCAGGACCGGCCCGTCCTCCTGACGGCCGTCCCGCATCCCGATGTACCCGTCCACGAACGCGATCTGGACGTCCCCGACGCCCTGGCTGCTGCACAGCCACTCGGCCCCGGTGAAGTCCACCTTCGGCTTCCCGTTCCGCGCGAGCTCCGGCTCGGTGCCGACTGAACCGACGTTCACCCCGGTGTCCGTCCCGCTGTTGACTCCCACTGACCGATCTCCTCCCGACGGAATTCCACGGTCAGCCTAGCCACACCTCCCCGCCCCGGTCAGCGGGTTGACGAGGACTCCCCCGGCCGGGGAGGAGGGCCGCCGAAGAAGCGCTCGGGACGCGGTGGGGCGTGTCCCGACCGGCGGGGCGGCGGGCAGCTGCCAGGATCTGCCAGGACGCGTGCGGACCGGCCCCGCCGGGCGGGCTGGTGCCCGGCGGGGCCGGACGGACCGTACGAAGCCCGTACGCCCCCGCCGGACGCCCGCGCAAAGCCCGTACGCCACCTACGACTTCGGCGCTCCGCCCGCGGTCCGCCGAGGACCACCGCACTCCCCGCCCGACACCCCGCCCATGAACTCACCCGTGAATTCACCCATGAACTCGCCTCAGGGAGCAGCCGATGAGCCGCCGGGACGGCACCCGCGCCGACGTCATCCCCATCTCCGACGCCCCCTCGGCCCACCCGCCGGCTCCGCGCACCCCGCCCTCGGCCACCCCGCTGCCCCGGCCGACCCCGGCGCGGACCTCGGCGCACGGCCGGGTCGGAATCGTCCTGGTCTCGCACAGCCGGGAACTGGCCACCGCCGTACGCTCGCTGGCGCTCACGCTGACCGGATCCGACTCCCCCGCACCGGTCGCCTCGACGGGCGGCGACCCGGCCGACGGGCCGGGCATCAGCGCGGTGCTGGTGGCCGCCGCCACCCGGCGGGTCGACCAGGGCCACGGCGTGGTGGTGCTCGCGGACCTCGGCAGCGCCGTCACCACCGTCCTGGCCCTGCTGTCGGAAGCCGACGAGCACGGGCTGCCGTTCCCGGTCCGGTTCGCGAACGCGCCGTTCGTGGAGGGCGCGGTGGCCGCGACCGCGACCGCCACCGCGGGCGGGGACCTCGCCGCGGTGCTGGACGCGGCGGAGGAGGCCTACCGGCAGCAGAAGGGCTGAACCCCGCTGGTCACGGGCGCTCCCGGCCCTCCAGGGTGAACACCGCCGGCCCCTGGCACTCCAGCGCGTGGCGCAGCCGGACGTGCTCGGAGTCGATCATCGGCGGCAGCTCGTCCAGCGCGAACCAGCCCACTTCCAGCGACTCGTCGTCGTTCACCCGGGCCTCGCCGCCGACCGCCCGGCAGCGGAAGGTCAGCACCAGGTACTGCGTCACATCGCCGTTCGAGTAGGTGACCGGAGGGGTGACGGTGGCCGAGGCGAGCAGTTCCGGCACGACCTCCACACCGGTCTCCTCCAGGCACTCGCGCACCACGCCGTCGGCGGGCTGCTCGCCCGGGTCGAGGATGCCGCCGACCGACGCCCACCGCCCGTCGTCGACGCGGCGGGCGAGCAGTACCCGGCCCTGGTCGTCCAGGACGACGGCGCTAACGGCGCTCAGCCAGAGCGGACGGGTGCCCACGAGGGAGCGGAGTTCGAGGAGAAAGGGGGGAATCGCCATGCGGCGCAGCCTATCGAGCCATCTCCGGGAGTAGCGGGGGGAGGAAGCCGTTGTCAGGGAATGGTGAAACACCAACGCGGGCAATTGTCAGAAGAGATGAAATTCGGTCGTTCTGACCAATTTCGTTCGATCTGCTGATCAGCCGCATCCGGCCTCCGGCGAAGCGTCCGGCGGAGTGAACGCCGGTGCCGCGATCAGAGCGCGGCACCCCTCCGACGGACCACCCCGAAGACGATCCGGCCGAGCAGCAGGACACCCGTCGCCAGGCAGCCGGCCACCGCCATCGCCCAGGCCGGACCGTCACTGTCCGGAACGATCACGGCCACCACGATGCCCAGCACCAGACAGGCCACACCCGCCACCGCCAGCGGAATCCGGTGGGTGACCAGGGCTCCACCGCTGCACGCGCGGGTCCATCGGGTCGCGCCGTGCAGGTGGAAGGGGTCACGGTCCGCATCTGCCATGAGCCCAAGGTACCCCGGGCCCGCCACCGGGGCAGCCCGCAGGGAGTGAGGCCCCGCGCACCCTGCGCGACCGCCCGTCCGGGGGTGCTCCTGCCCTGCGGACACGTGTGCGGGCTCCACAATCAGTCCACGAAAAATCCTCGTCCCCCCGGTACAACCATCCGCCTGGTGCAGGGGTCTCAATGGCATCGAGTGATCCAGGAGCCGTTCACGGGACGGGTGAGACCCCCCACCGAGAACCGGAATACCCAGGGAGCGGAGCCGCCGCCCCCTGGAGTCGGAGGCCGGGCTCCGTCCTCCGGCGGTACCGCCACGCCGCTCGGCGACCAAGGGGGAACCGTTGCCGCAGACCCAGTCCACCCCGTCGACCTCCACCGCCCGCACCAGGCCCATGCCCGGGGTCCGGGCACTGGCGCCACCCACCGGCCGCGCATCCGACCACCACGGCGCCGGCCGGTCCCGACCGGTCATCGAGGCGAAGCGTCTCGAAACCACCAGACGACTCGACACCAAGCGCCTCGAGACGAAGCACGCCGAGATGGTCGGTGCCGAGGCGCTCGACACCGGGTCGGTCGGTGCCAGGCCGGTCGGCGCCAAGGCGCCCGACATCGAGGCGCCCGGTGTCGACGCGCTCGGTGTCGGGGCCGAGCACGTCGACGCGACGCACACCGAGACGGAACACCAGGACGCACGGGGCGAATGGCTGCGGTTCGCCCCCGTGCAACCGCTGTTCCGGGCCCGGGCCGCCCAGCGACTCGCCGTCCTCGCCTACCACGGGGTCACCGACCACCGCTCCTTCGGCGCCCAGCTGGACCGGCTGCGAAGGCTCGCCACCCCGGTCTCGCTGGCGGCCGTCCTCCAGGCCGTCACCGAGCGGCGGCCGCTGCCGCCGCGCAGCGTCCTGGTCACCTTCGACGACGCCGACCGGAGCGTCCTCACCCACGCCCTGCCCGCCCTCGACGCGCGCGGCATCCCCGCCACCGCCTTCGTCATCTCCGAACTCATCGGCACCGAGCGCCCCTTCTGGTGGCACGAGGCCGACTTCCTCGCCCGCCACGGCGGCCGCGCCCGCTCACTCGACTGCGGCCACCCCTCCCAGCTGCTCCCCCGGCTCAAAGCCATGCCCGACCCGGACCGGCGCCGCAGCCTGCACGAACTGCGGGTCAGCGCCGACCGCCGGCCGCCCCGCCAGGAACAGCTCACCCCCGCCGACCTCCTCGCCCTCCGGGACGGCGGAGTCGCCATCGGCAACCACACCCAGGGGCACCCGTGCCTCGGCCGCTGCGACGACGTCACCGTCCGCGCCGAGATCACCGGCGCCCACGAAGCCCTCACCCACTGGCTCGGCGAACCCCCGATCGCCTTCGCCTACCCCGACGGCGGCCACGACGCGCGCGCCGAAACCGTCCTGCAGGAACTCGGCTACCGCCTCGGCTTCCTCTCCGACCACCGCCTCGGCCCCCGCCTCCCCACCCACCCGCTCCAGATCAGCCGGCTCCAGGTCGACTCCACCACCAGCACCCGCCGCTTCGACACCATCCTCTCCGGCCTCGAACCCGCCTACCGCCGCTGGCGCCGCCACGAGGTGGCCTGACCGCCGGCGCCACTGCGCAGGAACCGGCAGCGCCGCTGCGCGGGAAGTCGAGCCGGTCGACTTCCCGCGCAGCGTGCCGTCCGGGCGGCGGGGCACCTGATGCGGCCACTCCGGGTGCCTGCGGGGCATAGGAAGTCGGCCAGGCCGACTTCTGCTGCGCAGCCACGAATCCGGCCGGGCTCGTGCCGCCCAGGCAGGCACCGTGCCCGACCCCGCCCGCGACCACGACCGACCTCGGGGGCCCTAGCCGCGCTGTACGAGAAGTCGGCCCGGCCGACTTCCGGTGCCCATCGGCCGGGCCAGGGATCACCTCGGGCTGCCCCGGCCTGCGGGGTGGGGCCTTCGAGGGGGTACGGGTGCGGCGGGCCGAGGGCCCCGGCCTTGCCGGGTGGGTCAGGCGATGACCGGGGTGAGGGTGAGGCCCTGGGGATAGAGGGTCGCGGTGGTGGGGAGGGTGGCGGGGATGCCGGCGTGGAGGACGGTGAGGGTGGCGGCGCCGGTGCGGGCGGGGTCGGCGACCCGGCGGAGGGCCTGGGCGGCGACGGCGTCGGCGGAGCCGTGGAAGCTGAGAGCCGGGGAGGCGGTGGGGGCGACGGCGGCGCGGATCCGGTCGGCGACGAGCTCGTAGTGGGTGCAGCCGAGCACGATCGTGTCGGTGCCCTCCGGCGTGCGGGCCGCGGCGTCGGCGATGGCGGCGGTGATGGCGTCGTCGTCGCCGTGCTCGACGGCGTCCGCGAGGCCGGGGCAGGCGACCTCGGTGATGTCGGCGGTGCCGCCGAAGTCGCGGATCAGCCCGCGCTGGTAGGCGCTGCCGGTGGTGGCCGGGGTGGCCCAGATGGCGACCCGGCCGCCGGCCGCGGCGGCGGGCTTGATCGCCGGGACGGTGCCGATGACGGGCAGGCCGGGCTCGAGTTCGGCGCGCAGGGTGTCGAGTGCGTGCACCGAGGCCGTGTTGCAGGCGATCACCAGGGCGTCGGGTTCGAGGGCGGCGGCGGCGCGGCAGCAGCCGAGGGCCAGTTCGGTGACCTCTGCGGGCGTGAGCGGCCCCCACGGCATCGAGGCGGGGTTGGAGGAGAGCACCAGATCGGCGTCGGGGCGCAGCTTCCGAACGGCGGCGGCGGCGGCCAGCAGGCCGATTCCGGAGTCCATCAGTGCAATCTTCACGGGGTGAGACTCTAGTCGATCCGCCGGTCGCGGCCCGATCTGCGGCAGACTGCCGGGGTGACCGTGCTGCTGTGGATCGCCGCGTTCTCCCTGCTGGTCTGGCTCTGGCTGACGTGCTGCCACGGCTTGTTCTGGCGCACCGACGTCCGCCTGCCGCCGCGCCGTCCGCCGGTGCGGTGGCCGCAGGCGGCGATCGTGGTGCCGGCCCGGGACGAGGCGGCGGTACTGCCGGTGAGCCTGCTGACGCTGCTGGCGCAGAAGTACCCGGGGCGGGCCCGGGTGATCCTGGTGGACGACCACAGTTCGGACGGCACCGGAGCGGTGGCGGCGGAGCTGCGCACGTTGGACGGGCTGGAGCTGACCGTGACCACCCCTCCCCCGCTGCCCGAGGGCTGGACGGGCAAGTTGTGGGCGCTGCGGCACGGGGTGGAACTGGCCGGTCCGGACGTCGAGTACCTGCTGCTGACGGATGCGGACATCACGCACGGCCCGGACTCGCTGGCCGAGCTGGTGGCCGCCGCCGAGTCCAACGGGCTGGACCTGGTGTCACAGATGGCCCGGCTGCGGGTGGCGACCGGCTGGGAGCGGCTGGTCGTCCCGGCCTTCGTGTACTTCTTCGCCCAGCTGTACCCGTTCCGGTGGAGCAACCGCCCGGGCGCCCGGACGGCGGCCGCGGCGGGCGGCTGCTCGCTGGTGCGGCGGGAGGCGTTGGAGCGGGCCGGCGGGGTGGCGGCGATCCGGGGGGCGGTGATCGACGACGTGTCGCTGGCCCGGGCGGTGAAGTCCTCGGGCGGGCGCACCTGGCTGGGCCTGGCCGGGGAGGTGGACAGTGTCCGCCCGTACCCCCGACTGGAGCAGCTGTGGCGGATGGTGTCGCGCAGCGCGTACGCCCAGTTGCGGCACTCGCCGCTGTTGCTGCTCGGGACGGTGCTGGGGCTGGCGCTGGTGTACCTGGTGCCGCCGGTGGCGACGGTGGCCGGGCTGGTGGCGGGGGTGGCGCCGGTGGCGCTGGCGGGCGGGGCGGCCTGGGCGCTGATGGCGGGGACGTACCTGCCGATGGTCCGGTACTACCGGCAACCGGCCGTGGCCGTGCTGCTGCTGCCGTTCACGGCCTCGCTGTACCTGCTGATGACGGTGGACTCGGCGGTGCAGCACTGGCGGGGGCGGGGTGCGGCCTGGAAGGGCCGGACGTATTCCGGGGCGTGAAAAAGCCCGGCACGGCGGGCAGGGCGGGCCCATACTGCTCGGATGGACCGTCAGCAGATCTCCCGGCTCGCCCATGCCCACCGTCCGATCGCGGCGCCGCTGGGGGACGGCTCGGTGGCCCGGCTGCTGGAGCGGGCGCTCGGCGGGCAGGAGTCCGGCCGGGTACTGGACCTCGGCTGTGGCGAGGGTGCCTGGCTGCTGCGGGCACTGGCCGCGCGACCGGGCTGGCACGCGGTGGGGGTGGACGTGGACGCGGCGGCGCTGACCCGGGCCCGGGAGACGGCGGCCGCGCTCGGCGTGGTGCGCCGGATCGGTCTGCACCACCGGGACGCCCGGGAGTTCACCGACCGGGAGCGCTTCGACCTGGTGCTCTGCGTGGGCGCCACCCACGCCTTCGACGGGCTGCTGCCCACCCTCGCCGCGGCCGGTGAACTCCTGGCCCCCGGTGGGCGGTTGCTGGTCGGCGAGGGGTTCTGGGAGCGGGCACCCTCCCCGGCCGCACTGGACGGGCTGGGCGCCGCCCCGGAGGACTTCGCGGACCTGGCGACCACCACCGACCGGGTGCTCGCGGACGGCTGGACGCCGGTGGACGCGCACGTCAGCACGGTGCGGGAGTGGGACGACTACGAGTTCGCCTGGACGGGTTCGCTGGCCGAGTGGGCACTGGACCACCCGGAGCACCCGGACGCGGCCACCGCCCGCGAGGCGGCGGACCACCACCGCGCCGGGTGGCTGCACGGCTATCGGGGGACGCTCGGTTTCGTCACCTATCTGCTGCGACGCGACTGAACTCCCCGATGAGCGGCGTCACTTCTGCGTCCGGGCGAGGAAGTCGTCGATCAGCGGGGCGATTTCGGGCAGCTTCTCCTCCAGGGCGAAGTGCCCGGTGTCGAAGACGTGCAGTTCGGCGTCGGGCAGGTCGCGCAGGTAGGCGCGGGCGCCGGCCTCGGTGAAGAACGGGTCGTTGCGCCCCCAGAGCACCAGCGTGGGCGGCTGATCGGCCCGCAGCCAGGCCTGCCATTGCGGGTACAGCTCGACGTTGGAGAAGTAGTCGAGGGCCAGTTCGACCTGGATGTCCTTGCGGCCCGGCTGGTCGAGGAAGTGCTGGTCGAGGGTCCAGCCGTCGGGGGCGACCAGGCTCGGGTCCCCGGTGCCGCCCTCGTACTGGCTCCGGGTGACGTCCAGGGTGAGGATCGACCGGGCGGCCGCCTCGGCGCCGGGGACACCGCGCCGCTGGGCGATGAACTCCTTTGCCTGGTCGGAGAGTCCCTCCTGGTAGGCGTTGCCGTTCTGGACCACCAGGCCGGTGATCCACTCCGGCCGGCGGGTGGCCAGGCGCAGGCCGACGGGTGCGCCGAAGTCGAAGACGTACAGCGCGAAGCGGTCCAGGCCGAGGGCGAGGCAGAAGCGCTCGATCACGTCGGCGAGGGTGTCGAAGCGGTACGGGAAGGCGTCGGGCGCGGGGCTGTCGCTGTGGCCGAAGCCGGGGTAGTCGGGGGCTATCAGGCGGTAGCGGGTGCCGAGCGCGTCGAGCAGCCGGGCGTACTGGTGCGAGGCGGACGGGAAGCCGTGGAGCAGCAGGAGGGCGGGGGCGTCGGCCGGGCCGGTTTCACGGTAGAAGACGCGCAGGCCGTCGAGGTCGACGTGGCGGTGGTGGACGTGCGGGATCGTCAGCTCGCTCATGCTAACCATTAAACAGGATTTAAATGGTTAGGCAAGGCCTGCTGCGGATCCGTCGCGAGCGAGCTGAACCGCCGTCAAGCACCGGTGGACTTCTGCCGGAGCCGACGATCAGTGCGTCTGCAGCTGCTCCCGCTGCACCAGGTAGTCGAGCACCTCGGGCATCGCCTCGACGCCGCCGGCCTTGGTCGGCGAGGTCCGGTACTCGCCCTGGACGACCACCGTCGGCAGCTCGTTGATGCCGTAGCGGACGAACTGGGCGGCCGCGTCGTCCACCGACTGCCGCACGTCGGCGGAACGGTAGGCCGTACGGAACTGCTGGGCGTCGACGCCGTGGCGCACCGCCCAGTCGGTGGCGGCGGCCTCGGTGGTGAGGTCGGCGCCGTCGGTGTGGATCGAGCGGAAGGCGCTGGCCTGCAGCCGCTCGACCAGGCCGAGGCGCTCCAGCGTGTAGTACAGACGCGCGTGGGCGCGCTGCACGCCCTCCTCCGGGCCGCCCGGCCAGATCGCCGGGACCCGGCGCAGCGCGACGTCGGCGCGGTGCCGCTCGACCCAGGCCTGCAGCGGCTGTTCCAGCGCCTGGGAATGGCCGCAGTCGTACCAGAAGAACTCGACGGCCTCGGTGCGGGCGCTCTCGCGCACCGGCTGCGGGCGGTCCATCTTGACGAACTGGACGCCCTCGGAAGGGGGTTGATGAGCCACCGCACCAGCCTGGACGGGGGATGCGGCGATCCCGGCGGCGACGGCGAGCAGGACGGTGGACCGCAGCAGCGACTTCGAGTTCACACCGGGCAGTGTGGTGGTGGCGTCCCGTTACCGGCGAGTCGACAGGGGGCGGCGGGCCCGGATTCGCTCGAACGGCGTAGCCGGCCGCGCGTCCGTGGACATCCGCGTCCGTCGGCACCCGCATCCGTCGACACCCGGGTCCGCGGACATCCGCATCCGTCGACACCCGCGTCCGTCGACGCGCGGCTGGGCTCAGCCGGCCGGAGCGCCCGTCCACACCTCGGCGACCAGCCGCTGCCAGTCGTCCACCACCGCGCCCAGTTCGAAGTGCTCCAGCGCGTGCGCCCGGGCGGCCGCGCCCAGGCCCGCGCGGTTGCAGGCCAGCACCTTGGCCAGTGCCTCGGCCAGGGCGAGCGGGTCCCCCGGGGCGACCAGCGCGCCGGTGGCGCCGTCCCGGACCACCTCGCGCACCCAGCCGACGTCGGTGGCGACGGCGGGCACCCCGGCCAGGGCCGCCTCGATCAGCGCGCCGGGCACCCCCTCGC
Organism: Streptomyces sp. CBMA123; assembly: GCF_014596465.1. Lineage (GTDB taxonomy): Bacteria > Actinomycetota > Actinomycetes > Streptomycetales > Streptomycetaceae > Kitasatospora. The sequence goes on along the minus strand of NZ_MECK01000067.1, from coordinate 612 downwards.
TGTCACTGGTGAGCAGCAGCGCGTCGGCCGCCCGGTAGAGCGGGACCGGATCGGGCAGCGGGCCGAGGAAGTGGGCGCGGGCGGCGGCCGGGTGGCGGGCCAGCGCCTCCCGCAGCGGGCCGTCCCCGGCGACGGCCATCCGGACGTCGGGCAGCCGGTCGAGCACGTCGAGGGCGAGGTCGAGCCGCTTCTCGGGGGCTATCGCGCCGATCCAGGCGACCAGCAGGACGTCCGCGGGCAGGCCCAGGGCGTGCCGGGCGGCGCGCCGGTCGGCCCGGCCGTCGGCGGGCGGATAGCTCTCCGCCGCACGGGAGTTGGGAATCACCCGGACCTTGCCGCCGGGCAGTGCGAACTGCTCCTCCAGCACCTCGCGCGCCTCGTCGGTGAGCGTGGTGACGGCGGCGGCACGGTGCATCAGGGCGCCGCCGCGGAGTCTGCGCAGCCGGTTGGCGGTCCAGTAGCGCGGGTGGCCGACCGAGACGTAGACGAAGGGGGTGGGGGTGCCGGCCAGCGCGAGGGCGCAGGCGGCCAGGGTGTCGGAGCCGTGGGCGAGCACCACGTCGGCGGCGCGGGCGGCGGAGCGCAGCGCCCGCAGGGTGCTCGGGCGCAGGC
>NZ_MECK01000066.1 GCF_014596465.1 Streptomyces sp. CBMA123 | reverse complement strand
GGGCGCGATCCGCACGGCCAGCCAGGCCACGGCGACCAGGCTCATCCCGTCGCCGAGGGCGCAGGCGGCCAGGGCGGGCAGCAGGCGCCGCAGCGGCGGGTGGGCGAGCAGGGCGCGGTAGGTCCGGGCGGATGGGACGCTCATCCGGTTCAGGCTGGTGGTTCAACCGGACTTGAGGTCAAGACGGGCGGCCGGCGGGGCCGGCGGGGGCGGCGGGGCCGTCACGGGCCGTCAGGGGTGGTCAGGGGTGGTCAGGGGTGGTCGCGGGTGGTCGCGGGTGGCGTGGCGCAGGGCCCAGGGGAGGAGGAACCAGAGGGTGGCGAAGATCAGGGCGATGACGGCGGTGATGGCGACGGCGACCGGGGCGCCGAGGATGACGTCGAGGACGAGCAGGACGGCGCCGGTCAGGGCGCAGGCCAGGAGCAGCAGGCCGTACTGGGCGATGCGGGCGGAGACGTGGACGATGCGGGCCTTGCCGGGGTGGCGGTAGAGGCCGCGGTGCAGGGCGACGGGGGTGGCCAGGACGGCGGCGGCGACGACGGTCAGCAGCAGGGTGGTGACGTAGATGTCCTGCTGGGCGTCGGAGAGTTCGGCGAAGCGCGGGGTGAAGGCGACGCCGAGGAGGAAGGCGAAGACGATCTGGACGCCGGTCTGCAGCACCCGCAGTTCCTGGAGCAGTTCGACCAGGCGCCGGTCGGCCCGTACCGCCGGGTTCTCCCAGCCCGGGGGCGGGGGTGCGGGCTCGCCGGGGCGGTCGGGGCGGTCGGGGCGGTCGGGGTGGTCGGGGTGGTCGGGGCCGGGCGGGGGAGGGGTGCTGCTGCTCATGGGTCACATTGTCCGCGGCGCCGCCGGTGCCCGACCAGGGCGGTGAGGCGGGTGTCGGGGTCGTGCCACTCGAGGGGCTCGCTCCTGAAGGCGCGCAGGCCGGGCCGGACGGACGGGCGGGCGCCCGCGGGCCGCCCTTGCCGTCGCGCTCGCGCACGGTCGGGTCGGTGGCCTGAGCCCGCGGCAGGAAGCGGCGCCGCCCGGGCCCGGCGTCAGTCCGTGCGGTCCGTGCGGCCCGTGCCGTCGGTGCGGCCCGCCGCTTCGGCGCCCTCCAGGCGCTGCTGCCAGGCGGTGAGCAGGGCCTGCAGGGCGGCGGCCTCGTCGGGGTCCAGGTGGGCGAGCAGGCGGTGCTCGTTGCGGATGTGGGCGGTGAACGCCTCGTCGAACAGGCGCAGGCCCGCGTCGGTGAGGGCGACCACGCGTCCGCGCCGGTCGTCCTCGGCGGGGCGGCGGGTGACCAGGCCGGCGCGTTCCAGGCGGTCGACGCGCTTGGTCATCGCGCCGGTGGTGACCATGGTGTGGGCGGCGAGTTCGCCGGGGGCCCGCTCGTAGGGGGCGCCGGCCCGGCGCAGGGCGGCGAGCACGTCGAACTCGCCCTCGCTCAGGCCGTAGCGCTCGAAGACGAGGGTGAGTTCGGCGGTCAGGCGGGCGGCGAGGCGGTGCAGGCGCCCGATCACGGCCAGCGGGGAGACGTCCAGGTCGGGGCGCTCGCGGCGCCACCGGGCCTGGATCAGCGCGACGTGGTCCGCATCGTCCTGGTGTTCCATGGCCCCATCCTACCCAGATAGCTTCCCCGGAAGCTATATTGTCTTCCATGGAAGCCAATGCCCGGTGGGTGCTGCTGACCGCCCTCGCCCCGCTCGCCTGGGGCACCAACTACTGGGTCACCCACGCCTACCTGCCCGCCGACCACCCCCTGTGGGGCGCCGCCCTGCGCGCCCTGCCCGCCGGACTGCTGCTCCTCGCCCTCGCCCGCCGCCGCCCCCGCGGCCCCTGGTGGTGGCGCAGCGCCCTGCTCGGACTCCTCAACACCGCCGTCTTCTTCGTCCTGCTCTACCTCGCCTCCCAGCTGCTGCCCACCAGCACCGCCGCCACCGTCATGGCCGCCTCCCCGCTGGCCATGCTGCTCACCGCCTGGGCCCTGGCCGGCCAGCACCCGCACCGCGCCCACCTGGCCGGGGCGGTGGCGGGCCTGGCCGGGGTGGCGCTCACCGTGCTCGGCAGCGGCGGCGCGCCCGGCTGGACCGCACTGGCGGCCTCGGCCGGCGCGATGCTGGTCTCCTCCGTCGGCTACGTGCTCGCCGCCCGCTGGCGCGAGGGCGCCGACCCGCTGGCCGCCACCGCCTGGCAGCTCACCGCCGGCGGCCTGATCCTGCTGCCCCTGGCCGCCGGCGTCGAGGGCGCGCCCCCGCCGCTGCACGGCCCCACCCTGCTCGCCTTCGGCTACGTCACCCTGGTGGCCACCGCCCTCGCCTTCGTCTGCTGGTTCGCCGGCCTGCGCCACCTGCCGGCCGGCACGGTCGGCCTGCTGGGGCTGCTCAACCCGCTGGCCGGGGTGCTGCTGGGCACCGCGCTGGACGGCGACCAACTGGGGGCGCGCCAGGGGGCCGGACTGGCCCTGGTGGCCGCCGGGATCCTGCTCGGACGGCCCCGCGGCCGCGCCACGGCACCGGCCGCACCGGGCGCACCGGCCCGTACGGGCTTGCCCGGGCCGCGCGTGCCGTGATCGGATGACGGGCAGCATCGCGTGCCGGTGGCGGACCGCGCCAGGCATGGAGGTGCGCGACCGAAAGGGACCGCCCACCCGTGGCCTCCCCCGTCGACAGCGGCCGAACCGCCGCCCTCAGTCTCCAACTCTCCCAGGCCCACAACGAGTTGCGCCGCCGCCTGGCCAACGTCCGCGCGGGCCTGGGCCGTCGGACCCGGCCCGACGACGCCCTGCTCACCCACTGCCTGGCCTTCTGCACCGCCCTGGCGAACCATCACCAGGGCGAGGACGAAGGCCTGTTCACCGCCCTGGTGCGGGAGCGGCCCGACCTCGCCCCGACCGTCGCCAGACTCCTCGAGGACCACGGGCTCATCACCGGCATCCTCACCCGGGTCCGCGAACTCGCCGAGACCGCCGCACGGTGGCCCGGGGAGCCCGGGGAGCCCGGAGCGTCAGGGGAGTCCGCGGAGTCCGGGTCGGGGGAGTCAGGGGAGCCCGGCGCCGACCTGGCGGCCATCGGCCGCGAACTCGACGGCCTGGCTGCCATCGTGGAATCCCACTTCGGCTACGAGGAACGCGCCATCGGCGCCGCCCTGGACGCCGGCGCGGGCGGCGACGGGGGCGGCGACGAGGGCTGGCGCGAGCCGGTGCTGCGCTTCCGCACGCCGTAAAACCCTTCGCCCCGCACCGCCCGGCCTCCCTACACTCGCCAACGCGGCCGCACCCCCCGTGGTGCGGGCGACCAGACGACCGTACGTACCGACCGGGCAGACGACAGAGAGAAGGGGGCGCAGCGGCCATGCCGAAGCACAGCGCCGCCGCCCCCTCTCCCGCCTCGCGGTACGAGGTGGTCCTGGTGTCCTCGCCCCTCCGGTGCCCGCCGCGCGGCCGGTACCGGGGCAGTGCCGCCACCACCTGAACCCCGCCCTTCCACAAGGGCTCTTTCGCGCACGGTGATCTGACGAAACGTCAGCAATCGTCCGCCGGCAGCACTGTGTCAATCGCGCGCCCACCCCGTACCGACCGCCCCTTCGAGAGGCACCCGGGCCATGCGCACCGACACCACCACCACCAGCACCGTCACCGCCGACATCGCCGCCGTCCGCAACCTCGGCATCCTCGCCCACGTCGACGCCGGCAAGACCACCGTCACCGAACGGATCCTCTACCTCACCGGCACCACCCACAAGCGCGGCGAAGTCCACGACGGCACCACCGTCACCGACTTCGACCCCCAGGAACGCGACCGCGGCATCACCATCTTCGCCGCCGCCGTCAGCTGCGCCTGGGCCGGACACCGGATCAACCTCATCGACACCCCCGGCCACGTCGACTTCGCCGACGAGGTCGAACGCTCCCTGCGCGTCCTGGACGGCGCCGTCGCCGTGTTCGACGCCGTCGCCGGCGTCGAGCCGCAGAGCGAGTCGGTGTGGCGCCAGGCCCAGCGCCACGGCGTGCCCCGCATCGCCTTCGTCAACAAGCTCGACCGCGCCGGCGCCGACCTCGACGCAGCCGTCGCCTCCATCCGCGAACGCCTGCACCCCCACCCGCTCGCCGTCCACCTGCCCATCGGCGCCGAGGACGCCTTCACCGGCGTCGTCGACCTCGTCCACCGGCGCGCCCTCACCTGGGACCAGCACGGCACCCTCATCGAAGGCCCGGTACCCGACCACCTCACCGCCCAGGCCGCCGCCCGCCGCCACGCCCTGGACGAAGCGGTGGCCGAACTGAACCCCGAAGCCCTGGAGGAGTTCTGCGCCCACGGCGCCCTCAGCCCCGCCACCCTCACCACCGCCCTGCGCGAACTCACCCGTACCGGCGAGGCGGTGGTGGTGCTGGGCGGCTCCGCCTACCGCAACCGCGGCATCGAACCCCTGCTGGACGCCGCCGTCGCCTACCTGCCCTCACCCCTGGACACCCCGCCCGTACACGCTGCCGACCACAGCGAGCAGCGCCACGCCGATCCCCAACAGCCCCTCACCGCCCTGGCGTTCAAGGTGACCGCGGCCCCCACCGGCCGCCTCACCTACCTGCGCCTGTACGCCGGCACCCTCCACAAGGGCGACACCGTCCTGGACGCCGCCACCGGCCGCGCCGAACGCATCGCCCGCATCCTGCGCATCCAGGCCGACCGCCACACCGAGACCGACCACGCCCTGGCCGGCGACATCGTCGCCGTCATCGGCCCCAGGACCACCCGCGTCGGCACCACCCTGTGCGACCCCGACCACCCGATCCGACTGGAGGCACCCGTGAGCGCCGAACCCGTCGTCACCGTCGCCATCGAAGCCCGCCGCGGCGAGGACACCGACAAACTCACCACCGCCCTGGCCCGACTCGCCGAGGAGGACCCCTCCCTGCGCCTGGCCACCGACCCCGAAACCGGCCAGCGCACCCTGTCCGGCCTCGGCGAACTCCACCTGGAGGTCGCGGTCGAGAAGGTGCGCCGAGACGCCGGGGTGGCCGCCGCCGTCGGCCGCCCCCGGGTCGCACTGCGCGAAGCCCTCGTCGAAGGCGTCACCGGCTTCACCTACCGGCACGCCAAACAGGACGGCGGCGCGGGCCAGTTCGCCCACATCGTCCTCGACCTGGCACCCGCCCCCGACGGCTTCGCGTTCACCTCCACCGTCACCGGCGGACGGGTACCGCGCGAATACGTCCAGGCCGTGGAGGCCGGCTGCCGCGACGCCCTCACCGAGGGCCCGCTCGGCGGCCACCCGGTCACCGGCGTCAGCGTCACCCTCACCGACGGCCTCACCCACCCCAAGGACTCCTCCGACCTCGCCTTCCGCACCGCCGCCCGCCTGGGCCTGCGCCAGGCACTGCGCGCGGCCCGGCTCCACCTGCTGGAACCGCTCGCACAGGTGACCGTCACCGTGCCCCAGGACGCGCTGGGCACCGTCCTGGGCGACCTCGCCGCCCGCCGCGCCACCGTCCAGGGCACGGCGACCGGACCCGGCGGCGCCGGGGCCGCCACGGCCGAGGTGAGCGCACTGGTGCCCCTGGCCGAACTCTTCGGCTACGCGGCCCGCCTGCGCGGCCGCACCCAGGGCCGCGGCACCTTCACCACCCGCCCGGCCGGCTACGCACCGGCGCCGAAACCGGCCCCGGCCCCGGCTCAGGCCCCGGCCAACTGAGGCCCGGCCCGGCCCTCCCCGAGAACGGGGAGGGCCGGGGCGGGGGCGGCCGACGACATCGCCGGTCCGCCACCGCGGCACGGTGGCGGACGGCCCGGCGTGCGCAAGACTCCCCAGTTCCCCGACTTGCTGCGCATGATCGACGAGCGCTCCAGGGCCTTCCGTGCCGCGATCGCCGCCACCCCCTGGCCGCATGGAAGCGCCACCGCCGACTGCCACGACACCGAGGGCCGCTCCCGGCACCCGCACCCGGGCGCCGACGGCGCCCGCGCCGAGCGCCTGACGTCCGCCGCGCCTGACGTCCGCCGCGCCCACGCCCGCCGACGTCTCCTCGCCATGTCTTCGTCCCCTTCCGGGAGTTGACCTCTGCGATGTCCACCACCCTGCCCGGGCCCGGGCGGTGGCGGCAGAGACCCGTCGAACCAGGGATCGCCGCTCCCTGGCTGGGGCAGCGGAACCGGCGGCCGGGACGGGGCGCAGGGTCTCAGGCCGAGGGCTGCACGACGACCTGCTCGCCCTCTCCCTCCGGCGCCTCGAACTGGGCCAGGTAGCGGTCCAGGAGCGCGCGGTCCACGGTGACGCAGTCGGCGCCGTCCTCGTCGCTGCGCCGTCCGAGACGGCGCTCCAGCGTCGCCCGGTCGGCCTTGAGATGGACCAGTTCCCAGCGGCAGCCGTGGCTCTCGACCAGCGCCTTGTAGTCATCACGGGCGGCGCGGCTCCAGAAGCTGTAGTCCACCACCACATCGCGCCCGGCCAGCATCAGTTCGACCAGTTCCCGCCGCTGCTCGCGGCGGACCTCCTCCTTCAGCCGGTCGTAGGCCTCGGCCGCCAACACCAGGCCGGCGTCACGCCGCCCGAGCCGCCGCCAGACCACCTCGTCGATCGAGAGCCGGACGTAGCCGCGCCGCACCAGCTGCCTCGCGTAGGTGGTCTTGCCCGCCCCCGGGAGACCGCACATCAGCACCACGGTGCCCAATCGCTCTTCCATCGCCCAAGGTTAGACCGGTGGCACCCGACGGGAGGGCGCCGGCCGCCCCCGGGCCCCGACGCGCCCCCCGTCACCGCTGCCCGGGCGCCTGCGCAGCCTGGGCCGCCTGCGCCGC
>NZ_MECK01000065.1 GCF_014596465.1 Streptomyces sp. CBMA123 | reverse complement strand
CGCGGCCAGCTGCTCGCCGTCGCCCTCGGCGAGCCGGACCAGCAGCCGGGTGAGGGTCGGGGCGCCGGGGCGGGACTGCGGGGCCAGCCGGTCCAGCGCGGACTGCAGGGAGGCGGCCCGGGCCCGCCAGCCGGCGTCCACCGCCTCGGCCGGGTAGTCGGCCCACTCCAGCTCGTGCCAGACGCCGCCCGCCGGGCGGCCGAAGAACAGCTCGGCGGCGAGCCGGGAGACCGCCCGGTCCACCGTGCCGGGCTCCTCCAGCAGGTCGCAGGCGGGGCGGTCGCCGAGCCGGGTGCCGTAGCCGTCGGCCAGCCGGTCGCGGCGGGACAGCTCGGTCAGCGCGGCGACCACTCCGGCGTTCAGGTGCGCCGGGTGGCGGCCGAGCCGCCAGGCGGGCAGCGCGACCCGGGTGAGCAGCCGGTCCCAGCCGGCGTAGGCCAGGCCGACCTGCTCCTGGGCGGCGATCCGCAGGCCGTAGTCGACCGTCCTGGCCTGCTCGGAGGCCCAGCTCGCGACGGACCGCTCCAGCTCGGCGGAGTGGCCGCGGCAGGCGCCCAGCAGCCGGCGGGTGATCCGCCGGGTGATCCGGTCGGCGAACCCGGCCGGGCCGGGGCGGGGCGGGGCGGGCGGCTCGGCCAGGGTGCCGCCGCCGAGGCCGGAGGCCGTGCCCGCGCCGGAGTCCAGACAGGCGTCCAGGCTGCGCAGGAAGCGCCGGGCGGCGGCGATCTCCGGGTCCGCGGAGGCGGCCGTACCGGCCACCACGGGGGCGAGCAGGGCGCGCAGTTCGCCGGCCCGCATCCACCACAGGAAGGGCGAGCCGATCACCAGTACCGGCGCGGGGGGCGCGGCGTGCGGGCGCGGCCCGCGGGGGCGCCGCGGCGGTGCGACGTCCTCCAGCCAGCTGTCGCAGTCCGGGGTGAGGGCCACCGCGGAGGGCGCGGGGACGTCCAGCCGGTCGGCCAGTTCGTCGATCAGCCGGTACAGCTCGGGGGCGGCGGACCGCTCGACCGGCACGGCCGGGGTCCGCGGCGGGACGGCCCGGCGCAGGGCGCGGGCGGTCAGCCCGGCCACCAGCAGGGTCAGCGTGGCGATCGCGCAGAACACCCAGCGGGCGGCGTCCCAGCCGGCGGCGTCGGAGGAACCGGCGGCCCCGATCCGGCCGGTGAACCGGCCCGCGAGCAGGACCACCGCGACGGCGGCGGGCAGGACGGCCACGGCCAGAGCCAGGCCCCGGATCCGCAGGACCGCTTGGGCATGAGCGCGCGCGGTGTCGACAGCCATACGGTGCGGCACCCCCTTCGGAGCCCTCGGGCACCCGCTACGGGCCCTGAGCCGACTCGAAACGATCAGTTCCGACCGGGAAGCGGAGGCGTCCGATCCCCGGCAGTGCATGCTGTGTGGCGCTACTGCCATTTTCGACGCCCCGGTGCGGGCGGGTGTTCCGGATCGGCCCGGTTTCCACTCGTCCCGGTGACGCCGCCCGGTCGTCGAGGTGACGCCGTCCGAAGTCCGGACTCCCACGACCGGTCCGGTGCGAAGCACCGGGCGACCGTCCGGCCGATCGCCGTCCAGCATCCCCCCGCGGGCGCGCCGCTACCCGGCGGCGCCCCCGGCGCACGGCCCGTCGTACGGCGATCCAGCGCACCATAAGGCCGGGCGCCCGGTTACGTCAGCCGGATGCGGGTGCTATCACCCGATGGGCTGGAATCCGCCCGCCGAACGGTGAGTCGCACCCCGGGACCGCCCCCACCCGGGAAACGCCGGAGGCGCTGCGCCCTGTGGGTTGTTTCTCCGCTCTTCCCGGGCTCGCTCAGGGATGACGCGGGCCCTACGACGCGGGCCCTACGGCGCGGGCTACGGCGCGGGCTACGGCGCAGCCCCCGTGCGAGTGGTTCGCACGGGGGCCGCGAGGGACGCGCGGGGTGCCTCAGGCGGTGGCCGCCTTGAGGGCGATGTCGGTGCGGTGCTGGCCGCCCTTGAGGGAGATCCGGTCCACAGCCGCGTACGCGCGCTCGCGGGCCTCGGCCAGGTCGGCTCCGGTCGCGGTGACCGACAGGACGCGGCCGCCGGCGCTGAGCACCCGGCCGTCCCGGTCCGCCACCGTGCCGGCGTGCAGCACGTACGCGGTGCCGTCCGCCTCGGCCTCGGCCAGGCCCTCGATCGGGTCGCCGGTGCGGGGCGCGGCCGGGTAGCCCTCGGAGGCGACGACCACGGTGACGGCCGCCCCCTCGTCCCAGCGCAGCGGCTCCAGCTGGTCCAGGGCGCCGGTGGCGGAGGCCAGCAGCACGCCGGCCAGCGGGGTGCGCAGCCGGGCCAGCACGACCTGGGTCTCCGGGTCGCCGAAGCGGGCGTTGAACTCGATCACCCGGGTGCCGCGGGAGGTGAGCGCCAGGCCCGCGTACAGCAGGCCGGAGAACTCGGTGCCGCGGCGGCGCAGTTCGTCCACCGTCGGCTGGAGGACGGTGTCCAGGACCTCCTGGACCAGCCCGGCCGGTGCCCACGGCAGCGGCGAGTAGGCGCCCATGCCGCCGGTGTTGGGGCCCTCGTCGCCGTCCAGCGCGCGCTTGAAGTCCTGCGCGGGCTGCAGGGGCAGCACGGTGGTGCCGTCGGTGATCGCGAACAGCGAGACCTCGGGGCCGTCCAGGTACTCCTCGATGACCACGCGCTCGCAGGAGGCGGCGTGCGCCAGCGCGGCCGCGCGGTCGGAGGTGACCACGACGCCCTTGCCGGCCGCCAGGCCGTCGTCCTTGACCACGTACGGGGCGCCGAAGGCGTCCAGTGCCTCGGCGGCCTCCTCGGCGGTGGTGCAGACGTAGGAGCGGGCGGTGGGCACGCCGGCGCCGGCCATCACGTCCTTGGCGAAGGCCTTGGAGCCCTCCAGCTGCGCGGCCGCGCCGGAGGGGCCGAAGACCGGGATGCCGGCCGCGCGCACGGCGTCGGCGACGCCGGCCACCAGCGGGGCCTCGGGGCCGACCACGACCAGGTCGGCGCCGAGCCTGGCGGCGAGTTCGGTGACCTGGGCGCCGTCCAGTTGGTCGACCGGGTGAACGGTCGCCACCTGGGCGGTCCCGGCGTTGCCCGGGGCACAGTGCAACTCGGTCACGGAGGGATCTTGGGACAGGGAGCGGCACAGGGCGTGTTCGCGGGCGCCGCCGCCGATGACGAGGACCTTCACGCCTGGCAGCGTAGTCGGTGGCCTGTTCCGGCCGCTCTCCGGTCCCGTCGGATCCTCCAGGAGGAGCGCTCCGTACGCCGATCACGTAGGAGGATCCTCCAAGCCCGGCCGGGCCGGATGTGCGTCGGGTGCCCGGGTCAGGACGGCGGGTCACCGGCGCCTCGCTCGGACGGGTGAAATCTCGCCGACCCCCGCAACCGCCCCACCTCGGGTTCCGGTGGCCGAAACCGGTAACGATCACCGGTGAAGCGCCCCACGGTCAGCCATTTGGCGGTAAGAAGTGCTGTTGGAGAACCACCGGCAGACGTCCCGTCAGCCGATGCGCCGACAGACCAAGCCGCCCGCCCGCCACAGGGAGCCCCACAGGTGAGCCAGCCGGAAATGCAGCCCGAGGAGAGTGCCTGGGGCAAGGAGATCGGTGAGGAGGACCCGCCCGCCGCAGCCGTGGCCCGCCGGGCCTCGACCCGCCACCGGACCGATCTGAGCGCCCGCCAGTTCCCGCTCGGGGACTGGGGCGAGCCCGCCGAGCGGCTGGAGGAGCTCTACCGCTGGTCCGAGGAGCGGGCGGTCGAGGCGATCGAGTGGTACCGCCGGGACCGGATCTGGAAGCGCCGCTGGGCCCGGCTGCTGCGCTTCGGGTCGGCCGGCTTCGCGGTGGGCGGGGTGACCGCCCCGCTGGTCGAGCTCACCGGCACCGTCGCGCACGGCACCGGCTGGGGCTACGTGGGCCTCGCGCTCGCCGCCGCCTGCTACGGCACCGACCGGGTCTTCGGGCTCACCTCCGGCTGGATGCGGGACGTCTCCACCGCGCAGGCGCTGCAACGCCGCCTGGAGGCCTTCCAGTTCGACTGGGCGTCGGAGTGCGTGCGCGAGGTGCTCGGCCCGACCGAGGGGACCGCGGGCGAGGCCGCCGAGCGCTGCCTGGGCGTGCTGCGCCGGTTCTGCGAGGACGTCTCGGACATGGTCCGCACCGAGACCTCGGAGTGGATGCTGGAGTTCCGCGCGTCGATGACCCAGCTGCCCACCCAGTCCGCGGGGGCGTGGGGCGGGCGCACCGAGAGCGGGGTGGGCGCCCAGGTGCGGGTACTGCCACCGCCGGGGACCAGGCCCACCATGCCGCGCCAGCGGCCGCCGGAGGGGCCGCTGCGCTAGGGCGTGCCCCGGCGTCGCGCGCCCGGCGGCAATGGTCGGACACGCCCTCGGCCCGCGGCACGACGCACCAGGGCTACGCGAAGACGATCATCGAGCCCTGGCCGAGGCTCCGGGTCGCCGCCGCGTACAGGCCCGACCAGGCGTGCCGCTCCCGGGCGAAGGGGTGGAGGTCGTCGATCGGCGGTCCGAACGGCTGCTCCAGGCCGGTCGGGCCGAGCGGCCGGGTCGGGTTCGGCGGGTTGAGCGGGTCGATGCCCAGGGCCGGTGCCACGGCCTGGAGTTCGCGCAGCAGCCCGTGGCTGGAGCCGAGCGGGCCGCCGGAGGCGAGCAGCGTGTCGTCCACCAGCGGGGCCGGGAACTCGATCGGCACGTACGCCCCGGCGTGGTCGAAGTGCCAGACCAGGTGGGACTGTTCGGCGCTGCTCTCGAACATCTCCAGCAGCTGCTCGTAGTCGCCGCCGAGCGAGTCGACCGGGGTGATGTCCAGTCCGGTGAGGCCCAACAGGTAGGCGCGGCGCAGGAAGTGCAGCGAGTCGTAGTCGAAGGCGGCTATCGGCTCGACCGCCCCGCTCAGTCCGGGGACGAACCGGTAGACCGGCACCTCGGGCAGCCCGCGCGAGGTCAACACCGTGTTGTAGAGCGCTAGGTCGTCCCGGAAGGGGTTGTCGGGGCTGTGGCTCAGCACGTCCACCAGCGGGACGAGCCAGAGGTCGCAGGCCATGGCCGGCAGTTCCTCTCCGGGCGGCGGGAATCGCCCGCGGGGGCGGGGCGACGGTGGGGGCGGAGTCGGTACCCGGACGGCCCGTGCGGGCGCCCGGTTCGACGCCCGCCCACCCTACCGGCCCGGGGCGGGGTGCGGATCGGGCCGTCCCTGCGGAGCTTCGGGGGGCGGCTCGGGCAGCCGCCGGCCGAACCCGGTGTGCGGCACCCAGCGCGGTTGCGGCACCAGGCCGAGGCCGAGGCCCAGTTCACGGCCCAGCTCGCGGCCGACCTCGTCGCTGCGCCGGGGCCGCCCGGACCGGGCCGTCCCGGGCTCCGGCGCGGACTCCTCCGCCGGCCGGGCCGGTGGCTGCCGGGCCGGTGGCGGCGCCGGCGGTTCGACCGGGACGGGCAGCGGCTCCCCGTCGGCGACCTCGGTGAGCAGCCCGAGCACCGTCACCGACTCCAGCGGCCGCCCGGCCAGCCCGGCCAGCAACCGGGCGGTGAACAGGTTGTACTCGCAGATGATCCGGTGCGCGCCGGTCAGGTCGTGGGTCTCGATCGCGTGGACCAGGTCGGGGTGGCGGTCCCAGCAGACCCCGGCCAGGGTGGGCATCGCCCGCAGGTAGGGCGCGGCGAACATCCAGGACTGCACCCGCAGCCAGTCCAGGTAGTCCCCGATCCGGCGGTTGCCGAGCAGGGCGGAGACCTCCTGCCAGAACCGGCGGTCGCAGCCCACCATCACGTCCAGGTTCCCGGCCCGGGCGGCCCGGACGGCCGCGTCGGCCCGGCGGCGCAGCGAGGGCAGCCGGGTGAGGTCGGGCAGCGCCCGGCGGGTGGAGAACTGGCGGTAGAAGCTGTCGGTGAGCAGCACCCGGGACTCGAAGATCTCCAGGAAGTCCGCCCAGCCCAGCTCCGGCACCGTGAAGCCGCGGTGGTGCTCGGCCCGCAGCAGCCCCTGGGCGCCGAGGTCGACCAGGGCCTCGCGGGCCGGGGTCGCGGAGACGCCGTAGAGGTCGGCGATCTCCTTGACGGTGAAGTTGCGGCCGGCCTCCAGCCGGCCGGCCATCATCTCCTCGCGGAGCGCGCCGGCGATCTGCTCGCGCAGGCTGTTGCGCTGGATGACGGGGCGGGGGGTGTCGCCGGCGCCGGTGCCGGACATGCGCGCGACCTCCTCGGGCGGGCCGCCGTGCCGACCCGCGACGGACCGGCCGACCGGCGGCGGGGAACACGACGAGTGCTCATCTTCTCAAACCGGTCCGGAGCAGGTACGAACCAACCCTCCGGAAGCCCGTGTCCCCCGCCCGTGCCCGGCGAGCGCCTACCGCTGGACCGGCGCCGGGATGCCCAGCAGGCGGTCCCGCAGCACCGGGAAGTCCTCCCGTGCCCGGCCCACCTCGGCCGGGTCGAACTCGACGGTCAGCACCTGCTCGTCCGGCCCGGCCTCGGCCAGCACCCGGCCCCACGGGTCCACCACCACGCTGTGCCCGGCCTGCTCGACCCCGGCGTGGGTCCCGGCGGTGTTGCAGGCCAGCACGAAGGCCTGCTCCTCCAGTGCCCGGGCCCGGGCCAGCAGCGTCCAGTGCTCCCGCCGCTTGGCCGGCCAGGCCGCCGGGACCACCAGCAGCTGGGCGCCGGCGTCCAGCAGCGCCCGGAACAGCTCCGGGAAGCGCAGGTCGTAGCAGGTGGCCAGGCCCAGGGTGCCGAACTCGGTCGGCGCGGTGACGATCTCCTGCCCGGCGCCCATCACCACCGCCTCGCCGCTGTCGAAGCCGAAGCGGTGGATCTTGCGGTAGGTGTGCACCAGCTCGCCGTCGGGGGCGAACAGCATCGAGGTGTTGTAGATCGGGCCGTCCGGATCGCGTTCGACGATCGAACCGGCGTGCAGCCAGACCCCGGCGGCCCGGGCGGCGGCCGCCATCGCGTCCGAAGTCGGCCCGTCCAGCGTCTCGGCGCCGTCCGACCAGAGCTCGTGGGCGAAGCCGCCCAACGGCCACAGCTCGGGCAACACCACCAGGTCGGAGCCCTGCTGGGCCCGTACCAGCGACGCGGCCCGGGCCCGCCGTTCGGCGGGTGGCTCGGCGTCGGAGACCGCGAGTTGGATCAATGAAGCGCGCACAGTACCACCGTCCACGGCAAGAGACCTACGATCGTCACCCGAAAGCGCTGCCCAGCTGTCTCCCGGCAGCGTAACGTGCGGTTAGCGTGCGCGCCCGGAAGCCGGCCATCCCGGCCGAGAGCGACGGCCGGGCGCGGAGCGTAGGAAAGCTGACGGAGGGCCGGAGATTCCCGTGACGGACAACCAGACCGTGCAGGCTTACACGGAGGCGTGGACGCAGAGCATCGAGTCCATATCGGAGCTGGTCGCCCCCCTTCCCGAGGGCTCGTGGAACCGGGCCACGGAGTGCACCGGCTGGTCGGTCCGGGACGTCGTCTCGCACGTGATCGCGGTGGAGTCCGAGCTGCTCGGCGACCCGCGCCCGATCCATGCGCTGCCGCGTGACCTTCGCCACGTGACCACCGAGTTCGCCCGCTACGTCGAACTGCCGGTCGACAAGCGCCGCTGCCACACCGCGCTGGAGATGACCGGCGAGCTGGAGTACACGATCATCCGCCGCTCCCGCGCGCTGCGGAACGCCAAGCAGACGCCGGACGAGCCGGTCCGCTGGCCGGCCGGCCCGCTGGCCAGGGACATCCCGTACCACGAGCTGCTGCGGGTGCGGGCCTTCGACGTCTGGGTGCACGAGCAGGACCTCCGCCGGGCCCTGGAGACCCCCGGCAACCTGGACTCCCCGGGAGCCCTGGTCACCCGGGACTACCTGCTGCAGTTCCTGCCCAAGGCCGTCGCCCACCAGGCCGGCGCCCCGGCCGGGACGGCCCTGGTGGTGGACGTGACCGGCCCGGTGGAGTTCCTGCGCACCGTCCGGGTGGACGCGGCCGGCCGCGGCTCCGTGGACGAGTCGATCAGCCTGGCCCCCGACGTCCAGCTCACCATGGACTGGGAGACGTACGTCCGGCTGGCCTGCGGCCGCGGCCGGCCCGGCCCGGTGGGCGTCGAGGGCGACAAGGAACTGGCCGAGCGGGTGCTGGCGAACTTCTCGGTCACCGTCTGAGGTTCAGGGGGTCAGGAGGCGGCTGCGACCTTCCGTCGCAGCCGCAGGATCATCGCCGTGCCCACCGCCAGCGGCACGTACTGCCAGCAGAACGCCCAGCGGAAGGCCTCGGCCGAGTACGCCCCGGCGCCGGCCGGGGAGAGCGCGTCCAGCAGCACGCCGATGCCGAACAGGGTGATCATCGTGCCGATGAAGCCGCCCATGTTGACGATCCCGGAGGCGGTGCCGAGCCGCTCCACCGGGTTGCGGGCACGCGCGAAGTCCAGGCCGACCAGCGAGGCCGGGCCGTTACTGCCCATCACCAGGATGATCCCGAGCAGCAGCCAGAACGGCGGGTGCCCGCCCGGCCAGGCC
This sequence comes from Streptomyces sp. CBMA123, assembly GCF_014596465.1. GTDB lineage: Bacteria > Actinomycetota > Actinomycetes > Streptomycetales > Streptomycetaceae > Kitasatospora. Next base: position 11,885 of record NZ_MECK01000065.1, on the reverse strand, counting down.
AGCACCAGCGCCCAGCCGAGCCCGGTGGCCACGAGGGCGCCGAACACGATCGGCATCCGGGCCCGGGCGGTCCGGGAGAGCAGCCGGCCGAAGACGAAGCCGCAGGTCATGTTGGAGAGCACCAGCACGGTCAGCAGCCCCCCGGCCTCGCCGCGGGTCATCCCCTGGGCCTCGACCAGGTAGGGCAGGCCCCAGAGCAGGCCGAAGGCGTTGCCGGGGAACTGGGTGGTGAAGTGGATCCACAGGCCCAGCCGGGTGCCCGGCTCCCGCCAGCAGTCCAGGACCTGACGGCGGACCTTCGGCCGCTCCCGCCGCTCCCCCGCCGGCCGGACCGGCTCCTCCTGCGCCGGGGTGTCCTGGAGGAACAGCGCGACCAGCGCGAACACCGCCACGCCGAGCAGCGCGATCGCGGCGAAGGTGGGCGTCCAGCCCTCGCTGTGCAGCGCCTGGGCGAGCACCACGGTGGTGACCAGGTTGCCGCCCATCCCGGCCAGCCCGGTCAGCTGGGCGACGAACGGGTTCTTCGCCGCCGGGAACCACCGGGCGGCTATCCGCAGCACGCTGATGAAGGTCATCGCGTCGCCGCAGCCGAGCACCGCCCGGGAGGCCAGCGCCGGGGCGAAGGAGGAGCTGAAGGCGAAGGCCAGCTGGCCGGTGCTCAGCAGCAGCACGCCGAGCAGCAGCACCCGGCGCGGCCCGAACCGGTCGACCAGCAGGCCGACCGGGACCTGCATGGCCGCGTAGACCAGCACCTGGAGGATGGAGAAGGTGGACAGCGCCGAGGCGCCGATGCCGAAGCGCTCGGCGGCGTCCAGTCCGGCCACGCCGAGGCTGGTGCGGTGGATGACGGCCAGGATGTAGACGCTGACGCCGATGGACCAGGCCAGCCAGGCCGCGCGGCCGCCGGGCGGCGCGGGGACGGTGGCGGCGGGGGGCCCGGCGGTGGCCGGGGGCTCGGCGGTGGCTCGGGGAGCGGGGACGGACAGGGGCGGGGCTGAGCGGGCGGGCTCCACGGTCATAGTCCGTCCAGGTTAGTCATCCCATGATTGGACGCCCAGATCCGGGGGGTGTGACCTCGCGGACGCCGGCCGGCGCGGTCGCGGACGGCAGCGGACGGCGGAGCCGCCGGTGCCGGTGGCCGGGTGGCTCAGCCGGTGACCGTCCAGGACACCGACCGGGTCATGTAGCGGTCCCGGAAGGCCTCGTCCCGCACCCAGTCCGTGGTGTCCCGGACGGTCGCGGTCACGGTCGCCGTCCGGCCCGGGGCCAGCTCCAGCAGGGCGGTGTCCAGCCGGCCGCCGTCCACCGCCTGCGGGGCGACCGGAGCGCCGTCCACCTTCCAGTCCACCTGGAGCTGCCGGGTGCCGGTCAGCGGCAGCGGCCGGACGTCCAGCCGGGGGCGTCCGGCGACCTCGCCGGGCGGCGGCGACGGGGCGTCGGTGGGGCGGACCTTGCGGTACAGCTCCTCGATGATCGCCTCGCGGGAGGGCAGGTTGTAGGCGCTGCCGAGGGTGCGCATCACCGAGTCGGGGGTGGGCCGGTAGAGGCCGTTGGCGCTGCGGTACGCCCCGACGGTGCCGGCGCCATCCGGTGACACCGCGCCCAGCCAGCGCCACCACTTGGTCTGCTTCTTGCGCATGTCGTCGGCGTTGAGGGTGGAGAGGTTCGGGTAGTCGGCGTCGTCCGGGGCGCTGTCGTACTCGTCGCCGAGGTCCCCGACGGTGTGCCCGATCTCGTGCTGGATGATCCGCCCGGCGTCCGGACTCCCCCCGGCCAGGGTGGTCACCCCGGTGCCCCCGGCGCCGCCGTACTCGCCCGAGTTGGCGAGCGCGATCAGGTACTGCGGCCCGGCGCTGTCCCCGGCATAGCGGGCGGTGGCGCCCTCGTCGGCGCAGAGCAGCCGGGCGGTGCCCTCGCACCAGAAGTGCATGCCCAGCGGGGTGGCGGGGTGGCGGCCGCGGCTCTCGCTCTCGGCTATCCCGGAGACCGGGGAGACCACCTCGACCCGCCGTATGTTGAAGAACCCCTGGTAGGTACGGAACGGTTCGATGTCCATCAGCGCGTGCCAGGCCTTGTCGGCCTGCTGCCGGAAGGCCTCCTGTTCGTCCGCCGTGTAGCCGTCGCCGAGCAGCACCAGGGTGATCCGGTTGGCCGGGTCCCCGGTGCGGCGTATGTCGAAGGTCGGGGCGGCCACGGGCAGCCGCTGGTCGGCGCGGAGCGCGGTGTGCGGCGGCAGTGCCCGGTCGGCGGGGGCGCCCGCTCCGATCACGCCGAACGGCGAGGGGCCGACGAGTTCCAGGGCGGCCGGGAGTACGGCGGTGGACACCAGTACGAGGGCGGCCAGACTCCGGACGAGACGGCCAGGGTTGCCAGCAGGCATACGGGTGCGTCCTCGGGGCTCCGGTCACCCGGTGTCGCCCGGGTGGTGGAGCGGAGACGTACCCGGACCGGCGTGTCGCCCCTACCGGCCGAAGAAAATGTCACCGACCTGGCCGAACGATTCCTTTCATACCAGAGATACCAATCAATCTCGGCGCATCACTCCCGAGGGTGCTTCCCCCGCCCCCTCGGCGCATCACTCCCGGGTCCGCCTCCCCCACTCCAGCACCAGGTGCGTCCCGAGCCCGAAGAGCAGCCCCCAGAACGCCGAACCGATGCCGAACAGGCTCATCCCCGAGGCGCTCGCCAGGAACGTCACCACCGCCGCGTCCCGCCCGCGCTCCTCGGCCACCGCCGCCGCCAGGCTGCCCTGCAGCGAGGCCAGCAGCGCCACCCCGGCGATCACCGCGATCAGCTCCTTCGGCAACCCGGTGAACAGGCTCACCAGCAGCCCGCCGAAACTGCCCACCACCACGTACAGCACGCCCGAGGACATCCCCGCGACGTACCGCCGACGCGGGTCCGGGTGGGCCTCCGGGCCCGAGCAGATCGCCGCCGTGATCGCCGCCAGGTTCACCCCCGGCGAGCCGAACGGCGCCATCAGCATCGACACCGCGCCGGTCGAACCGATCAGCAGCCGGTCGTCCGCCCGGTAGCCGAAGGCCCGCATCACCCCGAGCCCGGGCGCGTTCTGCGAGGCCAGCGTGACGATGGCGAGCGGCAGCGTCAGCCCCACCAGGGCCGACCAGGAGAACGCCGGCACCGTCAGCACCGGCACCGTCGGCCCGCCCGAGCCCAGGTGCAGCGGCAGCCCCACGGTCAGCGCCGCCAGCACCCCGCCCACCACCAGCGCGACCGGCACCGCGTACCGGGGCGCGAACCGCTTGGCCAGCAGGAAGGCCAGGAAGCTGCCCACCACCAGCACCGGCGCACCGTGCACCGCGCCGAAGATCCCGGCGCCGAAGGAGAACAGGATGCCCGCCAGCATCGCGTTCACGATCCCCACCGGCACCGCCGCGATCAGCCGGCCGAACCAGCCCGTGACCCCGAACAGCGTCACCACCACCGCGCTCACCAGGAACGCCCCGACCGCCTCCCGGTACGGGTAGCCACCCAGGCTGGTCACCAGCAGCGCGGCACCCGGGGTGGACCAGGCGGTGATCACCGGCGTCCGGGTCCACCAGCTGAGCGCGAAGCCGCTCACCCCGCTGCCGATCGCCACCGCCCAGATCCAGGACGCCGTGTGCGCCGCGTCCAGCCGGCCGGCGGCGGCCGCCGCGAGCACCACCACCAGCGGTCCGGAGAACGACACCGCGACGCAGACCAGCCCCGCCAGCAGCGCCGGCGCCGACACGTCCCGCCGCAGCGACCGGCGTTCGCCGCCCCCGCCCGCCGTCTTCTCCGGTCGAATCGTCAGCTCATCCGTCATTCCGGCAGTATCCCGAAGCCCGGCCGAAGACTTCCGAAAAAACTTCTCGATCCACCTGCAACCCCCGGCGGGGATGGACGTCTATCAGGGTGAAGGCACGGAGAGCGAGACCGGCGGAGCCGGGGGGCGCTTCCGCTCACGAGGAGCGGAGCCGGTCGTCTTCACCCACCACACCGTCAGACCCATGACCCTGGGGAGTCACGTCATGCGCACGTCCGTTATCACCCGTATTGCGAAGAACGACCGCGCCTTCTCCGGCCGCCGCCGCATCGCCGTCCTCGCCGCCACCACCATCCTCGCGGGCGGCGTCCAGGTCCTCGCCACCGGCAACTCCGCCTGGGCCTGCGGCGACGACGCCGACGCCGCGCCTGCCGTCACCGCGCCCGCCGTCACCGCTCCGGCGACTCCGGCCCCCTCGGCCACCTCCTCGGCCCCGACCTCCGCCCCGACCTCCGCCCCGACCTCCGTCGCGACGGCCGTCGCGACGGCCGTCGCGACGGCCGCTGCCCCCACCCCGGCCGCGCACAACGGCTCCTACAACGTCGGCTTCCACATGACCCCGAACGGCCAGACGATCATCGCGGGCGGCGAGAAGGTCGAGATCGGCGTCAGCGTCGGCAACTTCACCGGCGCCCCGTTCCAGAACGTCTCCCCGATGCTCGGGCTCTACGGCCGGGACCTGCGGCTCGAGGACCTCACGGTGGAGGTCGCCACCGCCGGCGGATGGAAGCCGATCGGCCTGCGCCACGGCTGCGACCCCACGCTCTTCACGCTCGTCACCCCCGCCACCACCGCCCCCCGCGTGGAGGACGGCCATGTCGTCAACTTCGGTTTCCGAGTGGGCATTTCCTCGAAGGCGCCGAAGGACCTGACCGATGTCGAGATCGGCCTGCTCGCCCAGGCCCCCGGCTTCCCCGCCGAGCGCGGGGAGAGCCACACCTTCCACGTGGCTCGGGCCATCGACCCCACCGAGCCGGCCAAGCCCGCCAAGCCCGCGCCCACCACCACGCCCGCCAAGCCCGCCAAGCCGGCTCCGGCCGAGCCGGCCGCCGACCGCACCCCGGCCGAGGCCGCCGAGCCCACCGAGGCTCCCGCCGAGCCCGCCGCGCAGCCCGCCGCCGCGCCGGCCACCACCGCCCCGGCCGGTGCCGCCGAACTCGCCCACACCGGCGCCGCCGAGACCGACACCTTCCTCGCCACCTCCGCCGCCGCGCTGCTCGCGCTGGGGGCCGGCGTCCTGCTCGCCGTCCGTCGCCTGCGCCGTCAGCGGTAGTCGACGGGCGGGTACGACGAAGGGGCCCTGCTCCGCACGGCGGTGCGGAGCAGGGCCCCTTCGTCACGTCTCCCGGGGCGTCAGCCCCAGGTGATCAGGCGCTTCGGGAACTCCAGCAGCCCGGCCACGTCGGCCAGCACCCTGGAGCCCAACTCCCCGTCCACCAGCCGGTGGTCGAAGGAGAGTGCGAGCGTGGTCACCTGACGCGGGACCACCTTGCCCTTGTGCACCCACGGCAGCTCCCGGACCGCGCCGAAGGCCAGGATGGCCGCCTCGCCCGGGTTGAGGATCGGGGTGCCGGTGTCGACGCCGAAGACGCCGACGTTGGTGATGGTGACCGTGCCGCCCTGCATGTCGGCCGGCGAGGTCTTGCCCTGCCGGGCGGTCTCGACCAGCTCGCCGAGCGAAACGGCCAGGCCGGTAAGGGTCTTGGAGCCGGCGTCCTTGATGTTCGGGACGATCAGACCGCGCGGGGTGGCCGCGGCGATGCCGAGGTTGACCTGGCCCTTGAGCACGATCTCCTGGGCCGCCTCGTCCCACTGGGCGTTGATCTCCGGGTGCCGCTTGATCGCCACCAGCAGCGCCTTGGCGACCAGCAGCAGCGAGCTGACCCGGACGTCCCGGCCCAGTTCGCCGCTCTCCTTGAGCTTGCGGACGAACTTCATGGTGCGGGTCACGTCGACCTGGACGAACTCGGTGACGTGCGGGGCGGTGAAGGCCGAGGCCACCATCGCCTGCGCGGTCGCCTTGCGGACGCCCTTGATCGGCACCCGGACGTCGCCCCCGACAAACACCGGCACCGGCGCCGCCACGGCCTCGGCCGCTTCGACCACGGCCGGCTCGGCGGCCGGAGCCACCACGGCGGCCTGGGCCGCGGCGTGGGCGTGCAGGTCCTCGCGGGTGATCACGCCGTCCCGACCGGTCGGGGTGACGGCCCGCAGGTCGATGCCCAGGTCCTTGGCCAGCTTGCGCACCGGCGGCTTGGCCAACGGCCGCTCGCCGACCGGCCCTTCGGCCACCGGCGCGGCCGGAGCGGGCGCCCCGCCCGCCGGTCTCGCCGAGGTCCTCGATCTCCTCCGCGCCGAGCCCGGCCCGGGTGCGCTCCGAGCGCGGCAGGACACCCTTGGTGCCCGGCGCGATCTTCAGCAGCTCGTACAGGTGCGGCGAGGTGGAGTAGGTCTCCTCCGGCTCGTTGAACGGCAGGTCCAGCGCCTTGTTGATCAGCTGCCAGCGCGGGATGTCGTCCCAGTCCACCAGGGTGACGGCGGTGCCGGAGGCGCCGGCCCGGCCGGTGCGGCCGATCCGGTGGAGGTAGGTCTTCTCGTCCTCGGGGCACTGGTAGTTGATGACGTGGGTGACGCCCTCGACGTCGATGCCGCGGGCAGCCACGTCGGTGCAGACCAGGACGTCGACCTTGCCGTTGCGGAAGGCGCGCAGCGCCTGCTCGCGGGCGCCCTGGCCGAGGTCGCCGTGGACGGCGCCGGCCGCGAAGCCGCGCTGGGTCAGCTGGTCGGCCACGTCGGCGGCGGTGCGCTTGGTGCGGCAGAAGATCATCGCCAGCCCGCGGCCGTCGGCCTGCAGGATGCGCGAGACCGTCTCGACCTTGTCCAGGGAGTGGGCACGGAAGATGTGCTGCTCGGTGTTGGCGACGGTGGCGCCGGTGTCGTCCGGGGCGGCGGCCCGGATGTGCGTGGGCTGGCTCATGTACCGGCGGGCGAGGTTGATGACCTGGCCCGGCATGGTGGCCGAGAACAGCAGGGTCTGCCGCTTGGCCGGCAGCATGGTGATGATCTTCTCGACGTCGGGCAGGAAGCCCAGGTCGAGCATCTCGTCGGCCTCGTCGAGGACCAGCGCGCGGACCTTGGACAGGTTCAGCTTCTTCTGGCCGGCGAGGTCCAGCAGTCGGCCCGGGGTGCCGACCACGATGTCGACGCCCTTGTTGAGCGCCTCGACCTGCGGCTCGTACGCCCGGCCGCCGTAGACCGCGAGCACGCGGACGTTGCGGACCTTGCCGGCGGTCTGCAGGTCGTTGGTGACCTGGGTGCAGAGCTCACGCGTCGGGACGACGATCAGCGCCTGCGGGAAGTCGGAGAGCTGCTCCTCGGTGGCCCGGCCGGCGTCCACGTCGGCGCGCACGATGGCCCGCTCGATCAGCGGGAGGCCGAAACCGAGGGTCTTGCCGGTGCCGGTCTTGGCCTGGCCGATGACGTCGTGGCCGGTCAGCGCGACCGGGAGGGTCATCTCCTGGATGGGGAAGGGATGGACGATGCCGACGGACTCGAGGGCCTCGGCGGTCTCCGGGAGGATCCCCAGGTCCCGGAACGTCGTCTTGATGGGTTCAGCGGTGGTGGACAGGGTGCTGCCTCTTCCGTTTTCGGAGGGGCCGAGAGCGAGCGGCGGGCGGGCAGCCGCGCGGCTGCGTACGGGCCTGGGCGGCCCTGATGACAGCTGCGCGGACGCACAACCGCGCCGGTCCCTGCGGCCGGCCGGTGCGCGCGGCCCGATGACGGGGCGCGTCGCCGGCGGCGTCGGGGAAATTCCCGTGAGGGACCTGCGCGGGACCTCCGCCAGGTGGGCGTGGTCTCGGCGGCCCTCGCTCGGCCACTGATGCGGTGCCAAGGCTTGAAGTCCAAGCCATGGTCGGAGCCGATCGGCTCTCCGACCGGGCATCCGCGTACGTGAGTACCCGTGCCTCCGGTGCGGACACGTCCGAGGGACGCGCTGCCGCTAGGGAGCGGGCTCGTGCGGGCCACCGAGACGGCGGTGACACCGTGCGAACACGACGGGGCTCCGTACCACCATACAGTCAGCCGACGACTCGAACACGTGACGCGTCTGACATTGCCCCCGGCGACCGGCCCCTGATCGGCCGATCCGGCAGGTCACCCGGGTGCGGTCGGTGGTGGGGCGGCCGCTCCCCCGGGACTAAGGTGGCGGGTCATGGAGACCCAAGGTGAGACGCAGGACGGCACGGGCGGCTCGATCGGCGACTGGGCCACGTGTTCGGCCGAGCCGGGCTACCGCGCGGCGGTACTGGACCTGCTCGGCGCGCTCGCGTACGGCGAGCTGAGCGCCTTCGAGCGGCTCGCCGAGGACGCCAAACTGGCGCCCGACCTCGCCGACAAGGCGGCCCTGGCCCGGATGGCCTCCGCCGAGTTCCAGCACTACCAGCGGCTGCACGACCGGCTCGCCGAGATCGGCGCCGACCCGCAGGAGGCCATGCGCCCCTTCGTCGAGCCGCTGGAGCTGTTCCACCGGATGACGGCGCCCTCGGACTGGCTGGAGGGCCTGGTCAAGGCCTACGTCGGGGACGCCATCGCGACCGACTTCTACCGCGAGGTGGCCGTCCGGCTGGACGACGACACCCGCGACCTGGTGCTCGGCGTCATGTCCGACACCGGCCACGGCCAGTTCGCCGTCGACAAGGTCCGCCAGGCCATCGAGGCCGACCCGCGGGCCGGCGGACGCCTCGCCCTCTGGGGCCGGCGGCTGATGGGCGAGGCGCTCAGCCAGGCCCAGCGGGTCGTCGCCGAGCGGGACGCGCTGTCCAACCTGCTGGTCGGCGGCGTCCAGGTGCAGGGCTTCGACCTGGTCGAGGTCGGCAAGATGTTCAACCGGATCACCGAGGCGCACACCCGGCGGATGGCCGCCCTCGGCCTGGCCAGTTAGCTCCCCGCGTCACACCGGCCGGTGCCGCCGCGCGCGGTGGGCGCCGGCCCGGTGCGGGTGGTGCCGGTGCGCCGGGGCCCGCCCGGCGGCGAGGTCAGGCCGGGCCAGCAGCGAGGTGAGCACCCCGGCGGCCAGCGCCGAGAACGCCACCGCGACCACCGGGTGGCGCCCGTCCAGGCAGAAGTGCGCGAGCACCCCGCCGAGCAGCGCCGCGGCCGTCGCCGTCCCCGCCACCAACGGGCGGGAGGCCCGGAAGTACCCCGGCAGGCCGAGCAGCGCGGCCGCGGCCGCGACCAGGCCGACCAGGGCGAAGACGATCGATTCGACCAGCAAGGCGGCCTCCCCGGGGGACGGACGTGCGGCACCGGCGCCGCACCTGTCGCCGTACCCAGGCCGAACTGGCCGTACACGCGACGGTGCCCCGCTCCCGGGAGGGAACGGGGCACCGGTTCGGACCCTTTTCGCGGGCGGCGCCTCAGGCGGTGCCGAAACCGACCTTGCGGACGGCCTGCTCGCCGATCTCCACGTACGCCAGGCGCTCGGCCGGGACGATGACGCGGCGGCCGTGCTCGTCGGTGAGCGAGAAGAGCTTGGTGGAGCCCTCCAGCGCCTTCGCGACCGCGCTCTCGACCTCATCGGCAGTCTGCGAGCTCTCGATCACGATCTCGCGGGGCGCGTTCTGCACGCCGATCTTGACCTCCACGGCTTCCGTCCCTCCGGGGTTGCAGCCTCCACGCGCGGTCATCGGAGCGCCTGGGACAAGCGACCGCGGCGACCGCGCCGTACGGCTTCACCATAGAGCACCCGATCACCGCCCAGGCGAAGGTCAGCGGATCGTCAGCGCTGAGCGGAACCCTCCGGGGCGAGGTCGCCCGGGTGCATCGGGAAGCCCTTCAGGCCCCGCCAGGCCAGGCTGGCGACCAGCCGCACCGCCTCGTCGCGCGGGATCTCCAGCCCCTGCGACAGCCAGTACCGGGCGGTGATCTGGGCCAGGCCGCAGACCCCGGCGGCCAGCAGCTTGGACTCCGCCTCCGGCAGGTCGGTGTCCTCCTGGATGACCTTGCTGACCAGCGTCGCGCTCGCCTCGGAGGCCCGCTCCACCCGCTCGCGCACGGCCGGCTCGTTGGTCAGGTCCGACTCGAAGACCAGCCGGAAGGCACCGGACTCGCTGGAGACGTAGTTGAAGTACGCCTCCATCGTCGCGGCCACCCGCAGCTTGTTGTCGGTGGTGGTGCCCAGCGCCTCGCGGGTCGACTCGACCAGGGCGTCGCAGTGCTTGTCCAACAGCGCCAGGTAGAGGTCCAGCTTCCCGGGGAAGTGCTGGTAGAGCACCGGCTTGCTCACCCCGGCACGGTCGGCGATGTCGTCCATGGCGGCCGCGTGGTAACCCTGCGCGACGAACACCTCCTGGGCGGCACCGAGCAGTTGTTCACGGCGGGCGCTTCGCGGCAGGCGGGCACCGCGCGGGCGCTCCTGCGCCTCTTGGATGGCCGTCACGGCGCTCCTCACTTCGGGGTTGATCGGGGCTGGCAAGAGGGCCGATTCTACTTTTCGGTAACCGCGTCGGCCCTTGGTGAACGCGAGAAAAGCTGCCCGCCCGCTTGTCAGGAGCCCACAATACGGCGCTGACCTCGGCGTCGGCAGTGGTGTGACGAGGGATGGGACGGCCGGACCGCCCCGCCGCCCCCGGCCGGGGCTCACTACCATCGTCCACCATGAGCAGCGCTGAGCAGCAGGTACGTACGGTCGAGGTCCCCGGTGCGGTGCTCGCGGTGCACCGGCCCGCCGGGGCGGCCCGGATGCCGGGGGGCGGCACCGACGGGCGCGAGCCCGGGCTCTTCGTGCACGGCCTGGGCGGCTCGGCCGGCAACTGGAACGACCTGATGGACCGGCTCGACGGCCTCGTCGACGGCGAGGCCGTCGACCTGCCCGGCTTCGGCCGCTCCGGTCCGCCCGCCGACGGCAACCTCAGCCTCTCCGGCCACGTCCGCGCCGTCATCGGCTACCTGGAGGCCTCCGGCCGCGGCCCCGTCCACCTCTTCGGCAACTCGCTCGGCGGCGCCGTCGCCGTCCGGCTCGCCGCCCTGCGCCCCGACCTCGTCCGCAGCCTCACCCTGGTCTCGCCCGCCCTGCCCGAACTGCCCCCGCAGCGCTCCGCCTGGCCCACCGGCCTGCTCGCCGTGCCCGGCCTGCCCGCCCTGCTGCGCCGGCTGCCGGCCGGCCGGCGCGACGCCGAGGCCGCCACCGAGGACCTGCTGCGCCTGGTCTACGGCGACCCGGCCGGACTGAGCCCGGCCGCCCGGGCCGAGGCGGTGGCCGAGTACCGGCACCGGCTGGAGCTGCCGCACGCGATGCCGGCGCTGGTCGGTTCGGCCCGCGGCATCGTCTCCGCGTACACCGAGCGCGGCGACCAGGCGCTGTGGCGGCAGGCCGAGCAGGTGGAGGCGCCGGTGCTGCTGGTGTACGGGCTGCGCGACCGGCTGGTCGCCTACCGCTCGGCCCGCCGGGCCTGCGCGGCCTTCGCCGACGCCCGGCTGCTGGTGCTGCCGGAGTCCGGGCACGTGGCGATGATGGAGCACCCCGACGCGGTCGCCCGGGCCGTGCGCGAGCTGATCGCGGCCGCCGCCCGCTGAGCGGACCGGGCCTATACGGCGCGGCCCCTCACCCGTCGACGGGTGAGGGGCCGCGCCGTATAGCGCGCGTCAACGGCCCGGTCCGGGCCGAGGTCACGGGGGTTCACTCGTTCAGGTGGCAGCCAGGCATGTGACCGATGGGCGGCCGGAAGCCGGTCCTACCGTTCTGCTGCCGGACCGAACAGGTGTGGGGGAGAGCCGCAGACACCGGGCCACTGGGTGGGTGACAAGCGACAGCAAGGGTCCCGGCGTTCGGCCCCGCGGCTCCGGTCGCCCCTGGGAGGGGCAGCAACCCTAGGAGGTCTCCCGTGCGCGTCGCCCTGCTCACCGAGGGTGCCCGTCCGCATCCCGACCGTGGCGCCGGACCGTGGTGCGACCGGCTCGCCGAGGGCCTGCCGGAGCACGAGTTCGAGCTGTACCTGCTCACCGGCCCGGACGGCCCGGGCGGTGTCGCCCGGCTCCCGGCCGCCCGGCACGGCGCCCGCTACCTGCCGGTGCCGGG
>NZ_MECK01000064.1 GCF_014596465.1 Streptomyces sp. CBMA123 | reverse complement strand
GACACCGGGCGAGGGCGGCGGCGACCTTCGGCACGGCGGGTGCGGCGGGTGCGGCGCCGGGCGGCGCCAGGGTCACGGGGTCCGTCATGGGGTGGGCCTTCCGGTGGGCTCCCGCCCTCGGCGGGCTCCCGGTCCGGGCGCCTGGGCGGCTGCCCGGAAGTGGCGTCAGCGGGCCCGGGCGTTTACCGCCCGGGCCCCGATCCTCCCGCGCGTCCACTGCCGGTGTCCGCCCCCTCGACAGATACCTCTCACTGAGAGCTAAAATTGGGGCATGGCCACGGGAACGGCACGAGCCCCCGAAAGACGCGACGACGACACCCCCGACGCGGCCCTCGCCGACGAGTTCTCCGCCCTCCTCGTCGGCATCCAGCGCCTGCTGCGCCGCCGCCTGCGCCGCCGCCTCGAACAGCCCCGGCTGCGCGGCGCCCAGGTGGAACTGCTGCGCCTGGTCACCCACACCCCCGGCCTGCGGATCTCCGAGGCCGCCGAGGAACTGTGCCTGGCCGGCAACTCCGTCTCCACCCTGGTCAACCAGCTCGTCGCCCAGGACCTGCTGCGCCGCGAACCGGACCCCGCCGACCGCCGGGCCGCGCTGCTGTACGCGACCGAGGCCGCCGGGCAGCGGATCGAGGCCTGGCGCGCGCGGCGCCGCGCCCTGATGGGCGAGCTGGTCGCGGGCCTGCCCGAGCCGGACCGGGCCGCGCTGGCGGCCGCCCTGCCCGCCCTGCAGAAGGTCGCCGAGGGCCTGCGCGCCCTGCCCGAGGAGGAAGCGTGACGAGCCCCGAGGGAGTGCCGAGGAAGCGTGACGAGCCCCGAGGGAGTGCCGAGGAAGCGTGACGAGCCCCGAGGAGGAAGCGTGACGAGCCAGGAGCAGGCCGTGGTGTGCCAGGGCCTGGAGTACAGCTTCACCCACGGCCGCGGCAGGACCACCCGGGCCGTGGACGGCATCGACCTGACCGTGCGCACCGGCGAGGTGTTCGGCCTGCTCGGGCCCAACGGCGCGGGCAAGACCACCACGATCCGCGCGATCACCACCCTGCTGCCGGCCGGCGCCGGCATGGTGCGTGTCTTCGGCCACGACGCCGCCCGCCGCCCGATGGAGGTGCGCCGCCTGCTCGGCTACGTGCCCCAGCAGCTGTCCGCCGAGGCCGGGCTGACCGGACGCGAGAACGTCGCCCTGTTCGCCCGGGTCTTCGACGTGCCCCGCGCCGAACGCGCCCGGCGCGTCGCCCAGGCCCTGGCCGCCGTCGACCTCACCGACGCCGCCGACCGGATGGCCGCCACCTACTCCGGCGGCATGGTGCGCCGCCTCGAACTCGCCCAGGCCCTGGTCAGCGCCCCGCGTCTGCTGGTCCTGGACGAACCCACCATCGGCCTGGACCCGATCGCCCGCACCGGCGTGTGGGAGCGCGTCGACGCCGTGCGCCGGGCCACCGGCATGACCGTCCTGGTCACCACCCACTACATGGACGAGGCCGACCGCCACTGCGACCGCATCGCCCTGATGGACCGCGGCCGCATCCGCGCGCTCGGCACCCCCGCCGAACTCAAGGCCCGGGTACGGGAAGAGGGCCGGGACGAGCCCACCCTGGACGACGTGTTCCGCCACTTCGCCGGCCGCGACCTGGCCGACGCCACGGAAGGAGACTTCGGCGATGTCCGCCGTACCCGCCGCACGGCCAACCGCGTCGGCTGAACCCCCCGCCGACACCCCCGGGCCCACCCCCGACCTCGACCTGCTGCTGGTGCCCCCGCGCGCCCGCACCGGCTGGCGCCTGGTGCCCGCCCGGGTCGGCGCGATGTGCGCGGTGGAACTGCAGAAGCTGCGCCACGACCGCACCGAGCTCTACACCCGCGCCGTCCAGCCCGCCCTGTGGCTGCTGATCTTCGGCGAGACCTTCACCCGCCTCAAGGCGATACCCACCGGCGGCATCCCCTACCTCGACTACCTGGCGCCGGGCATCATCGCCCAGTCCGCGATGTTCATCGCGATCTTCTACGGCATCATGATCATCTGGGAGCGGGACTCCGGAGTCCTCACCAAACTGCTGGTCACCCCCACCCCGCGCGCCGCCCTGGTCACCGGCAAGGCCTTCGCCGCCGGCGTCAAAGCCGTCCTGCAGGCCGTCGTCGTGGTGCTGATCGCCGCCGTCCTGGGCGTCGCGATGACCTGGAACCCGCTGCGCCTGCTCGGGGTGGTGGTCGCGGTGCTGCTCGGCTCGGCGTTCTTCTCCTGCCTCTCGATGGCCATCGCCGGGATCGTGCTCACCCGCGACCGGCTGATGGGCATCGGCCAGGCGATCACCATGCCGCTGTTCTTCGGCTCCAACGCCCTCTACCCGGTCGACCTCATGCCGGGCTGGCTGCAGGCCGTCAGCAAGGCCAACCCGCTCAGCTACCAGGTCGACGCGCTGCGCGGCCTGCTCATCGGCACCCCCTCCCACCTGCCGCTGGACTTCGCCGTCCTGGCCGCCGCCACGGTGGCGGGCATCGCGGCGGCCTCCGCCCTGCTGGGACGCCTGGCCCGCTGAGACCCGCCCGGCGAACAGCGACGGCGAAAGACGACAGAAGGTGTCGGGTTCCGGCGGGACAGTGAGGGCGACCGGCCGGCGCCGCGGTGGCGCCGGCCCGGACCACGCACCGGCAAAGGACCCCCTCATGCGCGAAACCCCCGACGACCTGCGGCGCCTCCAGGCCCTCCTGGACGCCTCCCTCGCCCGCTCCACGGCGCACCTGCGCTCGATCATCAGCGGCGAGCGCGCCCTCACCGCCGGACAGCTCACCGGCGTGCTCACCGGGATGTGCACGCTCGCGCTGTCCACCGTCACGGCCACCGGCGAGCCGCGGATCAGCGGCGTGGACGGGCACTTCCTGCACGGCCGCTGGCACTTCGGCACCGCGCGCACCGCCGCCAAGGCCCGCCACCTCGCCGCCCGGCCCGCCGTCAGCGCCGCGCACCTGCGCGGGGAGGACCTGGGCGTGTTCACCCACGGCACGGTGGAGACCCTCAACCCGCACGGCGGGAAGCCGGCCGCCGACTGGCCCGAACTGCTCGCCCACTTCCGGGACTTCTACGGCGCGGACGCCTTCGACTGGGACCACGACGTCGTCTACTACCGGCTGCACCCGCACTGGATGGCCGCCTTCGCCGCCGACCCGGCCGCACTCGGCTCGGCGGCCCACCAGGCGTGAGCGCGCCGCACGCCACCGGCTGACGCACCGGCTGACGCACCGGCTGACGCACCGGCTGACGCCCACGGCCGGCGTGCGGCGACAATGGCGGCTGCCGACAGAGGGACGCGAGGAAGGAGGAGCGGGTGCGGGCTAGCCGGGCCATCGCGCTGCTGCTGCTCCTGCAGACCCGGCGCACCATGACCGCCGCCGCACTCGCGGCCGAACTGGAGGTCTCCGAACGCACCGTGCAGCGCGACATCGCCGCCCTGGCCGAGGCCGGGGTGCCGGTGTACGCGGAGCGCGGGCGCGCCGGCGGCTACCGCCTCGTCGACGGCTACCGCACCCGCCTCACCGGCCTGGAGCGCGCCGAGGCCGCCGTCCTGCACCTGGCCGGACTGCCCGGCCCGCTGCGCGAGATGGGCCTGGCCGGGCAGGCCCTGGCCGCCCGGCTCAAGGTCGCCGCCGCCCTGGGCGAGGCCCCCGCGGCCGCCGTCCAGCGCTTCCACCTCGACGCCCCGGCCTGGTTCCGCGACGCCCCCACCCCGCCGCTGCTCGCCGAGGTCTCCCGCGCCGTGTGGCAGGACCGCGTCCTGGACGCCCGCTACGCCTCCCGCGGCTCCACCCGCCGCCGGCGCCTGGAACCGTACGGCCTGGTCCTCAAGGCCGGCCAGTGGTACCTCGCGGCGCGCGGGCCCGGCGGCCGCATCGCCTCCTACCGCGTCGACCGCTTCGAGAGCGCCGAGGCGAGCGACGAACACTTCGACCGCGACCCGCAGTTCGACCTCGCCCGGTACTGGGAGGAGGCGGCCCGCGCGTTCACCCGCGCCCTGCTGCGCGAACGCGCCCTGGTACGGCTGAGCCCGCCGGCCGTCGAACACCTGGCCGTCCTGCTGGAGCCCACCGCCGCCGCCGACGCCCTCGCCACCGCCGGCCCCCCGGACGCCGACGGCTGGATCACCGTCACCCTGGCGCTGGAGACCTGGGACATCGGCTACCACGAACTCCTGCGCCTGGGCCCCGAAGCCGAAGTCCTCCAACCGCCCCACCTGCGCGCCCGCCTCGCCGAGGCCACCCGCCGCGCCGCCGCCCTCTACACCTGAGCGGCCCGCCGCCCGCCGGGCGCCCCGCACGGTCCCGCGCTGGAAGGGGGACGCGCGCAACCCGGGCCCCGGCCACCCCCCGCGGGAGGGGGCTGTGGAGGAGGGGGCCAGGCGGTGGCGGTGGCTACGGGGGAGGGGCCAGGCGGTGGCGGTGGCTACGGGGGAGGGGCCGGGCGGTGGCGGGGGATGTGAGGGAGGGCGCCGCCGCCTGCCCGCGCCTGGCCGGCGGCGGCCCCATCCCCCGGGGGCCCGGCCCGCCCACCGGCCCCCAGCCGATCGGGCGGGCGTCAGGAGGTGTGGATGCCCTGCCCGGGCGCCAGGATCCCCGCCGGGTCGAAACGCCGCTTGGCCCGCTGCACCCGCTCCCACAGCCCCCCGTAGTGCCGCGCCCAGTCCGCGCCCGTCATCCCCGGCACCGCCCCGATCAGGTACCGCTTGCCGCCCAGCTGGACCGCCCGCTCGTACAGCCGCCGGTTGCGCTCCAGCATCCCCGCGACGTCCGCGCCCGGCGCGGGGAAGGCCAGCAGGTCGAAGTGCCAGCCCACCCGCTCCCCCGGCAGCACCGCCAGCGGGGTGCGCACCCGCTCCCGCGCGTACGGGTAGAACAGCAGCAGCCCCGCCCCCAGGTCCTCGGCCGTCAGCAGCGCGGCCGCCTCCCGCATGAACACCCCCGCCGTCGACGCCGGCAGGAACAGGCTCAGCCACGGCTTGGGCAGCCCCCACAACCCGGCCGAGCGCAGGTACCCGGCGAAGGCGTCCACCCGGAACGCGTACTCCCGCCAGCCCTGCTCCACCACCCGCGTCTCGCCCACCACCGGGCTCAGCCCCGCCAGCAGCGCCTCCCGGTCCACCGCCCGCCCCGCGGCCCCGTACGCGACCAGCTCCGCCGTGTACCGCCACCGCCCGCCGTCCGCGCTGCGCACCACGTTGCCGACCTGGAGGTCGAACCGGCCCGTGGCCAGCACCCTCTGCTGGTCCACCAGGTAGGCGTCCAGGTCGTCGTAGGCCAGGGTGAACACGGTGGAGCGCTCCGGCGCCGGCACCAGCGCCAGGGTGGCCCGCACGATGATCCCCGCCTGCCCGCCGCCGCCCAGCACCGCCTCGAACAGCTCCCGGTCGCGCTCGCGCGAGGCCGTCACCAGCTCACCCGTACCGGTCACCACCTCCACCTCCCGCACCGTGTCCGTCTGCAGGCCGTAATGCTGCACCGCCGCGCCGATGCCGCCCACGCTCAGCGTCCCGCCCACCGACAGGTGCAGGTAGTCCGTCAGCACCGGCGGCACCCAGCCGATGGCCAGGCCCGCCTCCACCAGCTGCGCCCAGGTCGCGCCGGCCTCCACCACGGCCCGGCCGGGCGTGACGGAGACGACTGCGGCCAGGCCGCGGGCGTCGATCGCGATGCCGCCGCGGGGGTTGGCCTGGCCGTAGCTGGAGTGCGACTCCAGCCCGGCCGCGCCCAGCGCCGCCGCGTCCCCGCTCTGCCCGTTGACGGCAACCGGGATGCGGTGACGGGCGGCGAAGGCCACCGTCTTCTGCACGTCGCGCACCGAGGCGGGGCGCAGCACGGCGCGCGGCGCGGCGGTGACCAGGTGCCCGAAGTCGCCGGAGAACCGTTCCAGGCCCTCTCCCGCGAGCGTCACCGTGCCCTCCAGCGCGGGCAGTTCGGCGACGCCGGCGCCCGGCTCGGCGGCCCAGGCACGGGCGGCGGTGTTCCAGCCGACGACGGCGGCGCCGGCGCCGGCGATCAGGGCGCGACGGGACAGGCCTGACCTGCTCATCTCGGGGTTTCTCCGATCAGTCGTCAAATAGGGATTGTTGTACCGCAACCATCCCGCGGACGCCTACCGCACCGCATGCCCCTCCCGCCGCTGCTGTCCCCCCTGGCCCTCCCGTCCCCCTAGCCCTCCTGCGCGTTCTGCCCCTCCTGCTCGTCCTGTTCGTCCAGGCGCCGCAGTGCGCTCAGCGCGTACTCCGCGTACCGGTCCTGGTACCAGGGCCCGCCCGGGGGGATGTGCGCCGCCGCCTCCAGGGCCTCGCGCAGCAGCGCGCGCCGCGCCTCGGGCAGGTGGGCCAGGCGTGGCTGGTAACTGAGGCCCAGCAGGGCCTGGGTGAGCTTGGAGGCGTGGACGTGCGGGGTGACGGCGAACAGGATCCGGTAGACCCGCATCGCCTCCTCGCCCTCCAGTTCCCACCGGTTGCGGCTCAGCAGCCGCACCCGCGCCCACAGCACCAGGTCCTCGTGCGGGCGGGGCGTCACCGGCTCGCCTGGCCGAGCCGGCGCTCGATCTCGCGGAGTTCGGCCACGGTGTGGTCCCATATTCGGCGTTGGTGGGTGGGGGCGTCGGCCGGGATGCGGGTGCTGGCGGCCCTTGCTTCTTCCAGGAGGGCTTGCCGTGCTCCGGGTGTCCGGGTCGTCTGCGGGCTGTTCTCGCTCAGGCTCCGCAGCACGTAGGCGAGTTTGTAGGCGTGGATGTGGGGGCTGACCGTGAAGAGGATCCGGTATACCGTCAGGCCTCCTTCGCCGTCGAGGATCCGTTCGTTGTGGCTCATCAGCCGTACCCGCGCCTTCAGTACCAGGTCTGTGTGCACGCTCATCTCCGGTGTCCTCCTTCGTCGTTGTCTCTCCCGCGCCCCGTCCCCCTTCGTGCCGGCGTCAGGGCGCGACGGGCCGCGCGCCGACCGCCCGGTCGAGCGGGCGCCGGCGCGTGGGCCGTGGAGGGGGGAGTGGGGTGTCGCACGAGTGTGGGGTGTATGCGGGGGCCTGGGCAAGGCGGAGGAAGGGTGTGCTGGGTCCTACCGCAACCCTTGCCTGACCTGGCAGGATTGGGGTCGGCACCCTCCCGGGGCCGGGGCGGGAAGACCTGTTGCGCCCCCGGGGTCCCGCGTGGCGCGCCGGTCGCGGATCACGCCGGCGCGGTGCGGCGGGAGCGGGGGGCGGGCCGTGGCCACCAGCGGCAGTCGTCAACGCCCCAGCCCGCGCGCGTTCGGCTGCTGTTTCGGCTGTCGCCCGGCGCGCTGAGCGTCCCCGTCCTCCCCGCGGGCCCTTCCCTGCGCGTCCTGCCTGCGGGCCCTTCCCTGCGGGGCCTTCCGCGCGGGTCCTTTCTGCGGGTCCTGCCTGCGGGTGTTTTCTGAGGGTGCTTTCTGCGGGTCTTTCCCTGGGTGGGGAGGGATTCGGGCTGTGGGTATGGGTGTTGATGTGTCCCTGGGGGTGGGCTGGGTGTTGGGGAGGCGAAGGGTCTGTCGAGTGCCGGTTGTGGTTGTGGTGGTTCGAATCCGTCTTGGTCCGTCTCTGTCGCGGGTCCTGGGTGTCACTCCTGGGGTCCGGTAGTGCAGGGGATGGTGTGGAAGCGGAGTTGCTCTGGCGGCTTTGGGGGGTGGCCTAGTCGCCTTGTGTTGAATTGGTGTGTGGTGGTGGGTCAATTCCGGGTTACGGTGGGCATCATGACAACCGGAACCACCGCTGCCGACCGCAGTGCCGTCCTGGCTCGGGTGCCGGCGCTCCAGGCCCGTAACTCTGCTGCTTTCTGGAGTGCCACGGGCCGGGCCCGGGGGCATGAGGTGATCCGGCGCTCCGGTTTCGTCGCGGTCGACGGCGGTCGGCGTGCCGGTCTGCGGGTCCTGATCCAGGGGCCTGGCCTGGATGGGGGTGAGCTGGCCGAGCTGGGTGAGCTGGCTCGCCGGGCGGCGGGCCCGGTCAACGTCGAGGACCCGTTCGGTGCCACCGATCTGGGCCGGTTGGGTCTGCGCAGTTGGCAGATGCCGATCATGCTGCGCCTGCCGGGGCCTGTCGGTGTATCGGTGGCGGATGTGGTTCGGGTCGAGCGGCCTGAGGACCTCCAGGCGGCCGAGCGGGTGGTGATCGAGGGCTTCGAGTTGACCGGTTTCGAGCCGTATCGCCGTGGGGAGTTGTTCCCGGCGGCGTTGGTCGCGCAGCCGGGCGTGGATGTGTTCCTCGCCTGGTGTGACGGTGTGGCTGCGGGAGCGTGTGTGCGGGTGGTGCGCGAGGGTGTCGGCAGCCATTACTGGGTCGCCGCGTCGCCGGCTTTTCGTTCGCGCGGCGTGGGCCGGGCCGTCATGCTCGCTTCCCTGGCCGGTCTGGCGGACCTGCCGCTCACCCTTACCGCCTCGAAGTTGGGCCGGCCGTTGTACGAGTCGCTGGGCTACACCGCCGTGACGCCCTCGACCTGGTGGGCCTCGCGGTGAACCCCGGGAGCGCCGCCGGTTCCTCGGGGGGCCGGGTGCCGTGGCGTTAGCCTGACGGCATGTTCGTACTGGAGTTGACGTACACCGCCCCGATGGAGCGGATCGACGAGGCGCTCGCGCAGCACGTGCGGTGGCTGAAGGGCCATTACGCGGCGGGTACCTTCCTGGCCTCCGGGCGCAAGGTGCCGCGCGAGGGCGGGGTGATCCTGGCGGCCGGGCAGGACCGGGGTGCGATCGAGGCGCTGGTGGCCACCGACCCGTTCGTGCGGCTGGGGCTGGCCGAGTACCGGGTGACGGAGTTCCTGGCCACCGTCACCGCCCCCGCGCTGGAGGCCTACCGCCAGCAGCTGCCCGCCTGAGCCCGGGCCGCCCGCCCGGGCCCGGACTGCCTGGCCGGGCCCGTGTTGCCCGCTCTGGACCGGGCCGCCCGCCCGGGCCCGGACTGCCCGCCCGGGCCGCCCGCCCGCACGGGCCTGGGTTGCCTGGCCGGGCCCGTGTTGCCCGCTCTGGCCCGGGCCGCCCGCCCGGGTCGGTCCGGGCTTCGCCGTGTGCTCCGGACGGGCCCGCTCGGTTCGGGGCAGGGTCGTGTTCTGGCTACGATCGGTGAGCGCGGGGCGAGGACGTAACGCGGGTTTCGTGGATTCGGCGGGAGAAGACGGATGGCACACGTACGGGCCGGGCAGCCGGCGCAGCCGGGGGATCTGGTGGACGTGGCGCGGCTGGTGACGGCTTATTACGCGTTGCGGCCGGATCCGCAGGAGGTGGGGCAGCGGGTGGCGTTCGGGACTTCGGGGCACCGGGGTTCGTCGTTGGATGCGGCGTTCAATGAGGACCATATCGCGGCGACCACGCAGGCGATCTGTGAGTACCGGGCCGAGCGGGGTGTGGGGGGTCCGTTGTTCCTGGGTGCGGACACGCATGCGTTGTCGGAGCCGGCGAAGGCGACGGCGCTGGAGGTGCTGGCGGCCAATGGTGTGCAGGTGCTGATCGACGCGGTGGACGGTTACACGCCCACTCCGGCGGTCTCGCATGCCATCCTGGCGCACAACCGGCGCAGTCCCCGGGCGCTGGCTGACGGCATTGTGGTCACTCCTTCGCACAACCCGCCGCGTGACGGGGGCTTCAAGTACAACCCGCCCAGTGGCGGTCCGGCTGGTTCCGAGGCCACGGGCTGGGTCCAGGACCGTGCCAACGAGCTGATCCGTGAGGGCCTGCGCGGGGTGAGGAAGGTTCCGTACGCGCGGGCGTTGGCCGCGGCCACCACCGGGCGGTACGACTTCCTGGGCGGCTATGTCGAGGACCTGCCCTCGGTGCTGGACCTGGACGCGGTGCGGGCGGCGGGTCTGCGTATCGGTGCGGACCCGCTGGGCGGTGCCTCGGTGGCCTACTGGGGGCGTATCGCCGAGGCCTACCGCCTGGACCTGACCGTGGTCAACCCGGTGACCGATCCGACCTGGCGGTTCATGACGCTGGACTGGGACGGCAAGATCCGTATGGACTGTTCCTCGCCGGCGGCGATGGCCTCCCTCATCGGCCGCAAGGACGAGTACCGGATCGCCACGGGCAACGACGCCGATGCCGACCGGCACGGCATCGTCACTCCCGACGGGGGCCTGATGAACCCCAACCACTACCTGGCGGTGGCTGTCGACTACCTCTACCGTCACCGTGCCGACTGGCCCGCCGATGCCGCTGTCGGCAAGACGCTGGTCTCCTCCTCGATGCTCGACCGTGTCGCCGCGGGGCTGGGCCGCACCCTGGTGGAGGTCCCGGTCGGCTTCAAGTGGTTCGTCGACGGCCTGTTGGAGGGTTCGATCGCCTTCGGCGGGGAGGAGAGCGCCGGTGCTTCCTTCCTGCGCCGCGACGGCGGGGTGTGGACCACCGACAAGGACGGCATCCTGCTGGCCCTGCTCGCCGCCGAGATCACCGCTGTCACCGGCGCCACTCCCAGCGCCCGTTACCGTGAACTGACCGAGCGTCACGGCGCGCCCGCCTACGCCCGCGTCGACGCTCCCGCCGACCGTGAGCAGAAGGCCCGTCTGGCCCGCCTGGCCCCCGAGCAGGTCAGCGCGGGGCAGCTCGCCGGCGAGAAGATCACCGCGGTGCTC
This sequence comes from Streptomyces sp. CBMA123, assembly GCF_014596465.1. GTDB lineage: Bacteria > Actinomycetota > Actinomycetes > Streptomycetales > Streptomycetaceae > Kitasatospora. The sequence continues at coordinate 9,882 of NZ_MECK01000064.1, read as the reverse complement.
TCCCACGCCCCCGGCAACGGGGCGGCCATCGGCGGCCTGAAGGTGTGCACCGACAACGCCTGGTTCGCCGCCCGGCCCTCGGGCACGGAGGACGTGTACAAGATCTACGCGGAGTCGTTCCTGGGCGCCGGGCACCTGGGCCGGGTGCAGGAGGAGGCCCGTGCCCTGGTGGGCGAGGTCCTCGGGGTCTGAGCGGTGCGGGCCCGCGTCGGGGATGGGTTTGCGCGGCGCGGGCCCGGCCGGCGCGAACGCCCCTACCGGCCCCGGCTCGGGCGGTCAGCCCCGTACCCGAGCCGGGGCCGGAGCCTGGGGCTGGGGCTGGGGCGCGGGGAGGTGTCCCCGGCCCCGGTGCGGGCGGTCAGCCCCGTACCCGAGCCGGAGTCTGGGCTGGGGCTGTACGGGTGCTGCGGCGCTGGTCGTGGGTGGTGGCCGCGGCTGTCGCGCAGGCGGCCAGCGCCAGCACCGCCGCCGCCAGCGGGAACCACCGGGTGCCCAGCAGCGTGATGGCCGCCGAGCCCGCCACGCCGCCGGCCGCGGTGCCGAGGTAGAGGGCGCTGCTGTTGAGCGAGATCAGCAGTGGCGCGTTCGCCGGGTCGAGCGAGGCCAGCCGGTGTGGCAGCGCGACCGACACCGCCCAGCCCGCCAGCGGTACCACCGCCGCGTACGCCAGCGCCCCGGGCATGCCGCGCCCCAGCCAGGGCAGTGCCGCGAAGGCGCCGGCGGCGACGGCGGAGCCGGCCAGCAGGACGGTGCGTACCCCGATGCGGTCGACCAGGCGCCCGCCCAGCCAGCTGCCGGCCACCGACATCACGCCGGTGGTGAGCAGGATGAGGCCGAGCCGGCCGGCGTCGCCGCCGGTGGCGCCGTGGACGGCGGTGGCGAGGTAGATGTAGACGCTCTGGAAGGCGAGGAAGAAGGCGAGTGTGGTGGCGGCGGCGCCCAGCACCCGGCGCCGGCCCAGCGGGGCGAGGCGGGCGGTGAGGGTGGGGGCGGCGGCGGGGGCGGGCAGGTCGCGCAGCAGGACGGCGAGTCCGGCCAGGGCCGCCAGGCCGAGCGCGGTGACCAGCCACATCGTCAGCCGCCAGTCGGTGCGCCCGACCCAGGTGCCCAGCGGCACGCCCAGCGCGGTGGCGACGGTCATGCCGCCGAGCACGGTGGCCAGGGCCCGTCCGCGCCGTTGGGGGGCGACCAGGGTGGTGGCCACCGCGTTGGCGGTGGGGGTGTAGAGGGCGGCGCCGGCGGCGGCCAGCACCCGGGTGGCGAGCAGCAGTTCGTAGTCGGGGGCGAGGGCGCTGAGGGCGTTGGCGGCGCTGAAGACGGCGAGGGCGCTCAGCAGCAGGCGCCGGCGCGGCCAGCGGGCGGTGGCGGCGGCCAGCGGCGGGGCCAGCAGGGCGTAGCCGAGGGCGAAGACGGTGACCAGCTGGCCGGCGGCGCCCACCGACACGTCCAGGTCGGCGGAGACCGGGCCCAGGATGCCGGCCACCACCATCGAGTCGGTGCCCATGGCGAAGGTGCCGAGGGCGAGCAGGAGCAGGCGTACGGGCACGGAGAGCCCCCCGGAGTGATTGTTGGACGAACATGCAACGGTTTGATGCTCGCCAAACAATTGGGGATGGGTGGATGATTGTCAAACCATCCCGCCGCAGTCCGTCCCCCCACGGGACCCGAGGACCGGAGCCGACCCCATGACCGACGACGAACGGCTTCCCCAGCCCCCCACCGCCGACATCGACCTCGTCACCGTCCTGCACGCCCTCGGCGACCCCGTCCGCATGCGCCTGCTGCTCAGCTACGCCGACGGCGCCGAACACTCCTGCGCCCCCCGCGACCTGGGCCTGGACCACCTCCACAAGTCGACCGTCTCCCACCACATGCGCGTCCTGCGCGAAGCCGGCGTCACCACCACCCGCGTCGCCGGCCGCAACCGCTTCGTCCGCCTGCGCCGCACCGACCTGGACGCCCGCTTCCCCGGCCTGCTGGACGCCCTCCTCGCCGCCGCCCCCCTCTGAAAGCCGAGCGGCACCGCTGTCAGCGCGCGTCCTTCGCGACGGCCGCCGGGGCCGACCGGCGCGAGGAAGCCGACGGGAACGGCCGGCCGGGTCGCGCAGCAGCAGCGACCGCTCGCCCCACGGCCTCGTGGCGGGCCCGGACACCACCTCGCCGACGAAGTCCGCCGGCCCCCGTACACCCGCTCCACCTCCCCGGCCAGGAAAGCGGCGATCACACGGCGGCGGTCCGCCACCCGGGCCGGCCCCGGGGCGAACAGCGCCACGGCGGGGTCCGCCGCCCGGGCCGGCCCCGGGGCGAACAGCGCCACGGTGGCGCCACCGGCGAGCGCCAGGCCCGCCCCGCCGTCCGGAGCCCGGCGAAGTCCCCGCCGGCCCACACCGCCCGCACCCCGGCGGCCCGCTCGCAGAAGGGCGACGAGACGCGCGACATCACCGGTGGCGACGCGGAACGAGACGAAGTCCAGGGGAATCCCCCAGATCGTGCCGAACGCCCACCGACGTTCCCCCGCCCCGCAGACCAGGAGCGACAGCAGGCCAGGAGTGACAGCAGGCCAGGGGCGACGGCAGGCCGGGAGTGACAGCAGGCCAGGGGCGACGGCAGGCCGGGAGTGACAGCAGGCCAGGGGCGACAGAGGACAGAACCGGCCCCCTGGCGGACGTAGGTTGGTCCCCGTGCCCCGACCCACCGCCCGCGTGCTGACCCTCCTGGAACTGCTGCAGTCCGGCGGCACCCGCACCGTCGCCGAACTCGCCGACCGCCTCGGCGTCCAGGACCGCACCGTACGGCGCTACGTGCAACGGCTCGCCGAACTGGACATCCCCGTGGAATCGGTACGCGGCCGCTACGGCGGCTACCGCCTCGCCCCCGGCTACCGCCTGCCCCCGCTCATGCTCGACGACGACGAGGCCCTGGCCGTGCTCCTCGCCCTGCTCACCGCCCGCCGCACCACACCGACGACCGCCCAGCGCACCGCCAACGAGACCGCGACGGCGAAGATCCGGCGCGTCCTGCCCCGCCACCTCGCCCACCGGCTCGACACCCTCCAGGACTCCCTCACCTTCACCGGCCACCCCGCACCCGACGAACCCCCCACCCCCGACACCGCCCTGCTCCTCACCCTCGCCGACGCGGTACGCCACCGCCGCCCGCTCGCCATCCGCTACACCGACCGCGACGGCCGGCCCAGCGAACGCACCCTGCACGCCCACGGCATCGTCGCCCACGGCGGCCGCTGGTACGTCACCGGCAAGGACACCCGCGCCGACCAGGACCGCACCCTGCGGCTCGACCGCGTCACCGATGCCAGGACCCTGCCCGGCACCTTCGACGAACCCGCCGGCCCCGACCCCGCCCAGCGCGTGCTGACGGGCTTCGCCACCGCCGACTACCGCCACCACGTCACCCTGCGCATCCAGGCGAGCGCCGAACACGTCCGCGCCCACCTGCCCGCCACCGTCGCCCGGTTGCACGAACTCGAACCCGCCACAGGCCCCGACGGGACGGACGGCACGGACGGGACGGACGGGACGGGCGGGACGGGCGGGACGGGCGGGGGCTGGCTGCGCGTCGACCTGCGGGCACAACGCCTCGACTGGCTGCCCCCGCTCCTGGCCGCACTCGACCGGCCGTTCACCATCGAACGCCCCGACGAACTGCGCGGCCTCGTCACCGCCCTCGCCGACCGCCTCGCCGCCGGCGCCCGCACGGGCGACGCGTAGGGTCCGTACCGCAGCACACCGCAGCACACCGCAGCACACCGCAGCACAGCGCAGGGACCACCGGGAAGGACGGCTCATGCCGATCAGGGGCGTGCTCTTCGACGTCGACGACACCTTGTTCGACTACACGGGCTCCGAGCAGACGGGCATCCTCGCCCACCTGCGGGACGTCGGCCTGCTCGAGCGCTTCCCCACCCCGCAGGCCGCACTCACCCTGTGGCGCGACGTCATGGAGTACCAGTACGCCCGCTACCTCGCCCGCGAACTCACCCTGCAAGGCCAGCAGTACGCCCGCACCCGCCAGTTCCTCGCCGAACTCGGCCAGGACGGCGCCGAAGACCTCACCGACGAACAGGCCGCCGCCTGGTTCGCCGGCTACGCCGCCCACCGCGACGCCGCCTGGAACGCCTTCCCCGACGCCGAACCGACCCTCCTCGCACTCGCCCCCCACTACCGCCTCGGCGTCGTCTCCAACTCCGACACCGACCACCAACGCCGCAAACTGCGCGCCATCGGCCTGCTCGACCACCTCGGCGACGCCATCGTCTGCTCCGACCAGCACGGCGAAGCCAAACCCGCCGCCGGCATCTTCCACGCCGGCTGCGCCGCCCTGGGCCTGCCCCCGCACGAAGTCGCCTACGTCGGCGACAAGTACACCCACGACGCCGAAGGCGCCCGCGACGCCGGCCTCCACGCCTTCTGGCTCGACCGCGCCGCCACCGCCACCCCGGCCGGCGAGGGCATCCACGTCCTCCACACCCTCACCACCCTCCCTCAGGCCCTCACCACCCTCCCTCAGGCCCTCACCCCCTGACCCCGCCCCGGCTGCCGTCAGGCCCGCCCCCTGGCCCCGGCCCGCCCCCCCACCCCGGCTGCCACCTCACTCACCGCCAGATCCCTTCCCGGCCCCGCCACCGGCCGCCACCTGACTCACCGCCGGCCCGGCCCTGGCCCGACCCTGGCCCCCTCCCGTTCACCGCCGGCCCCACTGCCGGCCCCGCTCCCGGCCGCCGCCCGTCGTTCCACCCTCACCACCCCCGGCCGTCACCAGACCCGCCCCCGACCCCACCCCCGCCGCCGGTCGCTGCCGGGCCCACCGTCGGCCCGCTCCCACCCCTCGACGCGGCGCCTGCGCTCCGGCGGTGCCCCATCCGCCCCCTGTCCCGCCCTCGGGCGTCACCTGACCCACCGCCGGCCCGCGCACGACCCCGGCCGTCGTCCCACCCCCACCCCCATCCCGGTTCCTGCCCCTGCCCCGGCCCCGCCCTTGCCCGCCCATCCGCTCCCGGGCTGATCTTCGGCTGCCGCCAGTGCACCTCCGCCCCGCCCCCCACCAGGCCGGCGCCCACGAGTACGCCGGGGGGCGGTGCGCCCCCCCGCAGAAGCCGGCCGTCCCAGCCGGGAGGCCCGTGCGCCGGAAGTCGGCCTCGCCGGCTTCTCGTGCGGGGGAGGGGCCGGGCGGGGCGTGGGGGAAGTGGTTGGTTCGCCGGTGTCCTGTTCGCGGGAGGGCTCGCTCGCGTTGCTCTGTGTCGGAAGTCGGTCGCGCCGGCTTCTCGTGCGGGCGTGGTTGCCCTGGGCGTGCGGGAGTTGTCCGGCCCGCAGCGCTGTTCCCGGTGGGCCCGCTTGCGCTGGCCCGTGCGCCGGAAGTCGACGAGGCCGGCTTCTCGTGTGGGGGAGGGGCCGGGCGGGGCGTGGGGGAAGTGGTTGGTTCGCCGGTGTCCTGTTCGCGGGAGGGCTCGCTCGGGCTGCTCTGTGTCGGAAGTCGGTCGCGCCGGCTTCTCGTGCGGGCGTGGTTGCCCTGGGCGTGCGGGAGTTGTCCGGCCGCAGCGCTGTTCCCGGTGGGCCCGCTTGCGCTGGCCTGTGCGCCGGAAGCCGGCCTCGCCGGCTCCCGGCGCGGGGGCGCCGGCCCAGGGGGCGCAGTGGTGTCCTGGCCGCAGGCGTTTCGTTGGCCCATGGGCGCCGGAAGCCGGCCGGTCCGACGTCCTGCGCGGGGGTGGTGTCGGCCTGTCATGGGCGGGAGTTGGCCGGCAGTCCCGTGCGGGGCACGTCGGGCCGGCCGACTTCTGGTGCGGGGGAGGGGCCGGCCCGGGGCGCGTGGGCAGCGGCCGGTTCGCCAAGGGTTGTCCCGTAGCCGGTCGTTGGCAGCACGAGAGTGGCCGGCCGGGATCGCGTCCCAGGTTCCCTTCGGGGAGGCGCTGACCTCGGTGCACCCCTGCGACCGCACGACACGCCAGCGGGTAGCAGGTGCCTCCTCCCGATCACGTGCGGACGTCCCGACCTGGGGAGATGCGCAGGGCCCCTGTTATTGTGCGCCGATGTCAACGATCAGACAGTTCCAAGTGACCTTCGACTGCGCGGAGCCGGCGCGCCTCGCCGCCTTCTGGTGTGAGGTGCTGGGGTACGTCGTGCCGACGGTCCCGGAGGGCTTTGCCACGTGGGGGGAGTACCACCGCTCGCTGCCGCCCGAGGACGAGATCTACTTCGCGTGTACCGATCCCTCGGGGGTGGCCCCGCGCCTGCTCTTCCAGCGAGTTCCCGAGGGCAAGGCCGTCAAGAACCGGGTGCATCTTGATGTGCGGGTCGGCACAGGGCTCGTGGGTGACGAGCGCCTGGCCACCCTCGAGGCCGAATGCGCACGGCTGATGGCGCTCGGCGCGACACACGTGCTGACGCAGCGCGCCGACGGCGTCAACGAGTCGTGCATCACGATGCAGGACATCGAGGGCAACGAGTTCTGCCTCGCCTGATTCTCCTCCGGGGCCGCGAGGCGGGGGCAGTCTCCCGGGGGGCCTCTCGGGAGACTGCCTACGGCGGGAGTCATTGCGGGAGGGCGAGGTTGCGCAGGCGGGCAACGCCGTGCGTCGCGTGGCGCACACCGTCGCCTCCCGGGCGGCAGTCGCGCAGGATCTTCCGGGTCTTCGTCCGGGCGAAGGCGTGCTCGACGCGGGCGCGAACCCGTCTGTGGTCGTGGTGGTGTTCGGCCTGGCAGTGGGTCAGTTCGCCGTCTCGGGGGCGGCGGTGCGCGATGACGAGGCCGGTTCCGGGGCAGCCGCCGTCGGCGATCGTGGCTGTCCGGCCGACGGCGGCCCTGGCCCCGGATTCCTCCCCTGCCCTGCAGTCGCTGCGGTGGCAAACGCCTGCGCCGGCCACGGCCGGAGATCATCCCACGGCAAGATCACTTACGGGACAGCCCTCAGGGGACCCGCGCACGCTGCCCAGCGGAGGAAGCCGGCCGGTGCGACTTCTCACGTAGGGGATGTGGTTGGCCTGGGGCGGACGGGAGTCGCCAGGGCCGGCCGCAAGGCCCGTGCACGGGAAGTCGGCCGCTCCCACGTCCGGTACGGGCCCGGTGGCCTTGAGCACGCGGGCAGTTGCCGGTTCGCCGAGGCCCTGGCCGCCAGGGTCCTGCCCACCTCGCCGCGCGCGGGAAGTCGGCCCTGCCCGCGTTCCCGCGCGAGGTGCGGGTGCCCTGAGCGTGCGGGGAGTCGCCCGGCCCGCGGAGCCGCTCGTGCACGGGAAGTCGGCCGGTGCGACGTCCGGTGCGGGGGAGGAGTCGGCCCGGCGGGGCGGTGCGCGGCCCGCCCGCCCGCGCCCGGGGCCCGCTGCCTACGCCGGCGGGGTGTCCGCGCCGAGGAGGGCGCGGCAGGCGGGGGTCAGGCCGGTGACCGTGACCGGGACGGGCGGGCCCTGCCAGTGCTCGCGGGACAGCCGCAGGCGCCGGGACTCCACGACCCGGCCGTCCAGGGCGTCGCGGCTGATGCCGTCGGGCCGGTAGCCGAGCTTGCGGGAGACCGCGAGCGAGGAGTGGTTGTCACTGAAGGACACCGACGTCGCCGAGGCCGCGCCCAGCTCCGCGAAGGCCAGGTGGAGCATCGCGGCGCGCATCTCGGTGCCGAAGCCCCGCCCCTGGCACTCCAGGCCGACCCACGAACCGGAGGCGATCTCCCGCCGTACGGCGAACTCCCGGGCCCGCATGTCCTGCACCCCCACCGGACGCCCCCGGTGGAAGGCCACCAGGTCCAGCGCCCAGTGCTGCGCCGTCCAGCGCCCCAGCCGCCGCCAGTGCATCTGCAGGACGTGCCGGGCCCGTTCGGCGGGCGGCAGTTCGCCCCACGGGGTGAGGAAGGGGCGTACGGCCGGCGGGTGGACGCCGCGCGCGGCGAGGTCCGCGACCTCGGCGAGCTCGGCCTCGGCGGGCAGCCGCAGCTCCAGCCGGGGCGTGGTCAGGCGCAGGCCCTTCAGCGGCCAGTGGTCGGTGATCACCGGGACAGTGTGCCCAAGCCGCGCGCCGCCCGCACCGTGGTTTCCCGCTCCGGCCGACCACGCTCCCGCCCCGCCCGACCACGGTCCCGCCTCGCCCCCCGCGTACGGCCCGCCGACCACGGTCCCGCCTCGCCCCCGCGTACGGTCCCGCCTCGCCCCTCCCCCCGCGTACGGCCCCGCCGGCCACGGTCCCGCCGAGTACGGCCCCGCCCGGCCGGGCCCGCGACTAGGGTGGGGGTGCACCCTATGAGGAGGAAGTGGCCATGTCCGACCGGGAGTTCGTCAGCGTCCCCGCCCTGATCCTGCGGGCCCTCGCCGCCCGCCCGGACCGGCGCGCCGTCACCACCGCCGACCGGGTCGAGGTCACCGCCGGCGACTTCGCGGCCGCCACCTACCGTCTCGCCCACGAGCTGCTCGCCCGTGGCATCACCCGCGGCTCGACCGTCACCCTGCTGACCGGCAACACCCCCGAGGCCCTCAGCGCCCGCTACGCCGCCGGCCTGGCCGGCGCCCGGGTGGTCAACCTGTACGACGGGATGAGCGCCCCGGTCCTGGCCCGGATCGTCGCCAGCGTGGACACCACCGTGCTCCTCGTGGACGCCGAACGCTACGCCGACGCCCCCGAGTTGCTGCCGCTGCTCCGGGTCCCCGCCGTCCTCACCCTCGGCCCCGGGCCGCACACCGTCGGCGAGGACGTGATCGCCGCCTCCGCGATCCGCCCCGCCGGGGAACCCGACGTCCGGATCGGCCCCGACGACGACCTCGGCATCCGCCACACCGGCGGCACCACCGGCATCCCCAAGGGCATCCTCAGCCTCCACGGCCCCTACCGCCGCGCCTTCGACGTCCCCTTCGGCGACCGGCGCCCCGACGGCGAGGAGCCCCGCTTCCTCGCCGCCACCTCCCTCGCCCACCTCGCCGGCGTGCTCGCCGACCTGACGCTCCACGCGGGTGGATCGGTCGTCCTCCAGCGCGCCTTCGAGCCCGGCGAGGTCCTCGCCGCGATCGCACGCGAACGCATCACCGACCTGTGGGTGCTGCCCCCGCTGCTCTACCGGCTCCTCGACCACCCGGACCTCGCCCGCACCGACCTGTCCAGCCTGCGCTGCCTCTCCTACGGCGGCTGCGCCTCCTCCCCGGCCCGCATCCGCGAGGCCCTCAAGGCCTTCGGGCCGGTCCTGGTCAGCGGCTACGGCATGTCGGAGGCGCAGAACATCGCGATCCTCGGCCCCCACGAGCACGACCGCACCGGTCACGACGGCCGGCTGCCGGTCGGCCGCCCGCTGCCCGGCATCGAGGTGCAGATCCGCGCCGCCGACGGCACCATCCTGCCGGCCGGCGAGCAGGGCGAGGTCCACGTCCGCTCAGCGACGATCATGGCCGGCTACTGGAAGCGGCCCGACCTCACCGCCCAGGTCCTGCGCGACGGCTGGCTGGACACCGGTGACATCGGCTACCTCGACGCCGACGGCTACCTCTACCTGGCCGACCGTCTCAAGGACCTCATCGTCGTCGTCGGCGGCCACGTCTACCCGACCGAGGTCGAGGAACTCCTCCTCACCCACCCCGCCATCGCCCAGTGCGCCGTCTACGGGGTGCAGGACGACCAGGAGGCCGAGCACGTCCACGCCGCCGTCGTCCCCGCCGCCGGGCAGCAGCCGACCCTGGAGGAGGTCCGCGCCTTCGTCACCGCCGCCAGGGGCCGCATCTACGCCCCCGAAGCCCTCCACCTCCTCGACGCGATCCCGCTCACCGCCGTCGGCAAGCCCGACAAGAAGCGCCTGCGCGAGGCCGCCACGGCCGGCTGACCCCGCCCCAGCCCCCCGTCCGGCCGGCCGGGCGGAAACCGCCACGGCCGGCCGGCCGCCGTGACCGGCAGGCCGCTGCCGCG
>NZ_MECK01000063.1 GCF_014596465.1 Streptomyces sp. CBMA123 | reverse complement strand
CGCGGCTGCGGCGTTCTCCGTGGCTACGGCGGCGGCCGGCTCGGTGGCGACGCTCTCCGCCACCGCGTTGTCCGCCGGCCCGCCGCGGCGGGCGCGCCGCCCCTTGACCGGCGCGGTCGACGGCTCGGGCAGCGGCGCCCAGGAGACCATCAGCCCGCCGCCGATCAGGCCCGGCAGCAGCGACAGGCCGAAGCCCGCGAGGTTGGAGACCGGGATCGAGACCAGCGTCAGCAGGATGGTCGCGATGCCGGCGAAGACCCGTACGGCGGGCTGGAACCAGGCGGTCAGCCCGAGGATGATCATCAGTACCCCGATGATCAGTGACCCGGCGCCCGCCGTGGTGGACATCGCGATGGTCAGTCCGCCGAACGTGAGGTGCGCGTACGGGAAGTAGAGGATCGGGACGCCGGCGATCATGGCCAGCAGGCCGCCCCAGAAGGGCCTGGAGCGGCGGAATTCACGGAAGTGCCGCCAGAGCCACCCGACGGGGTTCTGCTGGCGGGGCCGCGTCTCGACCGTTGCGCTGGACATGGTGCAACTCCTCGACGTCGCTACGAGGGAAGAACAATGGGGGTGGGCCGGGAAGCGGCGGTCGCCCGCCGCCCCCGGCCCGAAGTGGCCTCGTCACCACGGCACGCCGGTCGGCGTGCCGTCAGACGGGACTCAGAAGCACTCGTTGCCCGGGCCGTCGCCGCTCTTCAGCGCGAGGTTCAGGCCGTTCAGCTTGAAGGTGCCGGCCGAGGTGGCCCGCGCGGTCTGCTGAACGCCGCTCAGGTCGGCGGTCTTGGCGGACTGGGCGAAGCCGGTCGCGCCGGACGGCAGGCCGGCGCCGCCGCCCGCCTTGGTGACACCCGCGTGCGGGGCCCAGCCCTGGGTGGCCGTACCCGAGAGGGTGGAGGCGTCCTGGCCGATGTTCATCTGGGTGAAGGTCGCGTCGGCCTTCAGCTGCTCAAGGTCGATCAGCAGGTTGTCGGCCTGAACCGGCTTGCCCGCCTCGGTACCGGCGTGCAGCTGGAGGGTGATCTTGCCCAGGCCGAAGGCGGACAGGTCCGTCACCACCGACTGGCACAGGTTGGTGATGTCGGCGTGGTCGAAGGCCGAGACCGCGACCGGGTGCGGCTTGCCGTTCGCCTCGATGTCGACCGAGCCGAACTGGGCGAAGTTGTTGCCGTGCAGCTGGTCGGTGCTGACCTTGAACTGCTGGCCGGAAATGCTGAACGAGGCGGCGAGCGCGCTGTTGGCGATCGAGACGCCGACCATCGCGGTGGCCGCGACGCTCGGCACCATCACCAGGGCGAAGCGCTTCCAGCGGGTCTTGCCGTAGGTCTTGGACATGCGAGTCCTCCTTCTAGGACGTACATCTCCGGCTCCCCGGCGGCGCGTCCCGCACCGGTGGGGGCCTGGGATGGGAGAGAGCTACGTCCTCGGTAGCGGAGAGCGCCGCGGGCGTCGGCGGACGCGGGAGCGGCCTGCGTACTGCGGCACTCCCGTCCAGGAACCGGCCGTCCTTGCGGGACGACGGGTCGGACCGACGACATCGGCGATCACCCCCGAGCGACAACCAGCGACCGCGCAGGGCCGCGCGGCCGGTCGAGGACAGGAACCGCCGTGGGACCGCGGATACCCCCCTGCCCTCCCTACCGCCGGCCAGGGGCCGACGGATCACCCGGTGGGGATCCCGCGCTCCGCTTGGCCGACCGGCTGTCGGAGGGTGTGGAGTCTGGGGACCGGGCGTGGCCGATCGTGCTTGAATCCCGGGCGAAGCACAAGGGGTGCCTTACTGACGGGTAATGCAACAGCAGGTGGCATTGATCATGGAATGGCCCCGAGTTGCACCGTGCGTGACGTGTTGAAGGAAACGTGACGACGAAATCTACCGGAAACACTAGCGAAACACCCGTGGGTGGTCACTGAACGTGACCACCCACGGGTGAAATCAAGATTTGGTAAACCTCTGTCCGGTTGACCGGATTGTCGCCAAATCACCAGGCGACACCGCAGGTCATCCGACGTGCCAGGCACTCGGTGCCAGGCCCCGGCCGGGCCCTGGCCGGGCACCCGGAAGCGGCGCCCGCGAGCACGGTCCGCGAGCACGGCCCGCAGGCACGGCTCAGAACAGCACGCGCGCCAGCGCCGTACGGGCCGCGACGACCCGCGGGTCCTCCGGGCCGATCACCTCGAACAGTTCCAGCAGACGCAGCCGGGCGGTGTCCCGGTCCTCGCCGAAGGTCCGGCCGACGGTGGCCACCAGGCGCCCGAAGGCGTCCTCGACATGACCGCCCACCAGGTCCAGGTCGGCGGCCCGCAGCTGGACCGCGACGTCCTTCGGGTCGGCGGCGGCCGCCGCGCGGACCGACTGGAGGTCCAACCCCTCGACCCGCTTGAGCAGTTCGGCCTGGGCCAGGCCCAGCTTGGCCTCGGTGTTGCCCGGCTGGTCGGCCAGCACGTTCCGGTACGCCTGGATGGCCCCGCCCAGGTCACCGGCGTCCAGCGCGTCGTGCGCGGCGGACAGCGCCGGGTCCTCCGGCCGCTGCGGGGCGGCGGCCTCGGCCTCACCCGGGACACCCGCACCGCCCGCGCCACCGGAGATGCCGAAGCGCTGCTCGGCGACCAGGATCAGCTGGTCCAGCACCTTGCGGACGTTGGCGGCGCTCTCCGCGCCCTGGAACAGCGGCACCAGCTGGCCGGCCACCACGGCCATCACGGCCGGGATGCCCTGGATACCGAACTGCTGGGCGATCAGCTGGTTGGAGTCCACGTCGATCTTGGCGAGCACGAAACGGCCGGCGTACTCCTCGGCCAGGCCCTCCAGGATCGGGCTGAGCTGCTTGCAGGGCCCGCACCACTCGGCCCAGAAGTCGATGACGACCGGCACCTCGTTGGAGCGCTGGACGACCTCGGTCTCGAAGGTGTCCTCGGTGACGTCGATGACGAGCTCGTAGACGGGCTGAGGGGCGACTCCGTCCGCTTCGGCGGCGGCCGCCTGGCGGGCCCGCTCGGCCCGGGCCTGCTCGGCCTTCTGGGCGGCCTCTCCGGCGGCCTTCACTGCGGCGAGGTCGACCGCGCCGCGCAGGGCGGCGCTGTTGGGACGCGAATTCCGTGGCTGCATGGCACCATCCTCCCCCGTCCGCACTGCTCGCGGGCACCAACCTCGGGAAAGTCGCCCCGCGCGGGCTGCGCGGTGCGGGTTCCCGGTCGGTGCACCCTTCCCCCGGTAGCCTGAACCGTTCGGCGCGGATCCCCACCCGCACCCGCGCCGCCCCGTCCCACGGGTGCGGCGCCTGGTTGTCACTGCTTTCGCTACAGGTCGTAGCGTAACTGGAGCCGGTGCCCCGGCCGCAAGCCCCACCGACGGTTCGGGGACGTGACCTGCCCCACTTTCCCGGTCCGCCCGACTGCCCGAATCGGCCGACAGTCGCTACCGTTACCAGCCCCACCCATGTTACTTACCAGTACATCGCAAGGAGACCCGGTGTCGGCCGCCCAGCCCTCCGCGAGCCCGGACGACGCCGTCCGCAACAGCACCGTCCGGGCCAAGGGCCGCCCGCGCAGCGCCGCCGCCGACCTCGCGATCCTCGACGCCACCCGCGAAGCCCTCGCCGAACTCGGCTGGGGCGGGCTGACCATGGGCCACGTCGCCAGCCGCGCCGGAGTCGCCAAGACCACGCTCTACCGCCGCTGGCCCTCCAAGAACGAACTCGTGGTCGACGCCGTCGCCAGCCTCTTCGACGATCTCGTGATGCCCGACCTCGGCAGCCTGCGGGCCGACATCGAGGCCGTGGTGGGCCAGTTCGCCGACCTGCTGGCCCGCCCCGAGACCCAGACCGCGCTGCTCGCCCTGTTCGCCGAGGGCACCCGCGACCCCCAACTGCGCCGCCGGATCAGGGAGGCGATCGTGGACCCGCAGAAGCGGCTGGTCCGGCAGGGCCGGGCCGCCGCCCAGGCGCGCGGCGAACTCGAGGCGGACACCGGCACCGCATCCGCCCGGGAGGAGGTCGACATCATCTTCGACACCATCGCCGGCACCGTCGAACACCGCGTCCTGGTCAGCGGCGAGCCGATCACCCCCGAGTGGACCCGCCGCTTCACCGACCTGCTGCTCGGCCCGCTCACCACCGGCTGAGCGACCACCGCAGGGCGCCACCGACTGGGGGCCACCGCCGGGGGCCACCGACTGAGGACCACCGGCTGAGGGCACGCCGAAGCCGCCGCACGGAAGTCCGTACGGCGGCTCGGCGGTTCAGGCGGTCAGAACGCCGCGTTCTCCTGGTACGTCCCCCACTCCTGCCGCAGCGCGTTGCAGATCTCGCCCAGGGTCGCCTCGGCGCGCACCGCGTCCAGCATCGGCGGGATCATCGACTCGCCCGAGCGCGCCGCCGCCAGCATGGCGTCCAGCCCGGCCCGCACCGCCGCGTCGTCCCGGGCCGCCTTGCGCTCGCCCAGCACCCGCACCTGCTCGCGCTCGACCTCGTGGCTGACCCGCAGGATCTCCAGGTCGGGGGTGACGCTGCGGGGGTGGCAGTTGACGCCGACCACGCGCTTGTCCCCCTTCTCCACCGACTGCTGGTACTGGAAGGCCGCCTCGGCGATCTCGCCGGTGAACCAGCCCTCCTCGATCCCGCGCAGGATGCCGGAGGTGATCGGGCCGATCCCGTGGTCCTCGCTCCCCCGGTCCAGGATCCGCTGGAAGATCGCCTCGGCCTGCTGCTCGATCCGGTCGGTCAGCGCCTCGACGTACCAGGAACCGCCCAGCGGGTCGGCCACGTTGGTGACGCCGGTCTCCTCCATCAGCACCTGCTGGGTGCGCAGCGCGATCTCGGCGGCCTGCTCGGAGGGCAGCGCGAGAGTCTCGTCCAGCGCGTTGGTGTGCAGCGAGTTGGTGCCGCCGAGCACCGCGGAGAGCGCCTCGACGGCGGTGCGCACCACGTTGTTGTACGGCTGCTGCGCGGTGAGCGAGACGCCCGCGGTCTGGGTGTGGAAGCGCAGCCACTGCGCCTTGTCGGTCTTGGCGCCGAAGCGGTCGCGCATCCAGCGGGCCCAGATCCGGCGGGCGGCGCGGAACTTGGCGATCTCCTCGAAGAAGTCGAGGTGCGCGTCGAAGAAGAAGGACAGGCCGGGCGCGAAGACGTCCACGTCGAGGCCGCGGGACAGGCCCAGTTCGACGTAGGCGAAGCCGTCCGCGAGGGTGTACGCCAGCTCCTGCGCGGCCGTCGCCCCGGCCTCGCGGATGTGGTAGCCGGAGACGGACAGCGGCTTGTACGCCGGGATGCCCTGGGCGCAGTGCTCCATCAGGTCGCCGATCAGGCGCAGGTGCGGCTCGGGGGCGAAGAGCCACTCCTTCTGGGCGATGTACTCCTTGAAGATGTCGGTCTGCAGAGTGCCGTTGAGCACCGCCGGGTCGACGCCCTGGCGCTCGGCGGCGACCAGGTACATGCAGAAGATCGGGACGGCCGGGCCGCTGATCGTCATCGAGGTGGTGACCTCGCCGAGCGGGATGCCGGCGAACAGCACCTCCATGTCGGCGGCCGTGTCGATGGCGACGCCGCAGTGGCCGACCTCGCCGAGCGACTTGGGGTCGTCCGAGTCGTAGCCCATCAGGGTCGGCATGTCGAAGGCGACCGAGAGGCCGCCGCCGCCCGCGTCCAGGATCATCCGGTAGCGCTCGTTGGTCTGCTGCGCGTTGCCGAAGCCGGCGAACTGGCGGATGGTCCAGGTGCGGCCGCGGTAGCCGGTGGGGTGCAGGCCGCGGGTGAAGGGGTACTCTCCCGGCCAGCCGATCCGCTCGAAGCCCTCGACGGGCTGCCCGGGGGCCGGGCCGTAGACCGGCTCGACGTCGTCGCCGGAGAGGGTGGTGAAGTCCGCGTCGCGCTTGCGGGCCTTGTCGTACCGCTGCTGCCAGCGCTGCCGTCCGCGCTCGATGTCCTCGGCGTCCATGGGCCGAACTCCGCTCCGTACGGCCGCCACGGCACCGGGCGGCACAGCTATTAGGACGTCCTACTAATTTACTCGGACGTCCTAGTAATTGTCGATGGAGGCCCGCCGGAGAATCCGGGAACGACGGGGCCGGAAACGCCGAGGGCGCCCCTCCCCCGGGTCGGGGAAGGGGCGCCCTCGCGGAGCCGCGGGCCTCAGACGCCGGCCGGCTGGCGGGCGCCGCCCGCCGGGAGCTGCTCGGCGGCCTCGCGGGCCACCCGGCGCTCGAAGACGAAGGACAGGAACGGGATGCAGCCCGCCGCCAGGGTCAGCACCAGCCGGCCGAGCGGCCACTTCAGCTTCTGCCCGAGCATGAAGGTCACCACGAAGTACCCGATGTACAGGTAGCCGTGCAGCATCGCGACGTAGGTGGTCAGGTCCTCGGCGGTGCTGAAGCCGTACTTCGCGACCATGAAGCCGCAGAACACCAGCAGCGCGCAGCCGGTCGCAATGGCCAGGCCGCGGTACCAGCCCAGCAGGGGGGTCGCCTTCATTCTCTTCCTCGCCTCGCTCGGCATTTTCCGCTGGTACGCCCGGATCCGCGCACCGCTCCCACGAGGGTAGCCGCCCTCACGGCCGCGCCCGAGCAGCCCCCTCGCCCGGATCGGCGAAGTCGCCCGCCGCGATGCGCAGCGGCTTGAGCAGGTCGAAGACCTGGCGGCACTGGTCGGGGCCGTACTCCTCCAGCCCGAACTCCATGGCCATCAGCTCCCGGGTGGCCTCCTCGACCACCTCGCGGCCGCGCCCGGTGATCGCGGCGAGCACGCCCCGGCCGTCCAGCGGGTTGGGGCGGCGGGCGACCAGTCCGGCCCGCTCCAGCCGGTCGACGGTGTTGGTGACGCTGGTCGGGTGGACCATCAGGCGCTCGCCGATCTTGGAGAGCGAGAGCTCGCCGGTCCGGCTGAAGGTCAGCAGCACCAGCGCCTCGTACCGGGCGAAGGTCAGGCCGTACGGCTTGAGCACCGCGTCGACCCGGGACAGCAGGATCTGGTGGGCGCGCATGATCGAGGTGATCGCCGCCATCGAGGGCACGGTGCCCCAGCGGCGGGCCCACAGTTCGTCGGCGCGGGCGATCGGGTCGAAGTCGAGTGCGAGGGGCTTGGCCACCTCCTTACCGTACCGGCGGACGGGACGTGTGCTACCAGCCGTCCTGATGGTGGACAAGCGCGACGCGTGGCGGGATCCCGCCAATCGGACTGCCAGGTCCATACCTGG
This sequence comes from Streptomyces sp. CBMA123, assembly GCF_014596465.1. Lineage (GTDB taxonomy): Bacteria > Actinomycetota > Actinomycetes > Streptomycetales > Streptomycetaceae > Kitasatospora. Next base: position 13,501 of record NZ_MECK01000063.1, on the reverse strand, counting down.
ACATTGCGGCGGTGTGAATGGAAGGCAACGGGCCTCCGGCGCAACGGGGTTGGGCGTCGAACGCGCGAACGCCCCGGTACCAGGCCTCGCTTCGGATCGAAACCCGCTGAAAGTCCGGGCGAAAGATCCCCTTTGTCCTTCCGTTCACATTCCTTCGTCTTGGCGGGACTTGGCCAATTCATGAGGAAGACCTGTCATTTGATTTGCTCGATTGTCATGCTTTCGGCCAACCCCGTTCGACCGCCACCACCCCCACCCAACCGGTGGCAGCCGCCCGAACGCTCGGGGTCCTCGCACGTCAGCGCCCGTCCCGCCCCTCAGGTGCCGACCCCGGCCCCCGGGACGCGGCGCGACCGCGCCCACACGCGGTTTCCCGGAAGGACTCGTCCGTGAAGCGAAAGCTCGCCGCAGTCGCCGTACTCTCCGCCACCGCCCTGCTCACCGGTGTCGTCCAGGCCGGTGCGGCCCAGGCCGGCCCCACCCCGCAGGCCCAGGGCACCCAGCAGCTCTCCGCCCTGCTCGCCCAGGCGAACGGCCAGGCCGGCAAGGTCGCCCACGCGCTGGCCCTCGGCGGCCAGGAGCAACTGGTGGCCAAGGACGTCGTGGTGGACGCCGACGGCACCCGCCACCTCCGCTACGAGCGCACCCTCGCCGGGCTCCCCGTCCTCGGCGGCGACCTGGTCGTGCACCAGAAGGCGGACGGCAGCACCACCGCCGTCGACAAGGCCGTCGGCGCCGAGCTGGCCCTGCCCAGCCTCACCCCGCAGATCCCCGCGGACAAGGCCGCCGCCCAGGCCACCGGCGCCGTGCAGTCCACCGTCGGCATCACCGTCGACGAGGACGAGGCCCCGCTGACCGCGGTGCACCAGACCGGCAAGGCCGAGCTGGTGGTCTGGGCCACCGACGGCAACCCGCGCCTGGCCTACCGCACCACGGTCGAGGGCGAGCGCGCCGACGGCACCCCGAGCCGTCAGCTGCTGGTCACCGACGCGGCCAGCGGCCAGGTGCTCTCCACCCACGAGGAGGTGCAGACGGCCTCCGGCACCGGCAAGGGCGTCTTCGTCGGCTCCGTCCCGCTGACCACCACCCAGAGCGGCAGCTCCTACCAGCTGAAGGACGCCACCCGCGGCGGCCAGGCCACCTACACCCTGAAGAACAAGACCTCCGGCACCGGCACCCTGGTCGCCAACACCACCAACAGCTTCGGCAACGGCCTGGTCTCCAACACGGAGTCAGCCGCCGTCGACGCCCAGTACGGCGCCGCGGCCACCTGGGACTTCTACAAGAACACCTTCGGCCGCAACGGCATCAAGAACAACGGCGTCGGCGCGGCCAGCCGCGTCCACTACGGCTCCAACTACGTGAACGCCTTCTGGGACGACAGCTGCTTCTGCATGACGTACGGCGACGGCGCCAGCAACACCCACCCGCTCACCGCCCTGGACGTGGCCGGCCACGAGATGACCCACGGCGTCACCTCCGCCACCGCCGGTCTCAACTACTCCGGCGAGTCCGGCGGCCTCAACGAGGCCACCTCGGACATCTTCGGCACCATGGTCGAGTGGTACGCCAACCTGGCCTCGGACAAGCCGGACTATCTCATCGGCGAGCAGATCAACATCAACGGTGACGGCAAGCCGCTGCGCTACATGGACAAGCCCTCCAAGGACGGCGCCTCGGCCGACTACTGGTCCTCCACCGTCGGCAACAAGGACGTCCACTACTCCTCGGGCGTCGCCAACCACTTCTTCTACCTGCTCGCCGAGGGCAGCGGCGCCAAGACCATCAACGGCGTCAGCTACAACAGCCCGACGTACAACAACTCCACCCTCGCCGGCATCGGCCGGGACAAGGCGGCCGCGATCTGGTACCGCGCGCTGACCACCTACTTCACCTCCACCACCAACTACGCGGCGGCCCGCACCGGCACCCTGAAGGCGGCCTCCGACCTGTACGGCGCCGGCAGCGCCGAGTACAGCGCGGTCGCCGCGACCTGGACCGCCGTCAACGTCAACTGACGTACGGCGGAGGGTGAGCAGGACGCCCGGGGCCTCGTTGGAGGGCAGGCCCCGGGCGTCCGCCCATGCCCGCCCGGGGGCGGGCGGCCGTCAAGCCCGTCCCGGTGGCGGAGTCCCGCCAGTCGGCGCGAACCGGTGGATTCCGGGCATCGGGCCGCAGCCGAACCATCCGCACCGGCCCTGGCGACTCCTGGCCAATCCGCGCGGGCGCCCTGTCCTTCCCCGGCCTGGATTGTCATGCTTATGACCAAGCTCCCGTTCGACACCCCGCCTCCCCCACCCGACCGGCAGGGCGTCAGAAGCCGCACGGCAGCCGCACGTCCGCGCCCTACCGCCCCAACGGCGCCACCCCCGGTGCCCCGGTACGCGGCGCGCCCGCAGGCACCCGCGGGTCTCGTGGAAGGAACAGGCCTCCATGAAGCGAAAGTTGACCCTCCCCGCCGTACTCTCCGCCACCGCACTGCTGGCCGGCGTCGTCCAGATCGCCGCCCTGCCCATGGCCCAGGCGGCCGTGCCCGGCCGGCCGGCGGCCGCGCCGCTCGCGCGGCAACTCGCCCTCGGCAGCCAGGAACGACTAGTCGTCAAGGACGCCCTGGTGGACGCCGACGGCACCCGGCACCTGCGCTACGAGCGCACGTACGCCGACCTGCCGGTCCTCGGCGGCGACCTCGTCGTCCACCAGCGCCCGGACGGCACGGTGGCCTCGGTGGACCGGGCCTTCGACGGCCCCCTCACGCCGACCACCACCACCCCGGCCCTCACCGCCGACCAGGCCGCCGCGCGGGCCACCGACGCCGTCCGGGCGACCGTCGGCCTGGCCGCGGACGCGGACGAGCCGGCGCTCAGCCGGGTGGACGGCGCCGGCCCGACCGAGCTGGTGATCTGGGCGGCCGACGGCGACCCGCGGCCGGCCCACCGCACGGTGGTCCAGGGCCAGCGGGCGGACGGCACCCCGAGCCGCCAGGAGGTCGTCACCGACGCGGCCACCGGCCGGGTGCTCTCCAGCCAGGAGCAGGTGATGACCGCGACCGGCACCGGCAAGGGCGTCAACGTCGGCACCGTCACCCTGACCACCACCCAGAGCGGCTCGGCCTACTCGCTCAAGGACGCCTCCCGCGGCAACCAGTCCACCACGGACCTCAAGGGCGGCACCTCGGGCAACGGCACCCTGTTCAGCAAGGCCGGCGATTCCTGGGGCAACGGCTTACCGTCCAACCGCGAGTCCGCCGCCGTGGACGCCCAGTTCGGCGCCGCGGCCACCTGGGACTTCTACAAGAGCACCTTCGGCCGCAACGGCATCAAGAACAACGGCGTCGGCGCGGCCAGCCGCGTCCACTACGGCTCCAACTACGTCAACGCCTTCTGGGACGACTCCTGCTTCTGCATGACGTACGGCGACGGCTCGGGCAACACCCACCCGCTCACCGCCATCGACGTCTCCGGCCACGAGATGACCCACGGCGTCACCTCCGCCACCGCCGGCCTGATCTACTCGGGCGAGTCCGGCGGCCTCAACGAGGCCACCTCCGACATCTTCGGCACCATGGTCGAGTGGTACGCCAACCTGCCCGCCGACCCGCCGGACTACCTCATCGGCGAGAAGCTCAACATCAACGGCAACGGCACGCCGCTGCGCTACATGGACAAGCCCTCCAAGGACGGCGCCTCGGCCGACTACTGGTCCTCCACCGTCGGCAACAAGGACGTCCACTACTCCTCGGGCGTCGCCAACCACTTCTTCTACCTGCTCGCCGAGGGCAGCGGCGCCAAGACCATCAACGGCGTCAGCTACAACAGCCCGACCTCCAACGGCGCGAAGGTGACCGGGATCGGCCGGAACAAGGCGGCCGCGATCTGGTACCGCGCGCTGACCACCTACTTCACCTCCACCACCAACTACAAGGCCGCCCGCACCGCGACCCTCAAGGCCGCCTCCGACCTCTACGGCGCGACCAGCGCCGAGTACAAGGCGGTGGGCACGGCCTGGAGCGGGGTGAACGTCAACTGACCACCCCCGCCCGGGCGTGCCGCACGCGCCCTCGGAGCCACTCCCGGTAAGAAACGGCGACAGGCTGCCGCGGCCCTTTGGGAGAGGAGGCCGTGGCAGCCTGTCGACCGTCCACGCGCGGAGGCGGGATCAGGCAGGAGCGGGATCGGGCAGCGGCGGGATCAGGCGGCGGCGGTGGCCGGCCGCAGCTCCCCGCGCTCCTCGCGGCCGAGCATCCGCTCGGCGACGAAGCCGCCGAACGGCAGCACCGAGAGCACGAACAGCAGGACGCCGCGCTTGGCGTCCCACTTCTGCGTCTGCCAGGCCTGGATCCAGAAGACCACGTACAGGATGAACAGGATCCCGTGGACCATGCCCATCACCGGCACGGCGTCGAACGACGTGGTCCGCTTCAGCACCGAGCAGATCAGCAGCAGGATGAAGGAGATCCCCTCCGGGGCGGAGATCAGGCGCAGGCGGTGGACGGCGCTGCTGTTCACGTTGGATACCTCAATACGGGGTCGGAGGCGTGGGCACGCTTGTGAAGCGACTCACAAGCCTTCGGGCCATTATCACCGAGCACATGTCCGAGTCCCGGGCCGGGGGTGGCCACCGTGCCGGATGTCACAGCCACACGCCGGAACCCGGCCGGATGCGGCGGGGCGTCGTCCGTACCCCCTATCCTGCTGCCCGCGCGCCCACCGAACCGGGCGCCGACGGCATCACACACGGGGGTAGCCACCACATGTTCAAGCGCGACTGGGACCGCAGGACCTGCGCGAAGCGCGGCCACATCACCTACCGGCCGACCGAGCCCGAGCTGGCCGGCCGACTGCACGCCGCCACCGCCCTCGGCGACGCCTGGCGCTGCCTGCGCTGCGGCGACTTCGCACTCGGCGCCCCGCACGGCTCCGGCCCGGCCGCGAACGCCCCGCTGGTGCCGCGCGGCAAGGCGCTGCGGGACCTCTTCATCCTGCGGTTCCTGGCCATCGAGCGGGTGCTGCGCGGCGTGATCATCATCCTGATGGCCTGGGGCGTCTGGAAGTTCTCCAACAGCCAGGAGGCGGTGCAGCGGATCTTCGACGAGGACCTCACCGTCTTCAAGCCGGTCGCCGACCACTTCCACTGGGACCTCGACCACGCCCCGATCATCGAGACTATCCGCAAGACCTTCGGCTACCAGAAGAAGACCCTGCTGATCGTCGCGGGCGCGATGATCGCCTACGCGCTGATCGAGATCGTCGAGGCGGTCGGCCTCTGGCTGGGCCGGCGCTGGGCCGAGTACCTGACCGTGGTCGCCACCGCGGCCTTCCTCCCGCTGGAGGGCTACGAGCTGCACGAGCACGTCAGCGCGGTGAAGATCTGCACGCTGGCCCTGAACATCGCCGCGGTGCTCTGGATCATGCTCTCCAAGCGGCTGTTCGGCCTGCGCGGCGGCGCGGCGGCCTTCGAGGCGGAGCGCCACTCGGCCTCGCTGCTGGAGGTCGAGGAGGCGGCCGGAACCGTCCCGCGGCCCGGCCACGGCCACGGGGCGCACGCACGCTCCTGACCCGAACGGATGTCCCGGGTCCGTACCGGTTCACTCCCGCCCCCTCGCCCGGCCGCCCCCGCGGCGGCTAGATTGCGGCCGTGGCACAGTTCAGACTCCAGGGATCGCGGGTGCTCGCCGTCGAGTTGGGCGGGGACGCCGTCAAGGCCCGGCACGGCTCGATGGTCGCCTACACCGGCCAGATGACCTTCAAGAAGCTGACCGGCGGCGGGGACGGACTGCGGGGCATGGTCGCCCGCAGACTCACCGGCGAGCGGATGACCGTCATGGAGGTGAAGGGGCAGGGCACCTGCTACTTCGCCGACAAGGCCACCGAGATCAACCTGGTCCGCCTCGACGGGGAGACCCTCTACGTCGAGGCGGACAACCTGCTCTGCACCGAGGCCGGCCTGCACACCGGTACCAGCTTCACCGGGCTGAACGGCGTCTCCTCCGGCAACGGCCTCTTCACCACCAAGGTGGAGGGCCGCGGCTGGGCCGCCGTGACCTCCAACGGGCCGGCCGTCATCCTGCGGGTCGGCAAGGACATGCCGCTGCGGGTCGACCCGGGTGCGTACATCGCGCACACCGGCGACCTGCACCGCAGCGTGAAGTCCGGCGCGGGCTGGACCACGGTGATCGGCGAGGGCGGCGGCGAGGCCGTCCAGGTGGAGTTCACCGGAGAGGGCCTGGTGTACGTCCAGCCCTCGGAGAAGGTCACCATCGGGGGTGACGTCTGATGGGCTTCACCCGGATCAACGGCAAGATGATCGAGGCCCAGGTGGTGCCCGGGCAGCGGCTGTTCAGCCAGCGCGGGGCGATGCTCGGGTACACCGGGGACGTCCGCTTCACCCCGAACATCACCGGCGGCCAGGGCGGGGTGATGTCGATGATCGGCCGGCGGGTCGCCAACGAGGACACCCCGCTGATGACGGTCGAGGGCCACGGCCGGGTGATGTTCGGCCACGGCGGCCACCACGTGCACGTGATCGACCTGACCGGCGACACCCTGTTCGTCGAGGCGGACCGGCTGCTCGCCTTCGAGGGCACCCTGCGCCAGTCCACCGTGTTCCTCGGCTCACAGGGCGGGGTGATGGGCATGGTCCGCGGCCAGGTCAGCGGACAGGGCCTGTTCACCACCCGGCTGGAGGGCCACGGCTCGGTCGCGGTGCTGGCCCACGGCGGCGTCTTCGAACTGCCCATCACACCCGGCCAGTCGGTGCACGTCGACCCGCAGGCGTACGTGGCGCACCGCGGCGAGGTGCGCAACAAGCTGTCCACGGCGATCGGCTGGCGCGAGATGATCGGCCGCGGCTCGGGCGAGGCGTTCCAGCTGGAGCTGTCCGGGCAGGGCACGGCGTACGTCCAGGCGAGCGAGGAGAAGCTCTGATGTCCCACCCGCCGCAGCCGCCGTACGGGGGGCGGTCGCCGCACGACCAGCCGACCCAGCCGGGCTTCACGGTGCCGCCGCACTACGGCCGCTCCACGGACCAGCCGCCGCCTCCTCCCCCGCCGCCGGCCTACCAGCCGCAGGCCCACCAGCCGTACGGCCAACCGCCGCAGGCCCAACAGCCGTACGCGCAGGAGCAGTTCGGCGGCACCCAGGCCCCGCTGCCGACCACCCACGGCGGCGCCGGCCCGGTGGTGTACGACGCGTACACCCTGCCGGTCAACGACAACGTCAACCCGTACGCCTTCGCCGTCCAACTGAACGGCTCGTACTTCCTGCAGAAGGGCAAGATGGTCGCCTACTACGGCGACATCACCTTCCGCGGCGTCGGCGCCGGGATGGTCGACCGGGTGCTCGGCCAGCACTTCAACTCGCCGCTGCACGCGGCGGACTGGGTGGTCGCCCAGGGCAGCGGCAGGCTGCTGCTGGCCGACCGCGCCTTCGACCTCAACTCCTACGACCTGGACGACGGCAACCTGACCGTCCGGTCCGGCAACCTGCTCGCCTTCGACCCGACGCTGCGGCTCAAGCAGTCGATCATCCCGGGCTTCCTGACCCTGATCGGCACCGGCCGTTTCGTGGCCGCCTCCAACGGGCCGGTGCACTTCGTGGAGCCGCCGGTCCGGGTGGACCCGCAGGCCCTGGTGGGCTGGGCGGACTGCCCGGCGCCGTGCCACCACTACGACCACGACTACCTGCACGGGGTGGTCGGCGGCCTGCGGCGGCTGACCGGCATCGGCGGCGCCTCCGGCGAGGAGCACCAGTTCGAGTTCATCGGTGCCGGGCAGGTGCTGGTGCAGTCCAGCGAGAAGCTGATGGCGGAGCGGTCGGTCGGCCGGGTGGACGCCGAGGCGGGCGTCCCGGCCGGCGGGGTGCCGCCCCAGCCGGGTCACGGCGCCGGCCAGCCCAACACGCCGGGTCTCGGTAATCTGGGCGAAATCGGGCGGCGTTTCGGCCTGTAAACTTGTACAATATTTAACTAAATCGGGTATGCTGGGCCCCATGGATACGCACACGATCGAGACTGCGGACAACCCTGACCCGCGGCCCGAGGAGGAGACTCCCTGGCTGACCGCCAGGGAGCAGCGGATGTGGCGCGCCCATCTGGAGGTCGCCAAGCTGCTGGACTACCAGCTCAGCCGCGAACTCCAACCCCACAACCTGGCGATCAACGACTACGAGATCCTGGTCGTGCTCTCCGAAGCGCCGGACCACCGGATGCGGATGACCGACCTCGCGACCGCCACCCTGCAGTCCAAGAGCCGGCTCTCCCACCAGATCACCCGGATGGAGAACGCCGGCCTGGTGCTGCGCCAGGAGTGCCCCGGCGACCGCCGCGGCCTCTACGCCCACCTCACCGAGCAGGGCTGGCAGACCATGCAGCGGGTCGCCCCCGACCACGTGCGCAGCGTCCGGGCCCACTTCATCGACCGCTTCACCCCGGAGCAGCTCGACGCCATCTACGAGGCCCTGGCTCCCGTCGCCGACCACCTCCGCGGCCTCCGCGGCCGCTCCTAGCGCACAGCGCACAGCGCACAGCGCACAGCGCACAGCGCACAGCGCAGCGCCGCTTCGGTGTGACCGAAGCGGCGCCGGCACGTGCCCGGCCCCTCAGCCGGCCAGGGCGCGGGCGTCGCCCATCACCACGATCGGGTGCAGCGCGAGGTCGAGGGCGAGGAGCGGTTCGCGCATGCGCTCGGGGGTCAGTCCGATGCAGCCGTGGGTGGGCCCGCCATGGTCGACGTGCAGCCAGATGCCTCCGCCGTACCCGCCGCCGGTGACGGCGGAGGTGGGCTCAGCCGCGGGTCAGGCCGGCCACCAGTTCGTCGGCCGCGCCGTACGGGTCCAGGTCCCCGGTGGCCACCCGCTCGGCCAGGCCGGCCAGGTGGCGGTCGCCGGAGAGGTCGCCGATCCGGGCGCGGAGTTCGGCCAGGGCGATGGCCTCGATCTCCTGGGCGGCCCGGCGGCGGCGGCGGGCCGCCAGTTCGCCGGTCTCCTCCAGCCAGGCGCGGTGCTTCTCCAGCGCCTCGACCACCTCGCCGACGCCCTCGCCGCGCGCCGCGACGGTCTTGACGATCGGCGGGCGCCAGTCCCCCGGCTCGCGGGCCTCGCCGAGGCCCAGCATGTGGTTGAGCTCCCGGGCGGTGGCGTCGGCGCCGTCCCGGTCGGCCTTGTTGACCACGAAGACGTCGCCGATCTCCAGGATGCCCGCCTTGGCGGCCTGGATGCCGTCGCCCATCCCGGGGGCCAGCAGCACCACGGCGGTGTCGGCCTGGGCGGCGACCTCGACCTCGGACTGGCCCACGCCGACGGTCTCGACCAGGATCACCTCGCAGCCGGCCGCGTCCAGCACCCGCAGCGCCTGCGGGGCCGCCCAGGACAGCCCGCCGAGGTGCCCGCGGGTGGCCATCGAGCGGATGAACACCTCGGGGTCGGTCGCGTGGTCCTGCATCCGGACCCGGTCGCCCAGCAGCGCCCCGCCGGAGAACGGCGAGGACGGGTCGACGGCGAGCACCCCGACCCGCTTGCCGAGCCGCCGGTAGGCGGAGACCAGCGCCGAGGTGGAGGTCGACTTGCCGACCCCGGGCGAGCCGGTCAGGCCCACCGTGTACGCCTGCCCGGTGTACGGCGCGAGCGCGGCCATCGCCTCCCGCAGCTGCGGGGCGGCGTTCTCGACCAGCGTGATCAGCCGGGCGACCGCCCGCGGCCGGCCCTCCCGCGCCTGCTCGACCAGCGTGGCGACATCGATCATCAGGATCTCCTTGCACAGATGCCGGCGGTTGTCGGCAGATGCCGAAGGGGCCGCGGACCACTTGTGGCGGTCCGCAGCCCCGAGGGTTCAGAGCAGATCAGGCCTTGGTGCCCTGCTCACCGGGAACGCGCACGATCAGCGCGTCGCCCTGGCCGCCGCCACCGCACAGCGCGGCCGCGCCGACCCCGCCGCCGCGGCGCTGCAGCTCCAGCGCCAGGGTCAGCACCACGCGGGCGCCGGACATGCCGATCGGGTGGCCGAGCGCGATCGCGCCGCCGTTGACGTTGACGATGTCGGCGGAGACCCCGAGGTCCTTCATCGACTGGTGGGCGACGGCCGCGAAGGCCTCGTTGATCTCGATCAGGTCGAGGTCGGCGACCTCCAGGCCCTCCTTGCCCAGCGCGTGCTTGATCGCGTTGGACGGCTGCGACTGCAGCGAGTTGTCCGGGCCGGCCACGTTGCCGTGGGCGCCGATCTCGGCGATCCAGGTCAGGCCCAGCTCCTCGGCCTTGGCCTTGCTCATCACGACGACCGCGGCGGCGCCGTCGGAGATCTGCGAGGAGGTGCCGGCGGTGATCGTGCCGTCCTTGGTGAAGGCCGGGCGCAGCCTGGCCAGGCCCTCGACGGTGGTGTCGGCGCGGATGCCCTCGTCCTGGCTGAACAGCACCGGCTCGCCCTTGCGCTGCGGGATGGCGACCGGGACGATCTCGGCCTCGAAGACGCCGTCGACCTGCGCCTTGGCGGCCCGCTGGTGGGAGGCGGCGGCGATCTCGTCCTGCACCTCGCGGGAGATGCCCAGGCGGGTGTTGTGCTTCTCGGTGGACTCGCCCATCGGGATGTTCTCGTAGGCGTCGGTCAGGCCGTCGTACGCCATCGCGTCGAGCACCTCGACCGCGCCGTACTTGTAGCCCTCGCGGGACTTCGGCAGCAGGTGCGGGGCGTTGGTCATGGACTCCTGGCCGCCGGCCACCACGATGTCGAACTCGCCGGCCCGGATCAGCTGGTCGGCCAGGGCGATGGCGTCCAGGCCGGAGAGGCAGACCTTGTTGATGGTCAGCGCCGGGACGTTCATCGGGATGCCGGCCTTGATGGCCGCCTGGCGGGCCGGGATCTGGCCGGCGCCGGCCTGCAGCACCTGGCCCATGATCACGTACTGGACCTGCTCACCCGTGATGCCGGCCCGCTCCAGCGCGCCCTTGATCGCGAATCCGCCGAGGTCGGCACCGGAGAAGCCCTTGAGAGAGCCGAGCAGGCGACCCATCGGGGTCCGCGCACCGGCAACGATCACAGAGGTGGTGTTGGTCATGGGACGGGCCCCTTCGCACGTCGTGGCCAGGTGAGGATGCGCTCAGGGTACTGACCCGTTTTCCGCCCGTCACCGGAGCGACGGTGTGACCGAGCGCACTGGCACCATCCAGTCAACACCGTGTCAACACGGTCCGGGTGAACGTCCGGGTGAAAGCCGGGGTGTGAGCAGGCTCGCACCTCCGGCACTGGCGCCGGCTCCGGACCGTACGCTGCACTGGGTGCCACTTTCCGTCCACCGCCCTGGAGGTCGCCATGCTGACCCGAATCGACCACATCGGCATCGCCTGCCGGGACCTCGACAAGACCGTCGAGTTCTACCGCGCCACCTACGGCTTCGAGGTGTTCCACAGCGAGGTCAACGAGGAGCAGGGCGTCCGCGAGGCGATGCTCCGGATCAACGGGACGGACGACGGCGGCGCCTCGTACCTCCAGCTGCTGGAGCCCACCCGCCCGGACTCCACCGTCGCCAAGTGGCTGGAGAAGAACGGCGAGGGCGTGCACCACATCGCCTTCGGCACCGCCGACGTGGACGGCGACGCCGAGGCGATCCGCGGCAAGGGCGTGCGGGTCCTGTACGACGAGCCCCGGATCGGCTCGATGGGCTCCCGGATCACCTTCCTGCACCCGAAGGACTGCGGCGGCGTGCTGACCGAGCTGGTCACCTCGGCCCAGCCGGGCGGGCCCGAAGAACACTGAAACCGGCCCCGGTGCCGCCCGCCCCCCGGGCGGCCCACCGTGCCGCACCCGCCCCGCTGGCGCTCGGCAGCCGCCTCACGGAGCCGGGCACCTCCTGAATTCGCCTCGCTACGCGCGGCCGTCACCCCTAGCGACCCGTCAGTAACGTGGTCCCGCGGCCGGAAAACCCCGACGTGGCCATTCCCCCGTGGTGCGCTCCCACTACAATGCCCAGGTGCGCGAAGACTCCGGGGGACGGAGACGACGGGCACGGCCGATGACAGGCCTGTCCGCCCTCCGGTGGTCGGCCCGTCGCAGGGGAGTCCAGTACGCGGGCACGGCTGAACAGTCGCAAGACGGATCTGTCACCATTCTCCACAGGCAAGAGTTCGCCCAGGAGTCCACCCGGACGGGGGAACGCGGCACGCCCGCGCTCCCACGACCAGGACTCCGACGACCGCAGTGGACGGCCCCGGCTTGGTCTGGGGATGTCCGGTGGCTGCGGATGCAAGGACCAGTCGGACCGGCACCCGGAACACGGGGGCCACGGACCGGCCGGGTCGAGGACGCGACCAGGAGATGGATGGGACCGCGGAGTGCGGGGCAACGACCGCTACGAGGTTGACGATCACCTCTCCCAGTTCGAGGCCGAGATGGGTCGGACTCGGAAGGAGCGGGACAAGGCAGTCGAGCATGCCGAGGACCTCGCCTACCAGGTGGAGGTGCTCCGGGCCAAGCTGCACGAGTCCCGGCGCATGCTTGCCCAGCCGCGCGCCTTCGACGCCGTCTCCGGCCAGGCCGAGCAGCTGCTCCGCACCGCCGAGATGCAGGCTCAGCAGCTGCGCGCCGACGCCGAACGCCAGCTGCGCGACTCCCAGGCCGCCACCCAGCGGATCATGGCCGAGGCCGCCGAGCGCACCGCCCGGCTGGAGGCCGAGCTCGCCGCCCGCCGCCGTCAGCTGGAGGACGAGCTCGCCGAGCTGCGCCGCGCCGCCGAGCAGCACGTCAACGGCTGGGCCGAGCAGACCCGGGCCGGCTCCGAGCAGGAGGCCCAGCGCCTGCTGCAGGACGCCCGCGCCGAGTCCGAGCGGATGGTCGCCGCGGCCCGCGCCGAGGCCGCCGCCCTGTCCGACCACGCCCGCGCCCAGACCGCCGCCGACGTGGACGCCGCCCGCGGCGAGGCCCACGCCGCCGCCGAGGCCGCCCTGCAGAAGGCCCAGAGCGACGCCGAGCGACTGCTGCGCGCCGCCTCCGAGCACGCCCAGCAGGCCGGTGCCCAGGCCGCCGCCGACGTGGACGCCGCCCGCGGCCAGGCCCAGCTGGAACTGGCCGCCGCCCATGCCGCCGCCGAGCAGCAGCTGGCCGCCGCGCAGGCCGAGATCGGCCGGCTCAAGGAGCAGGCCGCCGCCGAGCAGGCCCGCGCCGAGCAGCAGCTCGGCGCCGCGAAGACCGAGATAGAGCGGCTGCGCGCCGAGGCGATCGGCGAGGCCGAGCGCACCCGCCGGGAGGCCTCCGAGCTGCGCGCCCAGGCCGAGCAGGCCGCCGAGCAGCTCCAGGCCGACGCCGAGGCCGCCGCCGAGCGCAAGGTCGCCGACGGCGAGGCCGCCACCGAGCAGCGTTCGCAGACCGCCCGGGCCGAGATCGCCCGCCTGGTCGCCCAGGCCACCAAGGAGTCCGAGGCGATCCGCGCCGAGGCCGAGGCCGTCCGGGCCGAGGCGGCCACCAGGCAGGCCGAGGCGGACGCCGCCAAGGCCGCCGCCGCCGAGGAGGGCGAGCGGCTGCG
>NZ_MECK01000062.1 GCF_014596465.1 Streptomyces sp. CBMA123 | reverse complement strand
GCCGTCGGGGCGGCCCCGGACTCGGCCAGCCGCAGCCGTACCGCGTCCACCAGCTCCGCCGCCCGCTCCTCGCGGGCCGTCCGGCCGTACGGGCAGGGCCCGTGCTCGGCCTGGGGCGGACCGCCGGGCGGCGGCACGCTCCGCAGCAGTCGGTGCTCCCGCGCACCGCCGCCCGGGCCCGGGGCGACGCCCCGAAGACCTGTCCTACGAAGACGGACCATCAGTACACACCTCCTCCGACCGCCGACACCGGCGGCAGTACCTCGTTCAGGAAGGTCGCGCAGAAGCGCGCGAGCGGGCCGCCGTCCCGCATGCCGGGTGGGACGCCCTTCTCGACGTCCTCGGCCAGGCCCGGTTCCGGTTCCAACTCCCCTGCCAGCTCCAGCCGCAGACCGCGCGCGATCCGGTGCGCCGGCAGCCCGCCGGACCGCATCGGCCGCACCACGGCCCGGATGTCCGCGAGCCGCATCCGGGCCGCCGACGCGACCCGGTCGGCCGCCGCCACCGCGCGCAACTCGGCCGGGACGACCAGCAGCGCCAAGTCGGACTGCTCCAGCGCCTGCCCGGCGGCGGCGTCCAGATGGCGCGGGACGTCGACCACCACCAGCCCGCCGCGCCGCCGGGAGGCGGCCAGCACGCTGCGCATGGCCTCCGGCGGCACCGTGAGGGTGTCGCCGCGGTCCCAGGACAGGCAGGACAGCGCGGAGAGCCGTTTGAGGGCCGGCAGCGCCCGGGCCAGTTCGGCCCCGCTGACCCGCCCGCGCGAAGCGGCCAGGTCGGGCCAGCGCAGCCCGCGGGCGGTCTCGCCGCCGAGCAGGACGTCCAGGCCTCCGCCCAGCGGATCACCGTCGAGGAGCATGGTCCGCCGCCCCGTCCGCGCGGCCGTGACCGCGAGGGCACAGGCCAAGGTGGACGCTCCGGCCCCGCCCCGGCCGCCGAGCACGGCCACGGTGACCGCCGGGGAGCCGACGCCCTCGGCCGCGTCCGCGATCCGGTCCAGCAGCCAGGCCTCGGCGTCGGGCAGGAACAGCACGTGCTCCGCGCCGAGTTGGACGGCTCTGACCCAGACCCCGGGATCGTCGAGGTCCAGCCCGAGCAGCAGCACCCCGCCGCGCCTGCCCAGCCCGGCGCAGTGTTCCGCCTGGTCGTCCCCGACCAGGACCAGCGGGGCGGCCTCCCACAGCTCGCGCGGCGGCGGTGCGCCCCTGATCAGCCGCGGCTCGGTGCCCGCCGCCGCGCAGACCCGCAGCAGGTGTTCGGCCAAGCCCTCGTCCTCGGTGACGACGAGCGGCCCGGCGGCCGCGGGGCCCTCGGCGGTGACGTGGTCGGCGATCGGTGTCGACATGGTGTGCTCCCCTCTGCGCCGCCGGCCACCAGGGGCGACCGCGGCGCGCGTCGGACGGATCCGGCGGACGGCCGCCAGGCAGACCTCTGGGAGAGGAAGGGGGATGAGGCCCTGCCCGGCGACCGCCGCCGACCATCACGGTGGGGGGAGATCCGGATTCCGTCATCCGGGTTCCGATTGCCTGTGGATAACCCGTGGGCTGTGGATGAAAACGTTCACCCGGGCGGGGGGCTATTCGGCGAAGAATTGACGAAAGGGGGTCACGGAGATGAACCGGCCATCCGCCGTTCCCCGGCCCGACCGTCTTCCCGGCATCCCCTGGCCGCCGCGCCCACCGGTCCCCGGCACGTCCCGCGGAGCCGACCGGAACCAGCCGCGCGCCTGGTGCGCGTCCTGAGCAAATGGCGACGCAGAGTGACGAAAGGTGGTGGACGGACGGAGCCGTCGACACCACCTGTACACCGTCGGAGAAGCCCCCACGGAGCCGTCGCGAAGGGCCTTCAAGCCCTGAAAATGGCCCCGGACGTGCGACGACCCCCGCCGGGGGGGAGAGCGGGGGTCGTCTATCCACAGCCCGACTCGGGGGGGAGGAGCCGGACCGGGTTAGCACGGTCGCGAACGATCCGTGACTTCCATGGTGTACCCGAGCGGCCAGAAACACAAACCCGCACGCCCATGAGTACACCGAATGGCGGGGTGTTTTGTGGCTCCCTCTATCCTCGGTTCCCGTGGACACCACCGAGAACGCCGACGACCACGGCGACGAGTCCCAGGGCGACCCCACCGGGACCGAGGGGCCGGGCGCACCCGCCCGCCCCCGGCCGAACGGACTGCGGACGGCCGCCTTCTTCGATCTCGACAAGACCATCATCGCCAAGTCGAGCGCGCTGGCCTTCAGCCGCCCGTTCTACCAGGGCGGCCTGATCAACCGTCGGGCCGTACTGCGCAGCGCGTACGCCCAGTTCGTCTTCCTGGTCGGCGGTGCGGACCACGACCAGATGGAGAAGATGCGCGAGTACCTCTCCGCGCTCACCCGGGGCTGGAACGTCCAGCAGGTCCGCGAGATCGTCGCCGAGACGCTGCACAACCTGATCGACCCGATCATCTACGACGAGGCCGCCTCGCTCATCGAACAGCACCACGCGGCCGGCCGGGACGTGGTGATCGTCAGCAGTTCCGGCTCCGAGGTGGTCGAGCCGATCGGCGAACTGCTCGGCGCGGACCACGTGATCGCCACCCGGCTGAAGGTCGAGGACGGCTGCTACACGGGCGAGATCGAGTACTACGCCTACGCCGAGAACAAGGCCGAGGCCATCCGGGAGTTGGCCGGACGGGAGGGCTACGACCTGGCCCAGTCCTACGCCTACAGCGACTCCTCGACCGACCTGCCACTGCTGGAGGCGGTCGGCCACCCCTCGGCCGTCAACCCCGACCGCGCGCTGCGCAAGGAGGCGCAGGCCCGGGAGTGGCCGGTGCTGGTCTTCGACCGGCCGGTGCAACTGCGACGTCGGCTGCCCGAGTTCTCCGCGCCGAGCGGATCGGTGCTGACCGCCGTGGCGGTCGGGACGGCCGCCGTGACCGCCGGGGTCATCTGGTACCTGGCGAGGCGCCGCCGCCCCACCGTCTGAGGGGTCCAGCAGAAGGCCGCGATCTAGCACAAAAGCTGGCCAAAACGGGCAATCGACACAGACTTCTCGTTTCGGGTTCCCCTTTCGGTCGAAACGCGATACAAAGGAAGCACGGCCCGCGAGACCCGGTCAGGACCGAAGAGGTCAAACCGACAACGCAGTTCAGGCCCACGGACCGCACGTACAGATAACCGAGCACCCACATGCAGCCGACCCGCTGTCGGGCCGCCGGACCAGACGAACGGGCAGGATCCCCGTCTGATCGGCACTTCCGGTGCATGCTTGGTCACCCGGTATCTGCACCAGCGGCGGCACCCAGCAGGATCAGGTGCCGCCGCATCTTCGTGTCCGCGGCGCTCACGACGCCCGCGGACCGGCCCCTTCGGGCTCAGGCCATCCCGCGCTGCATCGCCTCGCAGACCGCCGTGCTCTCCCGCACCCCGAGCCGCAGCGCCCGTCCGCAGTGGGCGATCCAGGCGGCCATCCCCTCGGGCGTGCCCGCCAGGTAGCCCGCCAGGGCGCGCCGGTAAGTGCCGGTGCCCAGCTCGGCCAGGCCGACCTCGGCGGGGCAGATCGACTTCGGGTCGAGGCCCTCGGCGATCAGCACGATCCGCTGGGCGGCGCGCGCGATCAGCCCGTTGTGGGTGCCGAACGGCCGCAGGGCGAGCAGTTCGCCGTGCACCACCGAGGCGACCACCAGGGCCGACGTGCCCACGCCCTGGCCCTCCGCGCGGGCCACCAGCAGCCGGGAGAGCTGGTCCAGCCGGGCCGCGACCTCCTCCGCGTCGGGCGCGGGCGGCAGCACGGGCAGCGGCCCGTCCACGGCTTCCACCTGGACGCTCTCCACCGGCTCGAGCTCCAGCGGGAACAGTTCCTCGGCGCCCTCCCCGGCCCGGCGCGGCCGACCGGCCGCCGGGTCGGCGTCGCCGACCGCGAGCAGGTGCAGCCGCGCCAGCACCTGCAGCGGCGAGTGCCGCCAGACGCTGAGCAGCTGACCCGCCTCGGCGGCGATCCGCAGGGCGGCGCCGACCGTACGGGCCTCGGCGTCCGCACTGAAGTCGGTCCGGCGCCGGACCTCCTCCAGCGGCCAGTCGGCCCCGGCCACGGCCGCCGACGCACGGGCGCCGCGCAGCGCGGACTCGGAGGTGACCTCGGCCGCGCGGCGGCGCATCACCCGGTGGCCGTAGAGCCGGTCGACGGCCTTGCGCACCTCGGCCACGGCGTCGGGCACCCCGGGGAGCTGTGCCAACGGGGCGAGGGGATCTGTTCCAGTGCTCACCTACCCGAGAGTAATGAACGGGCGGCCCCTCCTGGAACAGCAACCCCGCATCACCCGTTAGAGGCAATCCTCACTCCCCTCCCCCGATGGACCCCAAACCCCGGCTAGCATGTCCACTATCGGAGACGATAACGATTTCCAATTAGGGGTGCCCCCACGCGCACTCCTGAGCACGCGGCCCACCCCCAGGGCCCAGAGCGAGAGCCGGAGCCCCAGATGAAGATCGCCTTCGTCGGCAAGGGCGGCAGCGGGAAGACCACGCTGTCCGCACTGTTCATCCGCCACCTGGCCGCCATCGGCCGCCCGGTCATCGCCGTCGACGCCGACATCAACCAGCACCTGGGCCCCGCCCTCGGACTGACGGACACCCAGGCCGCCGAACTGCCCTCGCTCGGCGCGTACCTTCCGGAGATCAAGGACTACCTTCGCGGCAGCAACCCGCTGATCCGCTCAGCCGAAGAGATGATCAAGACCACGCCGCCCGGCCGTGGTTCGCGCCTGCTGCGGATCGTCGAGGAGAACCCGGTCTACACGGCCTGTGCCCGCCCGATCGCCCTGGACGAGGGCTCCGTCCGACTGCTGGCGACCGGCGCGTTCACCGAGGAGGACCTCGGGGTGGCCTGCTACCACTCCAAGGTCGGCGCGGTGGAGCTGCTGCTCAACCACCTGCTGGACGGCCCGGACGAGTACCTGGTCACCGACATGACGGCCGGCTCGGACTCCTTCGCCTCCGGGCTGTTCACCCGCTTCGACCTGACCTTCCTGGTCGCCGAGCCGACCCGCAAGGGCGTCTCGGTCTACCGCCAGTACAAGGACTACGCCCGGGACTTCGGCGTCCAGCTGCGGGTCGTCGGCAACAAGGTGCAGGGCCCGGACGACCTGGCGTTCCTGCGCCGCGAGGTCGGCGAGGACCTGCTCACCACCTTCGGGCAGTCGGACTGGGTGCGCCGCCTGGAGCAGGGCGCCGAGCCGCCGCTGAAGTCGCTGGAGCCGGCCAACCGGGCCGTGCTGGAGGAGCTGCGGGCCGAGGCCGAGGCGGCGTACGGGCTGCGCGACGCGCGCCGCTACACGGAGCAGGCCGTGCTCTTCCACCAGCGCAACGCGGAGAGTTGGGCCAATGCCAAGGCGGGCGTCGACCTCTCGACCCAGGTGGATGAGGACTTCGTGCTGGGTGGGTTCCCGGGCGAGTTCGCGGCCGACGCCGCACCGGCCGCCCCCGCGGGAGCCACCGCCTGACGCCCTCGCGCACGCCATCGCACACGGCACCGCCACCGACCGGACGGGCCGCGGCCTCCCCCTCACCCCGGGGAGGGCCGCGGCCCGTTCGCCGTACCGCCCCCCGGCCGCCGCCGACCGCTTCCCGGGCCGGCCCGAGCCGCCCACCAGCAGATTCCCGTCGGTTCGAACACCACCCAATGGGGTGAACCAGCGGAATTCCACTTCCCTCCGAGAGCGACGCTGTGCAAAGCTTTCATTACTCTCGGTTTACCGAGTCTTGACAGCCCGTCCCGACGGTCCACGGCGAGATATCCCGCATCTCGCCCCGGACCCTGGCGGGCCCTGATGGTCAACGCCGGCCGGTGACACCCGCATTCCCCGCCGTGCCCACACCATCCCGCCACACCGTCGCGACCCACGACAGCCGATCCGCCCCCGAGCCCCACCCCGGACTCACCACCGGACCTGACTGCGTTCGTTCCCCCGGACAGACGGGAAGACCATGACCCTCGACATCTCCAGCGCACCCATCGCCTCCGACACCACCGACCACGCGCCACCGGGCCCCGGTGCCCGCGCCCGCTGGGCACACGACCTCTCCGCCTCCCTGGTGGTCTTCCTGATCGCCGTGCCGTTCTCCCTCGGCATCGCGCTCGCCACCGGCGCCCCGCTCACCGCAGGACTGGCCGCGGCGGCCGTGGGCGGCATCGTGGTCGGGCTGTTCGGCGGCACCCCGCTGATGGTCAGCGGCCCCTCCGCCGCACTGACCGTGATCACCGCCGGGCTGATCGCCCAGTACGGCTGGCGGGCCACCTGTGCCGTCACCGTCGCCGCCGGAGTGCTCCAACTCCTGCTCGGCGCACGCCGGGTGGCCCGGACGGCGCTCGCGGTCTCGCCCGCGATCGTGCACGGCATGCTGGCCGGGGTCGGGCTCACCATCGCCATCGCGCAGCTGCACGTCGTCCTCGGCGGCTCGCCGCAGAGCTCGGCGCTCGCCAACCTCCTCGCACTGCCGGGGCAGTTGGCCGGCCCGCACCCACCCGCGCTGCTGGCCGGCTCGGTGACCGTGGCGGTACTGCTGGGCTGGCCCCGGCTCGGCCGACTCCCATGCCGTGCAGGGGAGTTCGGCGCCCGCCTGGCCAAGATCCCCGGCCCGCTGGCCGCCGTGGCCGTCGCCACCACGCTCGCCCTCGTCCTGGATCTGCGGGTCGCCCACATCGAACTGCCCGCCTGGCAACCGCAGTCGCTCGTGCCCGCCCTGCCGCACGGTTCGCTCGCCGGGGTGCTCGCCGCCGTCCTCACCGTCACCGCCGTCGCAAGTGTGGAATCGCTGCTGTCCGCCGTGGCCGTCGACCGGATGTCCCAGCGCACCGGCGACCTCGACCGCGAGCTGCGCGGGCAGGGCCTCTCCAACCTGGTCAGCGGGCTGGTCGGCGGACTGCCGATCGCCGGCGGCGCCGTCCGCAGCACCGCCAACGTGCGGGCCGGCGGGCAGACCAGGTGGGCCTCGGTGCTGCACGGCGTCTGGGTGCTCGCCGCCGCACTGGCGCTGACCGGCGGGCTGCGCCGGATCCCGCTGGCCGCCCTGGCCGCCCTGGTGCTGGTGGTCGGGCTGCAGATGGTGAGCTTCGCGCACATCCGCAACGTGCACCGGCACCGCGAGTTCCCGGTCTACCTGATCACCCTGCTCACCGTGGTGACCTTCGGCGTCCTCTGGGGCGTCGGCCTCGGTGCGGCGACCGCCGTGCTGCTCGCGCTGTACCGGCTGACCCGTGCCCATGTGGACGTCGAGACCGGCCCCGACGGCTCGGTCACCGTCCAGACCCACGGGCCGCTCACCTTCACCGCCGTCCCCCGGCTGAGCCGGGCGCTGGCCGGGATCCCCGCGGCCGCCGAGGTCACCGTGGTGCACGACGGCTCCTTCCTGGACCACGCCGCGTACGAGACGCTGCACGACTGGCGGACGGGGCGCCAGGCGGCGGGCGGTCGGGTCACGATGGTGACGCGGCGCCAGGGCGACGAGGTGCTCGACCCCGACGGCACCGTCCGGACGGGCAGTTCACCGGGCCCGCACCGCTGCCGGGCCTGGACACCCTGGGTCGGGCACCACTGCATCGAGCAGCAGGAGGACCCGCACGGCCGGCTGCTGGACGGCGTCCGGGTGTTCCAGCAGCACACGGCCCCACTGATCAGGCCCGAACTCGCCCGGCTGGCCCGGGAGGGGCAGACGCCCTCCCAGCTCTTCCTGACCTGCGCGGACTCCCGGATGGTGACCAGCATGATCACCAACAGCGGCCCGGGCGACCTGTTCACCGTCCGGAACGTGGGCAACCTGGTGCCGGCCCCGTTCGAGCCCGGCGCGGCCGACGACTCGGTGGCCGCCGCGGTGCAGTACGCGGTCGAGGCGCTGGAGGTGCGCTCGATCACGGTCTGCGGCCACTCCGGCTGCGGTGCGATGAAGGCCCTGCTGGACGGCGTGCACGAACGCCCCGGGCCGCCCACCCCGCTGACCCGCTGGCTACGCAACGGCCGTGGCTCGCTGGACCGGCTCCGACGGGCCCCGGCCGAGTTCGCCGACCGGCCGGTGGTGGACCTCGCGGAGCAGCTCTGCCTCACCAACGTGGTGCAGCAGCTGGACCAGCTGATGGCGAATCCGGCGGTGGAGCGCCGGGTAGAGGGGGGCGCTCTGCGACTGGTCGGGATGTACTTCGACTTCGCCACCGCCCAGGCCTACGTTCTCGACCGCGCCGCCGGAACGTTCAGCCCGGTCGAGGCCCGACTGACAACGGATTCGGCCGAACGGGTGAGAATCGACGGCCTGGTTCCGGTCGACGGCAGCGACGAGGGCCCCCAGCTGGCCGCCTGAGAGCCGGGTCCGTGTCTCCGCCGGGCGGGCCGGGGCACGGGCCCACCGGCCGCCGCGCGGTCTGCCGCCCCGAGCGGAGGACCGCGCGGCCGGTCGTTCGACGATCTGTCATAGGTCTACACCAATTCCAAGGAGCCTCTTGTCAAGTGCCCTATTCGCCTGGTGAGCTTGTGCACTGGGACACACGGGACAATCCCCACGCACGGGATCGCCCCGGATCATGAACTCGATGAGGAGTGCGCGTTGAGCAACGAGAGCCTGGCCAACCTGCTCAGGGAAGAGCGGCGTTTCGCCCCGCCGGCAGAGCTCGCCGCAGCCGCCAACGTCACCGCGGCCGCCTACGCGCAGGCCTCTGAGGACCGCCTGGGCTTCTGGGCCGAGCAGGCCCGCCGCCTCAGCTGGGCCGTCGAGCCGACCGAGACGCTCGACTGGTCCAACCCGCCCTTCGCCAAGTGGTTCGCCGACGGCAAGCTCAACGTGGCCTACAACTGCGTCGACCGCCACGTCGAGAACGGGCTCGGCGACCGGGTCGCCATCCACTTCGAGGGCGAGCCCGGCGACAGCCGCTCGATCACCTACGCCCAGCTCAAGGACGAGGTCTCGCAGGCCGCCAACGCGCTGCTGGAGCTCGGCGTCCGCAAGGGCGACCGGGTCGCGGTCTACCTGCCGATGATCGCCGAGGCGGTCGTCGCGATGCTCGCCTGTGCCCGGATCGGCGCCACCCACTCGGTGGTCTTCGGCGGTTTCTCCGCCGACGCCGTCGCCTCCCGCATCCAGGACGCCCAGGCCAAGCTCGTCATCACCGCCGACGGCGGCTACCGCCGCGGCAAGCCCTCCGCGCTCAAGCCCGCCATCGACGAGGCGCTCACCAAGGTCGACGGCGTCGAGCACGTCCTGGTGATCCGCCGCACCGAGCAGGAGATCGCCTGGACCGAGGGCCGCGACGTCTGGTGGCACGAGATCACCGCGCGTCAGTCCACCGAGCACGCCCCCGAGGCGCACGACGCCGAGCACCCGCTGTTCATCCTCTACACCTCGGGCACCACCGGTAAGCCCAAGGGCATCCTGCACACCTCGGGCGGCTACCTCACCCAGGCCAGCTACACCCACCACGCGGTCTTCGACCTCAAGCCGGAGACCGACGTCTACTGGTGCACCGCCGACATCGGCTGGGTCACCGGCCACTCGTACATCGTCTACGGCCCGCTCTCCAACGGCGCCACCCAGGTCATCTACGAGGGCACCCCGGACACCCCGCACCAGGGCCGGTTCTGGGAGATCGTCCAGAAGTACGGCGTGACGATCCTCTACACCGCGCCGACCGCGATCCGCACCTTCATGAAGTGGGGCGACGACATCCCCGCGAAGTTCGACCTGTCCTCGCTGCGGGTGCTGGGCAGCGTCGGCGAGCCGATCAACCCCGAGGCGTGGATCTGGTACCGCGAGCACATCGGCGGCGGCACCTGCCCGATCGTGGACACCTGGTGGCAGACCGAGACCGGCGCCATGATGATCAGCCCGCTGCCGGGCGTCACCGAGACCAAGCCGGGATCGGCCCAGCGCGCCCTGCCGGGCATCGCGGCCACCGTGGTGGACGACGACGCCAACGAGGTCCCGAACGGCTCCGGCGGCTACCTGGTGCTCACCGAGCCGTGGCCGTCCATGCTCCGCACCATCTGGGGCGACGACCAGCGCTACATCGACACCTACTGGTCGCGCTTCGAGGGCCGCTACTTCGCCGGTGACGGTGCCAAGAAGGACGAGGACGGCGACATCTGGCTGCTCGGCCGGGTCGACGACGTCATGCTGGTCTCGGGCCACAACATCTCCACCACCGAGGTCGAGTCGGCCCTGGTCGGCCACCCGTCGGTGGCCGAGTCCGCCGTCGTCGGCGCCGCCGACACGACCACCGGCCAGGCCATCGTCGCCTTCGTGATCCTGCGCGGCGGCGTCACCGAGAGCCCCGAGCTGGTCGAGGAGCTGCGGGCGCACGTCGGCCGCACGCTCGGCCCGATCGCCAAGCCGAAGCAGATCAAGGTGGTCGGCGAGCTGCCGAAGACCCGCTCCGGCAAGATCATGCGCCGCCTGCTGCGCGACATCGCCGAGGGCCGCGAGATCGGTGACACCACCACCCTCGCCGACAGCACGGTGATGAGCCAGATCCAGGCCCAGCTGCCGCCGAGCAGCAGCAACGGCTGAGTGTGGCCCTGACGGCCTGACACCCTGACGGCCGAGCGGCCGGACGGTTCAAGGACCGGACAGTCCGATGACCGGGCGGCGCCCCGGAGTACGAGGGCGCCGACGGTCGAGCGGGCCCGAGCAGTGACCGGGGCCCCGGGCGGTGATCACCGCCCGGGGCCCCGTCGTCGCGTCCGCGAAGGGGTCACGCCCCGGCGGCCGTCGCCGCCCTCGCGCCCGTCGCGCCCGTCGCCGCCGCACGCTGCGCGGCCAGGGTGCGCAGAGTCTCGTACGCGCTCTGGACGAAGCCCCGGCCGCGCGCGATCCGCACCCCCGAGCGTGCCCCGGTCAGCACCGCCAGCCCGACCTGGGCCCGTGGACTGCACCCGACGAAGGCGCTGAACCCCCGGGTCGACCCGGCGTGGAACACCAGTTCCTCGGCCCCCTCCCTCGCCGGCGCATCCGCCAGGCCGGCCACGTCACCATCGCTATCGTCACCGTCACCGTCACCGACGACCTGACCGGCCGACAGGCGCTGCGTCCAGCCCAGGCAGAACCGGGTGCCGCCGCAGCGCCGCCCCACCCGCGGCCGGCGGACCTCGCCGAGCGCCGTTCGCAGCGCCGGCGCGTCGGCCCGCTCGGGCAGGGGCACGGCGTCCAGCGACAGGTGCGCGTCTTGGTCACGGATCCGACCTCGAACCGGGTGTCCGCCCGGACGGGGTGGAGTCCGGAGTGGTCGGAGTGCCCGCGGCAGGCGACCGTCCGCTCATCACCGCGGATCACCACGACGGCGACGCCGCCGTCCGG
Source organism: Streptomyces sp. CBMA123 (assembly GCF_014596465.1). Lineage (GTDB taxonomy): Bacteria > Actinomycetota > Actinomycetes > Streptomycetales > Streptomycetaceae > Kitasatospora. Next base: position 9,506 of record NZ_MECK01000062.1, on the reverse strand, counting down.
GCCGGCGGTGCGGAACAGCGGGCGGAGCAGCCGGTCGAGGTCGGACGGGACGCCGGGGAGTCGGGAACATCAGAGGCATCAGGGACCTCGGGGACGACCGGGGACGCCTCCCGGAGAAGCCCTCGGGGGAACGTCCGAACGCGGCTCAGCGCCGTTCGGATCGTTCGGGCCGGCGGGCTCACCGGGTAAGAGGGGCGGTTGGGGCATGGTGGTGCCGCCACCGGGCATGGTCGTGCCTCCAGCAGTACAGCCGGAACAGCGGACAGGGAGGGGTTCGCACCGGCCCGGACCGGGCGGGCGCCTGTCACCGACCTCAGGGAGCCGTTCACCCGACTGCACTCGGCCTGAGCCGTTCGGGTGCCGGTCCGCTGCTCCCCGGGAGTGCAGAATCGGCCCACAGGGCTTAAGTCCTTTATAAGGACAATCCGGACGTCACCCGAACATCCCGCTAGACTGTTAAGGACGCATCAAGATCCTTGAGCAGGATTCGCGGGCGTCACAGGGCGCGCCGGGAAGTCTGGTCGGCAACTGCACCACCCGTGCAACCGTTGCCGCTCCCAGCCCAGGAGGTCCCCGTGACCGACCAGCCGCCCGTCCACGAGCCGACGACCCGCCGCCGGCAGTTCCTCGGTCGGCTGTCACTGCCCGAGCGCACCTTCATCACCGACGCCCTGCGCACCGAGACGGTCGGCGGCATGCTGCTGCTGACCGCCGCCGTGGTCGCGCTGATCTGGGCGAACGTCTGGCCGCACGCGTACGAGAGCATGCTCGACTACAAGATCGGCCCGTCCGCCCCGCTCCACCTCGACCTCACCCTGGCCAACTGGGCCAAGGACGGCCTGCTGACGATCTTCTTCTTCGTGGCCGGCATCGAGCTCAAGCGCGAGTTCGTCGCGGGCGAGCTGCGCAGCCCGGCCGCGGCCGCGCTCCCGGTGATCGCGGCGGTCTGCGGCGTCGCCCTGCCCGCGATCCTGTTCGCCCTGATCAACTCCGGCAGCGGCGGCCACCCCGGCGGCTGGGCCATCCCGACCGCCACCGACATCGCCTTCGCCCTCGGCGTGCTGGCCGTGGTCGGCAGCCACCTGCCCTCGGCGCTGCGTGCCTTCCTGCTCACCCTGGCCGTGGTCGACGACCTGATCGCGATCCTGATCATCGCGATCTTCTACAGCTCCGGGATCAAGTTCTGGGCGCTCGGCCTGGCCTTCGCCGGCCTGGTGCTGTTCTGGTTCCTGCACCGGCGCGGGGTGAAGGGCTGGTACCTGTTCGTGCCGCTGGCCCTCGTGGTCTGGGCGCTGATGCACGAGAGCGGCATCCACGCCACGGTGGCGGGCGTCGCGATGGGCCTGATGCTGCGCTGCCACCGGGAGGGCGACGAGAAGCACTCCCCCGGCGAGCACATCGAGCACCTGGTCCGCCCGCTCTCCGCCGGGCTGGCCGTCCCGCTGTTCGCGCTGTTCGCGGCCGGGGTGACGATCTCCGGCCCGGCATTGCGCGAGGTGTTCACCCAGGCCACCCCGCTCGGCATCGTGATCGGGCTGCTGGTCGGCAAGACGGTGGGCATATTCGGCGGCACCTGGCTGGCCGCCCGGTTCACCCGGGCCGAGCTGAACCCCCAGCTCAAGTGGGCCGACCTGTTCGCCGTCGCGGTGCTCGCCGGGATCGGCTTCACCGTCTCGCTGCTGATCAGCGAACTGGCGTTCCCGCACGACCTGGCGCTCGCCGACCGCTCCAAGACGGCCGTCCTGGTCGGTTCGCTGCTCTGCGCGGTGGTCGCCACCGTGCTGCTGAAGCTGCGCAACCGGCACTACCGCGCGCTGTGCGAGGAGGAGGACCGGGACGAGGACGGCGACGGCGTCCCGGACGTCTACCAGCAGGACGACCCGGCCTGGCGGGCCCGGAACGCCGACGCGGCGGCGGTCACCGAGGCTGCCCGGCGGCTGCCCGGTGAGGGGCCCGCGGCCGACCGCTGAGCCCCCTGGGAGGCCGTCACAGGCCTCCCACCGGGATCCCGCAGGCCTCCCTCAGGGCTCCCACAGGGCGTTCCCCAGCGGTTCCCCCGGGCCTCCCAACGACCTTCCGAAGCCGGGACACGTCCCTCCGGCGGGGCCCCGGAGTGGTGTCCGACTGACCGGTAGGGGCATGATTCTGAGCTGTCGACACACCAGTGACGCCTCCGGAACCCCCACCGGCCCCGGAGACCGCACCCCGCGACGGCGTCACGCCGCAGCAGCCGCAGAGGAGAACCGCTGATGCCCGCAGGAGCCGCAGACCCGTCCAGCAACGGCCGGGCGCCCTACGAGGGCGAGCGTTCGGTGGGGCAGCTGTTCGCGGCGGCCACCGCCGATCTGAGCGCACTCGTGCACGACGAGATCGCGCTCGCCAAGTCCGAGATCAAGGCGGACGTCAAGCGCGGTGTCTCCGGCGGTGTCTCGGTCGGTATCGCCCTCGTGGTGATCCTGTTCTCCGTGCCGATGCTGAGCGCCGCGTTCGCCTTCGGCATCCACGCGCTGGGCCTGTCGCTCGGCTGGTCCTTCCTCATCGTGGCGGCCGCCTACTGGGTGCTCGCCGGGGTGCTCTTCCTGTTGGCGAGGCGCTTCTTCAAGAAGATCCACAAGCCGGAGCGCACCATCGAGGGCGTCCAGAAGACCGCCGAGGTGCTGAAGAACGCCCGGCCGCGTCCGGCCACCCAGGAGGAGATCGACCGGGGCCTGGGCCGCATCCCGTAACCGGACCCGCGACCGACGTGCCCGGACCCGCCGACGGCGAGTGCCGGGCACATGTCCGTCGCACGGATGTGACACGCTCTCGGTATGCCGCTCGACCACAAGCCCGCTACCGCGCAGCCGTCCGCCGCTTCCGGCCCAGACTCCGGCCCGGACTCCGGCCCGGAGTCCACCGCGGGTGCCCCCGTCCCCGGACGGTCCGACGACGGTGCCGACGGTGCCGTCGGCGAGGCCTGGAGCATCCGGCAGTCCGGCCCCTGGACGCACCGCGACCTGGCGGCCAACGGCGCCCGCTTCCACATCACCGAGCTGGGCTCCGGTCCGCTGGTGCTGCTGGTGCACGGCTGGCCCGAGTACTGGTGGGCCTGGCGCCACCAGCTGACCGTGCTCGCCGCGGCCGGCTACCGCGCGGTGGCGCTCGACCTGCGGGGCATCGGCGGCAGCGACCGCACCCCGCGCGGCTACGACCCGGGCAACCTGGCCCTGGACATCACCGGCGTGATCCGCTCGCTCGGCGAGCGCCGGGCGCACCTGGTCGGGCACGCCTCCGGCGGCACCCTGGCCTGGGTGGCGGCGGTGATGCGCCCGTCGGTGATCCAGAGCCTCACCGTGGTCTCCGCGGCGCACCCCCGGGACCTCCGCCGGGCCCTGCTGACGGACCGCAAGCAGATGGCCGCCTTCGACCACGTGCTGGGCTTCCAGCGGCCGTGGATACCGGAACGCCGGCTGGTCGCGGACGACGCCGCGCTGGTGGGCCGCTACCTGGACGAGTGGACCGGGCCGAACAAGCTGGACGAGGCCGCCGTGCACGCGTACCGGCAGGCGATCCGGATCCCCAGCACCGCGCACTGCTCGATCGAGCCGTTCCGCTGGCTGCTGCGCTCGATGGCACGCCCGGACGGCATCCAGTTCGCCCGGCGGATGAAGAAGCCGATCACCGCGCCGACCCTGCAGGTCCAGGGCGCCTCGGACCCGGTGCTGCTGTCGCACACCGCGCTGGGCGGCGGCGAGTACGTGGCGGCGCCGTACCGCTGGCGGCTGCTGCCGGGGGTCGGGCACTTCCCGCACGAGGAGGCGCCGGAGGAGTTCACCGCGGAGCTGCTGGACTGGGTCGGTCGCCACAAGGAGTGACGGCCGGCGGGCCGCCCGGGGCCGGTCGAAGGTCCCAACTCCCTTGATGTTGCGCTCATATGACATGTGCATGGGCGAGTTTCGGCGAACCCGGACGGTTACTCCCACCGGCCCAGGGGCATCCATTCCGGTATGACCTGGATGCCCGATAGCGGCGACGCCCCGCGCGGCCGACGCCACAACAGCCCCCAGCGCTCCGCCCACCGCCCGGACTGGTCGGAGGACCTCGGCTTCGACGGCCTCGACCGCCGCCAGCGCGGGGCGCAGCGGCAGATGGGTATCCCGCGCATCCTCGGCCGGCGCGCCCGGTGGGTGGGCGCACGACTGCGGCGCGAGACCTGAGGCCTCGCGCCGCGTCAGCAGGCCGGTCGACGGCCGGTCAGTTCACGATCTGCGGTGACAGCGCCGTGAACCAGAGCAGGACGAAGGTCGCCACCGACATGATCGGCACCAGCACCTTGGTCTCGACGTTGTTGCCGCTGCGCTTGATCAGCACGATCTCGTAGCGCTCCTTGTGCGGCCACAGCAGCGGCGCGCCCTTCTTGGTCAGGCAGTCGCCGAGCAGGTGCGCCAGCGTGCCCAGTCCGACCGCGTACGGCAGCCAGCCGGGCGAGTTGGGCATCCAGGTGTTCATCCCGAAGGTGCCGAGCGAAGCCAGGCCGATGACGGTGATCCACGCCTCCGGGCCGTTGCTCGGCGGACAGAGCCGCAGCGCCCGGATCGCCAGTGCCAGCAGGAAGAACGTCACCGTGAGGGTGAAGTAGCGGCCCAGGAAGGTGACGCCGGCCCAGGTGCCGCCGCCCATCAGCGCGACGAACAGCAGCGAGTGGGTGGCGTGCCGGTGCCCGCCCGAGGCCCAGGCCACGAAGCGGCAGAGCGCCTTGGAGAGCGGGCCGAGGAAGTTGGCGATCGAACCGTCGTGGTGGTCGAGGTCCGGCAGCAGCGCCGCGCCCGCGCACAGCACCGTGCCCATCAGTATGTCCGCCGGCTGCAGCGTGGTGTGCAGCAGCAGCGGAGGCAGGAACGGGGCGGAGGCCGCGTACAGCATCGCCCCGCTCACCGCGTGCGAATGACCCATCATCGGACTGCCACGACCTCCCGTAGGCTCACTCCGGGACGGCACCCCGGTTGAGCCGAACGGGTGAGCGCGGCCGAGGCTATCAGGGCGGGCTGACGATACGACGGATCACGTGTCGGCGGGCCCCCGTGGCGTCAGAGCGCGCAGCCCTGGGTGTCCACCCTGGCGGTCGCGGCGCTGCCCGCCGTCACGTCATCGCGCACCTCGGCCGAGGTGAGCACGTACCCGGTGTCGGCGCTGTCCAGGGACTTGGCGAACACCACGCCGTACACCTGGCCGTCGGGAGTGAGCAGCGGGCCGCCACTGTTGCCCTGGCGGACCAGCGAGCGCACCGAGTAGACATCGCGCACCACCTGGCCGCGATGGTAGATGTCCGGGCCGTTGGCCTGGATCCGGCCGCGGATGCGGGCGGGCTGGACGTTGAAGGCGCCGTTCTCGGGGAAGCCGGCGACGATCGCGCTGTCGTTGGTCTTCGCCTCGCCCGCGAAGGTCAGCGCGGGCGCGGTCAGCTTGGGCACGTCCAGGACGGCGATGTCGCGCTGCCAGTCGTAGCGGACCACCGTGGCGTCGTACAGCTGGCCGACCCCGCCGATCTGCACGGTCGGCTCGTCGACGCCGCCGACCACGTGGGCGTTGGTCATCACCCGGTGCGGGGCGAAGACGAAGCCGCTGCCCTCCAGGGTCTTGCCGCAGGAGGTCGCGGTGCCGACCACCTTGACCAGGCTCTGCCGCGCCTTGGTCACCGCCGGGCTGTTGGCCAGTGCCGGGTCGGGGCTGTCGACCTGGGTGATCGGCTCGTGCTCGAAGGGGTTGAAGACCTGCGGGAAGCCGTTGCGGGCCAGCACCTTGGAGAAGTCGGAGAACCAGTTCGGCGCGTCGCCGGGCAGCGCGTTCTGGACGCCGCCGAGGATCGCCGAGGAACGGACCTGCTTGGAGACCGTCGGCAGCGACGTCCCGGCCAGCGCGGAGCCGATCAGCCAGGCCACCAGCAGCATCGAGATCACGTTGACCACCGCGCCGCCGGACGCGTCCAGCACCCGGGCCGGGCGGCGGTCGATGTGCCCGCGCAGCTTCCAGCCGTAGTGCGCGGTGACCGCCTGGCCGACCGCGGCACAGACGATCACCACCACGACCGCCACCACCGAGGCCGTGGTGCCGGGGCTGAGGTGGTCGAGCAGCAGAGGCAGCAGCTGGACGGCCAGCAGGCCGCCGCCGAGGAAGCCGACGAGCGACAGGACGCCCACCACGAAGCCCTGCCGGTAGCCCGAAATGGCGAATCCGACGGCGGCGAGGACCAGCAGCACATCCAGGACGTTCACTCCGACACCCTCCCACGCTTCGCGACCGTGCCGCGCCGACGGCCCGTCACGAGCCGTCGGGGTCGCCACCCGGCAGGGCCCGGGAGTGTTCGAGGTCGCCCTGGACGAGCGCCAGCGCGTCGTCCGAGAGGTCGACGACCCGGGACGGGTCCCAGGGCAGCTCCAGTCCGCTGTGGTGCAGCACCCGGTCGATCACCCCGGCGGTGAACCCCCAGACCAGCCGCCCGGCGACCGCGAAGGCCGGCCCGACGTGCCCGGACGGGTGCCGCAGCCGGACCCGGTTCGCCGGGTCCGCCAGGTCGGCGATCGTCACCCGGAACACCGCGCCGGTCTCGCCCTGGTCCACCGGGCGCACCGGCGACTCCTCGCGCCACCAGCCCAGCACCGGGGTCACCACGAAGCTGCTCACCGGGATGTACAGCCGGGGCAGCTCGGCGAAGACCTGCACCCCCGCCGGGTCCAGGCCGGTCTCCTCCCAGGCCTCGCGCAGCGCCGCCGCGACCGGGCCGGGGCCGTCCGGGTCACCGTCCTCCGGGTCCAGCGCGCCGCCCGGGAAGGACGGCTGGCCGGCGTGCGACCGCAGCGAGCGGGCCCGCTCGATCAGCAGCAGGTCCGGTCCGTCCGGCCCCTCGCCGAACAGCATCAGCACGGCCGCCGCCCGGCCGCCCTCGCGCGGCGGCAGGAAACGGCTCAGCTGCTCCGGCAGCACCCGCTCGGCCGCGTCCCGGACCGGCTCCAGCCAGTCCGGCAGGCCGTTCCGCTCGATGGCAGTGGTGGTCACGCCTCCACCCCCAGGTCCGCGACCCGGCCCTGGTGGGCGTCGGCGTCCGCGCGGGCGGCCGCCTCGCCGGGGAAGTCCGACGGCGGCTTCAGCCGCTGACCGGGCTGGCCTCCCATCTCGTACTTGAGCAGCTTGCGGGCCTTCTCCTGGTCCAGCTCGCCCTCCCCGTACGAGGGGCAGAGCGGCGCGATCGGGCAGGCCCCGCAGGCGGGCCTCTGGGAGTGGCAGATCCGGCGGCCGTGGAAGACCACCCGGTGCGAGAGCATCGTCCACTCCGACTTCGGGAAGATCTCCGCGACGGCCAGCTCGACCTTCACCGGGTCCTCCTCGGTCGTCCAGCCGAACCGCCGGGCCAGCCGTCCGAAGTGGGTGTCCACGGTGATCCCGGGGACGCCGAAGGCGTTGCCGAGCACGACGTTGGCGGTCTTGCGGCCGACCCCGGGCAGCGTCACCAGATCGGCCAGCCGGCCCGGGACCTCGCCGCCGAACTCGTCGCGCAGCGCGGTCGACAGGCCGATCAGCGACTTCGCCTTGTTCCGGAAGAAGCCGGTCGGCCGGATGATCCCCTCCAGCTCCTCCGGGTTCGCCGCCGCCATGTCCTCCGGCGTCGGGTACTTGGCGAACAGCGCCGGGGTGGTCTGGTTCACCCGCAGGTCCGTCGTCTGCGCCGACAGCACGGTGGCCACCAGCAGTTGGAACGGGTTCTCGAAGTCCAGCTCCGGGTGCGCGTACGGGTACAGCTCCGCCAGCTCACGGTTGATCCGCCGGGCCCGCCGCACCATCGCCAGGTGCGACTCCGGCTTCCTCGGCTTCACGGCCGGCTTCACGGCCGCCTTCTTCACCGCCTGCTTCACGGCCGCCTGCTTCACGGCCGTCTTCTTCACGGCCTGCTTCTGCGCCGCCGGCTTCTTCCCGACCGGCTTCTCCGCGGCCTGCTTCGGCGCCGTCGCCTTCCGGACCTTGCTCTCTGCCATGCACGAAGGCTACGCCGAGCGGCGGACCGCTCGGGGCCGATCAAGGAGGGAAAAACGGCCTGCCGGGGCGGCTGTTGGGCGAAGGGGGCGGTCCGGGTGGGGGGCGCTCACCGCGGGGGGCGGCCGATGGTGCCCTCGAGGGTGTTGAGGAGGCCGGCCAGGGCGTCGGCGAGGTGGGCCTGTTCGTCGGGGGTGAGGCCGGCGAGCAGGGCGCGGTCGTAGGCGACGAGTTCCTGGATCAGGCCGTCGACCAGTTCGCGGCCCGCGTCGGTGAGGGAGAGGTGGGCGACCCGGCGGTCGCGGTCGTCGGGGCGGCGGCTCACCAGGCCGCGGTCCTCCAACAGGCGCAGGCGCTTGGTGACGGCGGCGCCGGAGGCGAAGCTCTCGCGGGCCAGCTGGGTGGGCGTCAGCTCGCGGTCGACCCGGCGCAGGGCGCCGAGGATGTCGAACTCGGCGCGGGTGAGGCCGGTCCGGGTGAGCGGGTCGGGGGTCTGCTGGAGCAGTGCGGCGCAGCGGTTGATCCGGCCGAGGACGGCGATCGGGCCGGTGTCCAGGCCCGGGTAGGCGCGCTCCCACTGGCGCAGCACACCTGCGACGACGTCCTCCACGTGCGCTGCTCCCGTTCCGCGACCGACTGGCCGTCCGATCGTCCGACCGTCCCTCGACGGGCCGACCATCCGTCGACTGGCCGACATCCTAGACGGCGCGCGCTCCGGTGCCCCGCCGTTCCAGCAGGGCCGCCAGCAGGTGGTGGGCGTGGCATTCGGTGTCGGCGGTGCGCTGGTGCGGGAGGGCGGGGCGGCGCCACTCGCCGGTGGCGGCGTCGGCGGCCTCGCGCAGTTCCAGCAGGGCGGTGGCCAGGCCGGTCCGGGCCTCGGCGGTCTCGGAGCCGGCGGCGACGGTCGCGACGGCGGCCCCGGCCCGTCGGGTGGCGGTCTCGACCCCGGCCAGCGCGCGGGACAGCCGGGTGGCGGTGCGCCGGTTGGTGACCAGCAGGCAGGCGGCGAGACCGGTCAGCGCGCCCACGCAGGTGTCCAGCCAGCGGTCGGCGACCAGCGCCCGGGCGGGCTGCAGGCCGGCGAACTCGGTCATCAGCAGTGCCATCGGGGTGACGAAGACGGTGGCCAGCCAGTAGCTGCGGGCAATCGTCGCCTCCGCGCCGAACTGGCAGAGCAGTCCCAGCGCGATCAGCGTCACCGGGCCCGAGTGCGCGACGGGCAGGACGGCGGTGAACGCGGCGAGGCCGAGCAGGTTGCCCAGCACCCGCTGCAGCGCGCGCTGCCAGGACAGCGTGCTGTTGGCCTGGAACACCGAGGCCGCGGTGACCACCGCCCAGTACGGCCGGCCGACGCCGAGCGCCAGCGAGAGCCACCCGGCCGCGGCGCAGCCCACCGCGACCCGCAGGCCGATCGGCAGCAGCGCCGAGCCGGGTCGCAGCGCCCGGTGCAGCGGCGGGCGGGGGCCGGGCCGGTGGGCGCGCAGTTCGGCGGCCTCCGCCTC
>NZ_MECK01000061.1 GCF_014596465.1 Streptomyces sp. CBMA123 | reverse complement strand
CGGGCCGCCCGCGCCGTCCGGGGGGCGCGCCGCCGCCCGGCGACCGGCCAGGCGGGCTGAGCCGGGGCCCCTACCAGCCGTCCGCGCCACCACCGTCGCGGATCACCCGTGCGCGGCGGAACGATTCGTCCGTCTCGTCGGTCTCGTCCGTCTCGTCGGTGGCGGAGTGCCGGAGTGCCGGAGTGCCGGAGTGTTGCAGCATTGTCCATCCGTCAGGCCTCGTCCGCGCGGTACTCCTGCCGGGCCGCGTCGTAGCCGAACAGGCCGGCGTAGCGGCCCCAGTCCGTCGCGGTCTCCAGCTGCCGGTCGACCTGCTCGCTGGTGTAGTGGTGGGCCAGCAGGTCGCGGAGGAACCCGGCCCGGACGGTGGCGCCGGCCTCGCCACCCAGGCTGTTGACGATCAGCCTGACCAGGGGGGCGTCCAGCGCGGCGCCCGCGAAGAGGGCGCGGGAGTCCTGGACGTCGGCGCGGGCGAAGGCGGTGCCGTCCTCGGTGAGCAGGAGGTCGTCGCCGTGGATCTCGGCGAAGCCGAGCAGGTCGAGGGCGTCGACCTGGGGGAGCAGGTCGTCGATGTCGAGGCCGAGTTGGTCGGCGAGGTCGGCGAGGTCGCAGCGCCCGTCGCGGTGGGCGATCATCTCGGCGAGGCCGGAGAGGCCGTCGACGCTGGTGGTGGGCAGCGGGGTGTTGGCGAGGGTGCGGCGCTCGGCGCGGTCCGGGTCGGCGCGGTCCGGGTCGGCGTGGTCCGGGTCGGCGTGGTCCGGGTCGGTGCGGTCGGCGTCCGGGCGGACGGCGGCACGGGTGTCCTTGGGGCGGCCGGTCATGATCCGGTAGACCCGGTCGACCAGTTCGTCGAACTCGGCGCAGTCGCGGTCGCGCGGGCGTTCCAGGGTGACGTCGACGGTCTCCCGGATGGTGCCGTACGGGCGGGAGCCGAGGACCACCACGCGGTCCGCCATCAGCACCGCCTCCTCGATGTTGTGGGTGACCAGCACGACGGCGCGGGTGGGGAACTGGCCGGAGTCCCACAGTTCCATGAGTTCGCCGCGCAGGTTCTCGGCGGTGAGCACGTCCAGCGCGGAGAACGGTTCGTCCATCATCAGCACGTCCGGTTCGACCACCAACGCCCTTGCGAAGCCGACGCGTTGGCGCATGCCGCCGGAGAGCTCCTTGGGGTAGGCGTTCTCGAAGCCGGCCAGGCCGATCAGGTCGATGGCCTGGTCGGCGGACCGGGCGCGTTCGCGCGGCGGCACCCCGCGGGCCTCCAGGCCGAGTTCGACGTTCTGCCGGACAGTCAGCCAGGGCAGCAGGGCGAAGGTCTGGAAGACCAGCGCGCTGCCGGGGTTGGCGCCGGTGAGCGGGGTACCGCGGTAGCGGACGGTGCCGGAGCTGGGCGGGAGCAGGCCGGCCAGGCAGCGCAGCAGGGTGGACTTGCCGGAGCCGGAGCGGCCGAGCAGGGCGACGATCTCGCCGGCCCGGACGGTGAGGTCGATCCCGGAGAGCACCGGCAGTTCGCCGTCGGCCCCGGCGTAGGACTTGGTGAGGCCGGCGGTCTCCAGCAGGACCTCGCCGTCCGCCGCGGTCGGCGGGGCGACGGCCGGGGCGGGGCGGAAGAACGGGAAGCGCATCGGCGGGAACCTCATTGGAGCGAGTAGCGGCGCTCGGCCAGCCGGTACAGCCGGCGCCAGAGCAGGCGGTTGAGGGCGACGACGTACAGGCTCATCACCGCGACTCCGGCCAGCAGGTGCGGGTAGTCGCCGCGTTCGGTGGCGCGGGCGATGTACGCGCCGAGGCCGGTGGCGGTGAGGGTGGTGCCGCCGAAGGTGACCACCTCGGAGACGATGGAGGCGTTCCAGGCGCCGCCGGAGGCGGTGATGCCGCCGGTGACGTACGCCGGGAAGATCCCCGGAATGATCAGCCGCCGCCAGCGCTGCCAACCGCGCACGCCGAGGTCGTCCATGGCCTCGCGCAGATCGCTGGGGATGGCCATGGCGCCGGCGATGGCGTTGAACAGGAGGTACCACTGGGCGCCGAGGGCCATCAGCAGGACACCGCCGAGGTCGATCGACAGCCCGGTGCGCAGCAGCAGCCAGACCACCAGCGGGAACAGGAAGTTGGCGGGGAAGCTGGCGAGGATCTGGACCAGCGGCTGGGCGGTCCTGGTCAGCCGGGGGGAGAAGCCGATCAGCACCCCGACCGGTACCCAGACGACGGTGGCCACCGCGACCAGCACGACCACCCGGGTGAGGGTGGCGAGGCCGAGCAGCAGCGGTTCGCCGAACACGCCGAGGCCGGTGGCGTCGGCGAGGTAGCGGCCGAGGTCGACCAGGCCCCACAGCACGATGCCGCCGGCGACCGCGGCGAACAGGAGGTCCCCGGCGCGCTGCCGGGCGGGGCTGACGGCGAGCGGCCGGTCGTCGGTGCCGAACAGCCCCCCGGCCCGGTTCAGGGCCCGGCCGAGCGGCCGCAGCGCCCGGCCGAGCAGCGCGGGCAGGTGCGAGCGGCGCAGCAGGTCGAGGACGACGGAGCGCTGTAGCTCGGTGGCCTCGGACTGCTCGTTCTTGAAGCGTTCGGCCCAGGCGGTGAGCGGCCGCCAGAACAGGAAGTTCACCCCGACGACCAGCACGGCCATGGTGGCGATCGCCCAGCCGACCCGGCCGAGGTCCCCGGCGGCGATCGCGGCGCCCGCGTAGGAGCCGACCCCGGGCAGGGCGTAGCGCTGGTTGTCGACGCTGATCGCCTCGGAGGCGACCAGGAAGAACCAGCCGCCGCCGAAGCTGAGCATGCCGTTCCAGACCAGGCCGATCATGCCGGAGGGCAGTTCGACCTTCCAGAAGCGCATCCACCGGCTGAACCGGAAGGAGCGCGACAGCTCGTCGAGTTCGCGCGGCAGCGAGACCAGCGAGTGGTAGAAGCCGAAGGTCATGTTCCAGGCCTGGGACGTGAAGATGGCGAAGACGGCCGCGCACTCCAGGCCGAGCATCGAGCCGGGGAACAGCGCGAGGAATCCGGTCACCGCGACGGTCAGGAAGGCGAGCACCGGCACCGACTGGAGGATGTCCAGCGCGGGGATCAGCACCCGTTCCAGCCGGCGGCTGCGGGCGGCGGCGTAGGCGTAGCCGAAGGTGAAGCCGACCGAGACGACCAGCGCGGCGAACATCCGCAGCAGCGAGCGCGCCGCGTCGTACGGCAGCCGGGCCGGGTCGGTGTCCACGGCGGCGTCACGGGCGGTGGAGAACCGCACGGTGGTGCCCTGCCCGACCCGCAGCGCGAGGTAGAGCAGGACCAGGACGGCGGCCGCCACGACCACGTCCACCCAGGCCGACCGGGCCGGGCGGCTCGCCGTCCGGGACGGCAGCGGGCCCCGGGGCTGGCCCGGGGCGGACTTCGGAAAGGGCATGGACGGGGACCTCCGGCGCAAACCCGGGCAGTCTGCTCCCTGCCGAGGTCCGTACGCAAATGAACCGCTGTTCGGGCTCCCGGGCCCGCTGCTAACCGGCGGCCTCGACGAACTCCAGCAGGTTGCCGACCGGGTCGGTGGTGTAGAAGCGGCGGCGGGGCGGGAGGGTGTCGTCCCAGACGACCTGGGCGCCGAGTTCGGCGAGCCGGTCGGCGAAGTCCTCGATCTCGCAGACCGCCATGCCGGGGTGGGCCTTGGTGCTGGGGCGGAAGCGTTCCTCGATGCCGAGGTAGAGCCGGACCCGGCCGCCGTCGGCGGCGAACCAGCAGCCGCCGCGGCCGGTGAGCGGCCGGGGCTTGGGGATCTCGGCCATCTGCAGGACGTCGCCGTAGAAGGCGCGCAGCAGGGCCTCGCTGCCGGGGGGCGCGGAGAGCTGGACGTGGTCGAGGGCCGTGATCACTGCGGCCTCCTGTCAGCTGGGGTGTCGGTGGGGTGCTGCCGGGCCGCGGTGACCAGCAGCCGGGCGGTCGGGGTGGGCAGGTCCAGGTGGTGGGCGATCCACTGGGGGTCGTGCCCGTGGGTGGCGAACACCCAGGCGGTGTAGAGCCGGTTGAGGCCGGGGGCGCCCGGGGCGAGCAGGAGCGGGCGGACCTGCTCCATCGGGAAGCCCTCCAGCGAGCGGGCGCTGAACCACTGGGCGTCGTCGTCCCCGGCGGCGACCGCGACGGCGGCGGCCCGGTCGGCGGCCGGCCGGCCCGCCCGCTGCCGGCTGCGGGCCAGCAGCAGGGCGAGCAGCAGTCCGACGGCCGAGGCGCCGATGAGCACGCCGGAGAGGAAGAGCCGCAGCGGGGCGGGGGCGACGCCGAGGGCGGCGACCTGGAGGGCCAGGAGGAGCATGACGACGCAGAGCGCCGTACCTCGGCTCGTCCAGGGGAACAGGGCGGTTCTGGTCATGCGGTGTCCTCCTTCGGTGGTGTCGGTCGTGCTGCGGCGGCGCGGGCCTCAGGCCGCCCGGACCAGCCGGGGGTCGTACTTGTAGCCGATCTGCCGGACGGTGGCGATCGCCTCCCGGTGGCCGGGGCCGAGCTTGCGGCGGAGCCGGGCGATGTGGGTGGCGATGGTGCGGGTGTCGCCGGTGTCCGGCCGGCCCCAGACGGACTCCATCAGCTGGCGGCGCGAGTGCACCCGCAGCGGGTTGCCGACCAGGTGCGCGAGCAGCTCGAACTCCAGGTACGGCAGGTCGAGTTGCTGGCCGTCGACGATGACGGTGCGCTGCTCGGAGTCGACCACCAGGCCGGGGTCCGGGCTGGGGGCGGGCGGTGTGGCGGGGACGGGCCGCAGGCCGGGGGCGGCGGCGGTGTGGTCCGAGAAGATGGCGTCGAGCCTGCGGTAGCGCACGGCCATGGCGGAAGCTCCTTCGTCGGGTCGAGGTGGTGGGAGGAGGGGAGAGGTCGGCCGGTCAGTGGCCCGGGTGCCAGGAGGCTTCCAGCCGGGCGGCGCCGTCGGAGCCGGTGACGGAGTGCCAGCTGGCCCGCAGTCGGGTCGGACGGCTGCTCGGCAGGGTCGTGGCCGGGGTGCCGACGGCGCGCAGGACGGTGTTGTCGAGCGGGCTGGTGGCCAGCCGTCGGCCCACCGCGGCGAGGGCGGCGCGCAGTCGGCCGGGGTCGGAGGAGGGAAGGGCGGGCTGGAACGCGGCAACGATGGACATGGCTGGTCACCTCCGTGACAAGGCAATGAATGGGAACAACTGCACCGATCGGTGCGGGAACTGGCAAAAGATCAGGCGGCGGTCGCGGCGGATGCGCCGCTCGCGGCGGCGTCCCGGTGACGGGCGGCGGCGTGGGCGAGCCGGTGCGCGGCGGCCGGCGGGAGGTCCGCGAAGCGGGCGAGCCAGTCCGGGCGGTGGCCCTGGCGGGCCAGCAGGTAGGCCAGGTGGACGCGGGGCTCGTACGCGGAGGCCGGGGTGTTGCGGGTGCCCGAGTGGGGGCAGCTGCCGGGATCGTCGAGGCGGTAGGCGCGCTCGACGCCGTCGTGGAGGGCGAGGCGGACGCTCGGGCAGCGGTGGAACGGGGTGGTGCGCATGGCCGTACTTCCTTCCTTCCCCGGGGTGCGGTGCGGTCGAGGGTTCCGGGGCGGGCCGGGGGCGGCGGGCGGTCGTGCGCGGTGCCGCCCCCGGCGGCCGGTCAGCGGTTCGGCGTCAGTGGTTCAGGGCGGTCTGGACGACCTTGATGATGACCATGACCATCGCGATCAGCAGGTAGGTACGCAGGGCGCCCATGCCGATCTTGCGGGCGGCGGACATGACCGGCTTCTCCAGGGTCTCCAGCGGGGGCATCCGCCAGTTCTCCCGGCCGGTGCGGTCGATCGGGTCCTCCTTGGTGCCCTTGCGGCCGAAGGTGAAGAAGTACCCGGCGACCAGGACGCCGGCCACGCCGCAGCCGGCCATGATCCGGAGCAGTGCGTCCGAGCTGATGTCCGGCCACACCACGGCGGCGGTCAGGATCAGCGACAGCATCACCAGGATGCCGACCACCGCGGAGGTGAAGGCGTTGGTCTTGGGACCGTTGCGCCAGGGGCCGAGCACGGCCTTGTCGTTGCAGAGCAGCAGCAGGAAGACGGTGGCGGAGGGCAGCAGCACCCCGGCCAGCACCTGGACGAACTGGGTCATCAGCCCCTGGGCGTAGTCGGTGGACAGCAGGGTGATGGCGGCGGCCACCACGACCACGCCGGCGTAGATGCCGTAGAAGCCCTTGGCGCCCTTGACCCCGCGGTGCAGCGAGTGCTTGATGCCGAAGACGTCGCCGATGGCGTAGGCGGTGGAGAGGGAGACCGCGAAGGCGCCGATGATCGAGGCGTCCAGCAGCGCGATGGCGAACAGCACGCCGACCACGTGACCGGCCTTGTCCTCCAGGCCCTTGGCGATGGCGCCCGCGTCGGTGAACTGGCCGAAGCCGTCGGTGCCCGTGAACGCGGCGGCGCACAGGCCCATCATGGCGGAGGCGCCGATGATCACGATGGCGATGCCGATCCACAGGTCGGCCTTCTCGTACTTCATGAAACGCGGGGTGATCCGCTTGTCGATGACGTACGACTGCTGGAAGAACAGCTGCCACGGGGCGACGGTGGTGCCGACGATGGAGACGATCAGCAGCATGACGGTGGCGAGCTCACCCGGGGCGCCCGGCATCTGCGGGACCACGAAGTCGTGGGCCATCTGCGAGGTCTTCGGGTGGACCATGAAGTAGATCGGCACCAGCAGCAGCGAGCCGACGCACAGCGTGATGGCGACCCGCTCGAAGCGCTGGAAGGAACCGGTGAAGGCCGAGGCGATGATGACCGCCGCCGCCAGCACCACGGACGCGACCTTCGGCAGGCCGAGGTATCCGGCCGCGAGTGTCACGCCGATGAACTCGGTGACCAGGGTGAGGGCGTTGAGCAGGAACAGGTCGATGACGCTGAAGGCGCCCCAGAACCTGCCGAACCGCTCCAGGATCAGCCGGGCGTGGCCCACGCCGGTGACGGCGCCCAGGCGCAGCACCATCTCCTGGTTGACGTACAGCACCGGGATCAGCAGGGCCAGCGTCCACAGCAGCTGGGTGCCGTAGTTCTGGCCGGCCTGGCCGTAGGTGGAGAAGGCGCCGGCGTCGTTGTCGCCGACCATCACGATCAGGCCGGGGCCGACGATCGCCAGCAGGGTCTTGAGTCTCGCGCTCAGCCCCTGGCGTGGTGCGTTGTCATCGAGCTTGATGGTGCCGAGCGCACCTTTGATGTCGCCCACGTGGGCGTCGTCCAGCACGGCGGAGCGCGGTGCGGGGATCGTGGAGTCGAGAGTCGAGTTGGTGGTCATGGCGTTCCTCCCGGGTACCCCTGGCAAGCGGGGTGGTTGGGACGCGCGGCAGCAATTTCCCCTGCGTGCGGGCACGACGCGTCGGCGCGCGGCGGCGTCGGCCCGGGCGGACGGACCGCGGGCACGGCGGAGCCGCGTGCGTGCTGCTGGTGCTGTGTGCCGATGCGCCGTCAGATATACGCGCAGGGAAGGTTGTTACCGCGTGTCGGAGGTGTACGAGGACAAGCGGGGGTAGGGGCTACTGTGGCCCGGACTACTGCAATCCATGTCTCTCGCCTCCTCCCGGTCGACGCACCCCGTGGTGCGTGTCATCGACGCGGCAAGGAGCAAGCCGGCGCGCGGAAACGCGGCCACCGGTTCACCCCAACTCGTCAGAGCTTTGGCACTCCACGGCGTGTCCAACCCCGTTGGGCCGGAAGCCACTTCGGATCAACCCTTAGGTCGGGAAGATCTGTCCTAACCCTGGGCGTCTCTCGACGTCGTCGGATCAGTGGCCTGTGTCCGTGAAGAAGCCTCACCGAACGAGGTGCCTTCTTCAAACCTCGAGAAGCATAGCCCCGGCGAAGAGCGTTACTTGCGTACTTGGTAGAACCTTTACCTTTCTCTCCGTGTGACGCCCACCCGGGTGACGCGGGTTTGACCGGGATGTGACCACGGAACGACTTCCCGCCGTACCGGCAGCGGCGCGGCGTCCGCCGTCCCAGTAGCGCACGGCGTCCGCCCGTGCCCGAACCCGAGGGGTGGCATGGCGACCGAAGGCTCCCAGGGGGCTCCCCGGCAGGCCAGGGCGTTGACCCTCGTCCGGAACCCCAGGCTCTGGCTCTTCCCGAGCATCCTGTGCGCCCTGGTGGCCGTGCTGCTCTCGCTGCTCTACCTGGGCGGCATCGTCAACCCGATGGGACACCTGCACCGGCTGCCGATCGCCCTGGTCAACGCCGACCAGGCCCCGCCACCGCCCGGCCAGCCGGTCAACCTCGGCACCCAGCTCACCCGCGCGGTGATCGCCGGCACCCCGGGCGACACCGTCCACTGGCGGCAGACCGACGATGCCGGCGCCCGCGACCTGCTCGCCTCCGGCAAGGTCTACGGCGTGCTGCTCGTCCCCGCCGACTTCACCGCGAGCGTCACCCGGCTCACCACCGGCGGGGCCACCGAGCGGCCCACCCTCACCGTCCTCACCAATCCCGGACTGGGCAGCCTCGGCTCCTCGATCGCCGCGCAGATCGCCCAGAACGCCGCCCACCAGGCCTCGGCCGCGGCCGGAAAGCAACTGCTGGCCGCCGTACCGGCCTCGGGCGCCCGGGGCCCGGACACCGGAGCCACCGCCCGGCTGCTGCTCGCCGACCCGTTCGCCGTCACCACCCAGGTCGGCCACCCGATCGGCAGCCACAGCGGACTCGGCCTGAGCGCCTTCTACTTCACCCTGCTCGCCGTGCTGACCGGCTTCATCGGCGGCAACATCATCCACAACGGCGTCGACGGCGCGCTCGGCTACAGCGACAGCGAGATCGGCCCCTGGCACACCCGGCGCCCGACCGTCCCGATCAGCCGCACCCAGACCCTGCTGCTCAAGATGGTGATGACCGCCGGGATGATGCTGGTCACCACCTCCCTGGTGCTGCTCTGCACGGCCGGCGTCCTCGGCATGGACGCCCCGCACCAGGCCCTGCTGTGGGTGTTCGCCTACTGCGCCAGCCTCGCCGTCGGCCTCGGGGTGCAGGCGATCAACGCCGCGTTCGGCGGGATCGGACAGCTGGTGTCCATGTTCGTCTTCATCGCGCTGGCCCTGCCGTCCTCCGGGGCGACCGTCCCGCTGCAGGCGGTGCCCGGCTTCTACCGCTTCCTGGGCGTCTTCGAACCGATGCGACAGCTCAGCGACGGCATCCGGGCGATCCTCTTCTTCGACGCGCGCTCGGACGCCGGACTGGCCCGCGGCTGGACCATGATCGCCGTCGGGGTGGTGCTCGCCCTGGCCTTCGGCTTCGGGATGACCCGCTACTACGACCGCAAGGGCCTGCACCGCTGGACGCCCCAGCCCTCCGACTGACCCTCCGACTGGCCCTTCGTCACGGTCACCTTCAGGTGCTTCATGATCGGCTGGTCGCTCTGGGTGCTGAAGTCCCCGATCGCGCACAGCACGTTCAGTTCCGGCATGTACCCGGCCGCGCAGCCGCGCGGGATGTCGTACGGGACGGCCAGGTAGCCGTGCACCGAGCGGGTGGAGCCGTCCCGGGCGGTGCTGGGCCCTTGGTGTCGTCCGGCCAGGCGCACCCCGGGCAGTCGAAGCCGCCGTTCTCGGTCGTTCATCCGCATGACGGCCCGCGGCCCGTCCAGGTACGCGCCCTCGCGCGCCAGGAAGCGGGTGACGCTCTTCGCGGCGCCCCAGCCGGCGGCGGGGTGGCGGTAGGGCGCGAACCGCGGCGGCCCGGCGGGGGAGGGGCCCGCCTCCGCCGGCTCCAGCGGGGTAGCAGTCGCTTCGTCGTCGGAGGTGGTCACGGCACTGGCCTTCCGTGCGGCGGCTGGTCCCCCGGACTTCGGCGTCCGGGTCGACGCTACGCCGGGCCGTCGGGCCCCGCGCGTCGAGCGGCCGGGGCCTGGGCGCCCGCCTGGGCGTCGGGCCGGGCGGTGTCGATCCGGTCCGTACGGGTGTAGACGTTCATCGAGTCGCCGCGCAGGAAGCCGACCAGGGTCAGCCCGCTCTCCTCGGCCAGGTCCACCGCCAGCGAGGACGGCGCGGAGACCGCGGCCAGCATCGGGATGCCGGCCATCACGGCCTTCTGGACCAGCTCGAAGGAGGCCCGGCCGCTGACCATCAGCACCGTGCCGCGGGCCGGCAGCAGGCCCTCGCGCAGCGCGTGGCCCACCACCTTGTCCACCGCGTTGTGCCGGCCCACGTCCTCGCGCAGGCAGAGCAGCCGCCCGGCGGCGTCGAACAGCCCGGCCGCGTGCAGGCCGCCGGTGCTGTCGAAGACCCTCTGGGCGGCCCGCAGCCGGTCGGGCAACGCGGAGAGCAGCCCGGGGGTGACCCGCAGGCCGTCCCCGGCGACGCTCCACGGCGCGGTGGTGCGCACCGCGTCCAGGCTGGCCTTGCCGCACAGGCCGCAGGAGGAGGTGGTGTAGAAGTTGCGTTCCAGCGAGGCGTCCGGGGTCGGCACCCCGGCGGCGAGCGCCACGTCGACCACGTTGTAGGTGTTGCCGCCGTCGGCGGTGGCCCCGGCGCAGTAGCGGATCCCGGCCAGGTGGTCGGCGGCGTGCAGCACGCCCTCGCTGACCAGGAAGCCGGCCGCGAGGTCGAAGTCGCTGCCCGGGGTGCGCATGGTCACCGTCAGCGCACGGCCGCCGACCCGGATCTCCATCGGCTCCTCGGCGGCCAGGGTGTCGGGTCGGTGCGAGGGCACACCCCCGCGCAGCCGCAGCACCCTGCGCGGTACGGTCACTCGGCCCATGGTCGTCGGCTCCTCGGGGTCGGCCAGGTCGGTACGGATGCATCCTCCCTCCTGGCCCCGCCGCGCGCCCCGGCCGGGTGGTGGCAGGGCTGCCGCCCGGCTACGCCGTGCCGCCGACCGCCAGCACCTCCGCGCTCGTCGCGCCGCCCGGCGTCTCGTAGTTCACCGTCTCCCCGGCGTGCCGGCCCAACAGCGCCTTCCCGAGCGGACTGTCGTACGTCACCAGGGTCAGCTCCCGCTCCTCGGCCACCTCGGAGATCTCGACGACCTCCTCCTCGCCGTCCGCGAACCGCACCGTGACGGTCGAACCCACCCCGATCACGTCCGTGGACGGCGCCCCGGCCCGCTCGGCCTCCCGCAGCCGTTCCTCCAGCTCGGCGATCCGCCGGTCCAGCCGGGCCACCTCCGACGCCCGCTGCAACTCGTCCGCCGCATCCGCCCGGTCACCCACCGGTTCCTCCCCGCTGAGCGTCGCGGCCACCTCCCCCCGCTCCACCCGCAGCTGCGCCAGCTCCTCCCGCACGGCACGCAGCCCCTCGGTACTGATCGGTTCCGGCCCACCGCTCATCGCAAGCTCCCGGGTCTCTGAGGGAACGCCCACACACCGGTCGCCTCTCATTACCCCACCCCGCCGAACCCCCGGCAAATCCTCGGCGGGAATCCTCCGGGGGAATCCTCAGACCCGTCCCGGCAGCGCCGCCGGGACGACGGGTTCGAGGAAGGGACTGGGGGTGCCGTGCCAGGACACGGCGAGGGCCTCCCGGGCCCGGGTGCAGGCCACGAAGAGCAGGTTGAGCTCGCCGCTGAGGTCCTCGCGGTGCTGTTGCGGGTCGGTGGACTCCGGGGTGAGCGCGGCGCGCATGGGCACCAGGCCGTCGCTGACGCCGACCACGGCGACGCAGCGGAACTCCAGGCCCTTCATCCGGTGCATGGTGCCGATCCGCACCCCGGGGGAGGGCACGTCGCCCAGCAGATAGGCCGAAGTCCCGGACCGCTCCAGGGCTTTGGCGATGTCGCGGCCGAACTGGGCGGTGCGGGCGGCGACTCCGATGTCCTCCGGGCCGATCCCGGCGGCGGTCCACTCCGCGACGCGGGCGACGAGGGCCCGGATCTCCGCGTCCCGGTCGGCGTGGCCGCGCGCCTCGGGGTGGGCGCCGTGCAGGGTCGAGTGGTAGCCGACCAGGGAGTCCTCGCCGCCGTCCGGGTCGTCCGGGCGTTCACCGGTGAGCAGCGACGCGGACCAGCTGAGGATCTCCTGGGTGGTCCGGTAGTTGATCCGCAGCCGGGCGGACCGTCCGACCACCTGGATCCCGAGCGAGCGCAGCGAGACCTGGCGCCCGTAGATCCGCTGGTGGGGGTCGCCGGCCAGGAACAGGTCGTCCGGTCCGGGCGCGACCAGCGCGCGCAGGAAGCGCCACTGCGCCGGGTGCAGGTCCTGCGACTCGTCGACGACCACGTGCCGGAACGGGCGGTCGTCCTTCTCGTCGAGGGCCCGCGCGGCCCGCGCGCAGACCTGGAGGAACGTGACCTCCCCGGCCTGCCGCAGGTCCTCCTCGAACGCGGCCACCGCGCGCCAGAGCTGGGCCCGTTGCAGGGGGCCCAGTGCGGTGCCCCGGCCGGACCGCGGGGCCTTCAGGTACTGCTCGGGGCTCTCGATCGCCTGGGCCAGGACGACCTGGCGCCACTCCTGGTCCAGGAAGACATCGGTGAAGTCGACGCCGATCCGGCGTGCGGTCCGGCCCCAACGAGCCAGCACCGCACGCTGGTTGGAGACGACCTTCAGTGGGGCGCCGCGGCGCGCCCGGCGCAGCACCTCGTTCGCCAGCGCGTCCACGGTGACCACCCGGACCTTCGCCCTGATCCGCTGGTCCGTGACGAGGAGGGTCAGGCAGCGTTCCAGCTCCGCGGCGAGGTCCGTGGTGAAGGTGGTGAGCAGCACCGACCCGTCCGGGGCGTCCGGCGGCAGCCGGCGGGCCAGGTGGTAGGCCCGGTGCAGGGCCACCACCGTCTTGCCCGTCCCGGGGCCGCCGGTGACCCGGGCCGGCCCGTTGTACGAGCCCCGGTAGGCGACCCGGTACTGCGCCGGGTGCAGGAAGATCCGCCAGGAGTCGAACGGGCGCTCCAGGATCTCCTGCAGTTCCTCCGGCCCGGACACCAGGGCGACCCGGCCGCGCGCGTGGGCCATCGCCGAGACCAGTTCGTCCCCGGGCCGCGCGGTGCTCACCGGGGCCGCCGCCCGCGCGTACGCCTGGACGATCTCGCGGTCGATCTCGGCCGGCTCCATCCCGCTGGCGAGCCCGATCAGCACGTCGAACTGCTGCTCCGGCAGGACCCGGTGGAGCGCCTCCAGGTGCGCCTCGTCGGGCAGCAGCCGGATGATCGGCAGGATCTCCTCGTCGATGCCCAGGCTGCGCAGGACCTTGTCCGAGCGGTCGGCGAAGAGCCGCTCGGGTTCGTCGGAGCCCAGGGCCCGCAGTGACGCGGAGGCGCGTTCCAGGGCGACGTCGTTGCGGATCTCGACGCCCTGGGTGGCGGCGTTGACCGAGGCCCGGTGCTTGACGGCCCAGTCGTTGGCCTTGTCGTGGGGGAGGACCTTCAGCAGCAGGTAGCCGTCGCCCCGGTCGGCCTTGAGGACGACTCCGCGCCAGAAGTCGGTGATCCGTATGGTCCGGATCCGCGGGTCCCGCTGGTTGGTGAGCTTCTCCAGGTGGGTGCCGGCGTGGGTCGCCCCGGTGAACTTCTCGAAGGTCTCGAAGACCCGCCGCTGCACCGACTTCTCCAGCGCCGCGAACTCCATCAGGAAGTCCCGGTGCATCCCCAGCGTCGCCACGCGGGCCCCCTCACGCCTCGGTCCGGTGGGCTCACTGTACTGGCCCCGATGATCACTCGCGCCGGGTGCGGACGGCTGCCGCTCCGGCCGGGGCGGCGGGGGGCTCGGGGGTGGCGGTGATCACCTTTGGGCTCGGGGCGGTGAGGGAAAACGCAGGTGGGAGGCTCGGGCCGGAGCGGTGGGGGAGGGACCGGCCGCCGGGGCGCGGGCGGGCGAAGCTACCATGTGCGCAACACCCTCAGCTCGAAAGATGGACTTGTGACTGTCAACGACGACGTGTTCACGGACTGGAAGAACCGCGAGGAGATCGCGGAGTCGATGATCCCGATCATCGGGCGGCTGCACCGGGAGAAGGACGTCACCGTCCTGCTCCACAGCCGTTCCCTGGTGAACAAGTCGGTGGTCAGCATCCTCAAGACGCACCGCTTCGCCCGGCAGATAGCCGGCGAGGAGCTCTCGGTCACCGAGACCATGCCGTTCCTGCAGGCGCTGACCACCCTGGACCTCGGCCCCTCGCAGATCGACCTCGCGATGCTCGCCTCGGCCTACCGGGCGGACGACCACGGCCTGTCGGTGGCGGAGTTCACCGCCCAGGCCGTCGCCGGCGCCACCGGTGAGAACAAGCTGGAGCGCCGGTCCGCGCAGGACGTCGTGCTGTACGGGTTCGGCCGCATCGGCCGGCTGGTCGCCCGTCTGCTGATCGAGAAGGCCTCCGGCAACGGCCTGCGGCTGAAGGCCGTCGTCGTGCGCGGTGGTGGCGACGACGACCTGGTCAAGCGCGCCTCGCTGCTGCGCCGGGACTCGATCCACGGCCAGTTCCAGGGCACCATCACCGTCGACGAGGCGAACAGCAAGCTCGTCGTCAACGGCAACGAGATCGCGGTGATCTACTCCGACGACCCGACCAAGGTCGACTACACGGAGTACGGGATCAAGGACGCGATCCTGATCGACAACACCGGCAAGTGGCGCGACCGCGAGGGCCTGTCCAAGCACCTGCGCCCCGGCATCGCCAAGGTCGTGCTGACCGCCCCGGGCAAGGGCGACGTGCCGAACATCGTGCACGGCGTCAACCACGACATGATCAAGCCGGACGAGCAGATCATCTCCTGCGCCTCCTGCACCACCAACGCGATCGTCCCGCCGCTGAAGGCGATGGAGGACGAGTACGGCGTGGTGCGCGGTCACGTGGAGACCGTCCACTCGTTCACCAACGACCAGAACCTGCTGGACAACTACCACAAGGCCGACCGTCGCGGCCGCTCGGCGCCGCTGAACATGGTGATCACCGAGACCGGTGCCGCCTCGGCCGTCGCCAAGGCCCTGCCGGACCTCAAGGCGAAGATCACCGGCAGCTCGATCCGGGTGCCGGTGCCGGACGTCTCCATCGCGATCCTCAACCTGCAGCTGAAGCGCGAGACCAACCGCGAGGAGGTCCTCGACTACCTGCGGAACATCTCGCTGACCTCGCCGCTGAAGCGCCAGATCGACTTCACGGACTCGCCGGACGCGGTGTCGAGTGACTTCATCGGGTCGCGGCACGCGTCGATCGTGGACGCCGGTGCGACCAAGGTCGACGGTGACAACGCGATCCTCTACCTGTGGTACGACAACGAGTTCGGCTACTCGTGCCAGGTGGTGCGGGTCGTGCAGTACATCTCGGGCGTCGAGTACCCGACGTTTCCGGTGCCGGCGGTCTGATCCTTCGGTTGGGCTGTTCCCGGTGGGGCTGTTCCCGGTGGGGCGGTGACCTTTTTGGTCGCCGCCCCACCGGCGTTTTCCGCTGCGCGGGGGTGTGTTCGTGGGGGTGGGCTTTCGGGAGGGTGGGTGCCGGGGGCGGTTCCGGGGGTGGGCGCTCCGGGGGCTGGGTGATTTTCCGACTGCCGACTCTGTGGGTGGGGGGCTGGGCGCCGTTGGCAGTCTGAAAATCACCCGTCACGCCCCTCTCCGCACCCACCCCCTCCACCGCCCCCTCTCGCAGCGCGTCCCTCTCGCCTGGTGAGGAGGGGGTGGGTGGGTGGGGGAGGTGGGGAGGTGGGTGGGGTTGCTGGGTGTGGGGGTGAGGGGTGTTGTGGGCGCGCGGGTTTTTGCCCTGCGCGCCTGTGGGTGTGGGGGGGGGGGGGGTGGGGCGGTTCGTATGCGGGGTGCTCGCTATCTTGAGGGGTCACGGACAGGCGTAAGGGAGTGGGCGCATGGGGATGGGTGGTCGGCGGTTCACCGTCGTGGTGGCGGTCGGGGTGCTGGCGGGTGTGCTGGCGGGGTGTTCGTCGGGTGGGTCGGAGGATGCCAAGGGGGGTGTGGGGGCGTCGAGTTCGGCGGTGACGGGGGGTGCGACGGCGGGTGGTACGGCGGCTGCGTCGGCCGCCGGGGCCGCTTCCCCGGCGGGGTCGGCTGCGGCGTCCGTGCCCGCGGGGGGTGCGGGTGTCACGGGCAGTGCGGCGCCGCCGGTGGCCGCGGTGCCCAGTGCGGATCTGGAGACGGCGTTGCTGGACGACAAGGTGGTCGGGCAGGTGTTGCCGGACGCCAGGGCGATGGCCGGGTGGCAGGAGGAGAAGCGGAAGGTCGACACGGCCGACCACAGCGTCACCTGTACGGCGGCGGCTCCTTGTGCCGGCAAGCCGCTCAGTGGGTCGGTGCGGTTCTCCTCGGGTGACCTGGTCACCCGGTTCCTGGTGGAGACGCTGCCCAGCCGGGACGCCGCGAAGAGCCGGGCGAAGGAGACGTACGCGTCCTATCCGGTCGGGCCGTTCAAGAAGGTCGAGGCTCCGGCGCTGGGCAGCGAGAGCCAGGCGTTCGTGGGGCCGCTGGCCGATGGCGACGGGGTGAGCATCGTGGTGCGCTCGGGCACCGTGGTGGCGAGTGTGACCACCGAGGGCGGGCCGGTGGATCCGGCGGCGGCCCGGCGGTTCGCCGTGATGCTGGTGAACCGGATCGAGCAGGCGCAGGCCGGCAAGGTGCCGGACGCCGGGCTCGGCGCGGCCTGACGGGGCTTACGGGAAGGCCGGCAGCTCGTGCAGCCCCAGGGCCAGCAGGGTGTCCAGCGCGCAGTGCGGCACCCGCCAGCCGGGCAGCAGGCCGGCCTGGTCGGTGAGGGCGGCGCAGGCGGCGGTGAGGGCGGCCTCGGCGGCGAGCAGGCCGTCGGCGAGGACGAAGGCCACGCCGTCCACCGCGGCCGGCCCGACCAGGATCCGGGCGTGCTCGATCCGTGCCGGGGCGGGCAGCCCGCGCGCCAGCCCGTCCCGGACGGCCTCCGGGGAGGGTGGGTGCGGGGCCGTCGGGGGGCCGGCGGGGTGCTCCGGGGCGCGGAGGTGGAAGCGAATGGCGTGCACGGGAGACAGCCTGACCGATCGTCGGCCCGGGCGGCCACCTGCGCGGTGTCAGAAAACTGTCAGGCAGCAAGATGTCACCCGTCCCGGGTGGCGGACCCACCGGCCCGGGACGGCGCTGGGCTGGGGAAACGGTTGTCGGCCGGGCGTGATATGTACTCCTCTGGGGTGGCCACTGTGCGGCCATGCGATTGATGCCGATGACGTTCGAGGGGGCCACACATGCCGCTGTTCCGACGCCGGACGGGCGGGGAGGGCGCGCAGGACCGGGCCGGCCGGTTCGGGTTCGGCAGACGGGCCGCCGAGGCGCCCGCCGCCCAGGGTGCCGCGCCGAGGCTCGATCCGGCCTTCGGCGACGAGTCCCTCCGGCTGGTGCTGGCCCAGGCCGCCGCGGGGGACTGGACGGCGTTGCGCCCGGCGCTGGCCGCCGCGGACGGCGGTGAGCTGGCCTTCCTCGCCACGGCCGTCGCCGACGTCGCCGGGGCCGAGGAGTGGACGGCCCGCGCGGTCGCGGACGCCCCGGACGACGCGCTGCCGCTGCTGCTGTCCGGCGCCCGGCACGTCACCTGGGCCTGGGAGGCACGCAGCGGCGCCCGGGCCCAGCACGTCACCGAGGAGCAGTGGAAGCTGTTCCACCAGCGGCTGGACGTCGCCGAGGAGCAGTTGCTGGAGGTCGCCGAGCGGGAGCCGTCCTGGCTCGCCCCCTGGTACTTCCTGCAGATCAGCGCGCGCGGCGCCTCGCTCGGCCCGGACGTCGCCACCGCCCGCTTCGAGGCCGCGGTGCGCCGTGTCCCCGGGCACGTCGGCTCGCACCGCCAGCGGTTGCAGCAGCTGTGCGCCAAGTGGGGCGGCTCGCACGAGGCCATGCACGAGTTCGCCCGCTCCTCGATGCTGGCCGCCCCCGAGGGCAGCCCGCTCGGCGAGCTGGTGGCGCTCGCCCACCTGGAGCGCTGGCTGGACCTTCCGGACGGCGAGGACCACGCCTACCTGACCAGCCCCGCGGTGGTGGCCGAGCTGCAGGAGGCGGCGTTCCGCTCCGTCCTGCACCCGGACTTCGTACCGGTCCGCGGCTGGCAGGGGAGCTTCAACAGCTTCGCGATGGCCTTCTCGCTGGCCGATCAGCCGAAGACCGCCCGGCTGCTGTTCGACGCGCTGGACGGCCTGGTCAGCGAGTCGCCGTGGCACTACCTGTCCGGCGATCCGGTCAAGGCCTTCCGCGCCCACCGCGACCGCTGCGCCGGGTACTGACGCCGCCCCGGCCCCAGAACCCCGACACCCACTTCCGCGACCGAAAGAGCCTCCGGTGTCCCCAACCGACAACCCGACGAGTGCGCACACCTTCCAGGTGGACCTGCGCGGCCTGGTGGACCTGCTCTCCCACCACCTCTACTCCAGCCCGCGGGTCTACCTGCGCGAGCTGCTGCAGAACGCGGTGGACGCGATCTCCGCCCGCCGCGCCCTCGACCCCGAGGCGCCGGCCGCCATCACCGTCCGGGCCGACGACGAGCTGTCCGTCACCGACACCGGCATCGGCCTGACCGAGCAGGACGTCCACACCTTCCTCGCCACCATCGGCCGCAGCTCCAAGCGCGACGCCGACGGCCGCCTGGACGGGGACGGCCTGGCCAAGGCCCGCGGCGACTTCATCGGCCAGTTCGGCATCGGCCTGCTCGCCTGCTTCGTGGTCGCCGACGAGATCACCGTGGTCACCCGGCACGCGGGCAGTGCGGACGCGCCGGTGATCGAGTGGCGCGGCCTGTCGGACGGCAGCTACACCATCCGCACCCTGCCGGCCTCGGCCAAGCCCGAGCCCGGCACCACCGTCACCCTCGCCCCGCGCGCCGACGCCGCCGAGTGGACCCGCTCCGCCCGGGTGCTCTCGCTCGCCCGGGACTTCGGCAGCCTGCTGCGCCACGACGTCACCGTGGTCGACGCCAACGGCACCGCGCACCAGGTCAACCGCACCGCGCCGTGGGCCGAGCGGCACGGTTCCCCGCTCGCCCGGCGCGACGCGCTCGCCGAGTACTGCCGCGCCACCTTCGACTTCGTCCCGCTCGACACCATCGAGCTGGACCTCCCGCTGGTCGGCCTGCGCGGCGTCGCCTACGTCCTGCCCGACGCCGCGCCGCCCTCGCGCCGGCACGGCCACCGGGTGCACCTCAAGGGGATGCTGCTCTCCGACCAGGCCGACGAACTGCTGCCGGACTGGGCGTTCTTCGTCCGCTGCGTGGTGGACACCGACGGGCTGCGCCCCACCGCCTCGCGCGAGGGCCTGTACGCCGACGAGACGCTGGCCGCCGTCCGCGACGCGCTCGGCGCCCGGATCCGCGACTGGCTCACCGGCCTGTCCGCGAGCGACCCGGCGCTGCTGCACCGCTTCCTCTCCGTGCACCACCTGGCCGTCAAGGAACTCGCCCGCTACGACGACGAGTTGCTGCGGATGATGCTGCCCTGGCTGCCCTTCGAGACCACCGACGGCAATGTCACCCTGGACGAGTTCGCCCGCAGCCACCCGGTGGTGCTGGTGACCCGTACGGTCGAGGAGTTCCGGCAGGTCGCCCCGATCGCCGGCGCGGCCGGGCTCGGCGTCGTCAACGGTGGCTACACCTACGACCGGGACCTGGTGCACCGGCTGCCCGAGATCCGCCCCGGCGTCTCGGTCGCCGACCTCGACCCGGGCACCGTCACCGCGCACCTGGACACCGTCGACCCGGCGGCCGAGCTGGCGGCCGGCGCCTTCCTGGCGATCGCCCGCGAGGTGGTCGGCCGGTTCGACTGCGACGTCGCCCTGCGCAGCTTCCACCCGACCAACGCGCCCGCCCTGCTGCTCGACAACCGGGAGGCCCGGCACGAGCGCACCCGGGCCCAACTCGCCGACGAGGCCGACGGGTTGTGGGCGGACATCCTGGGCTCGCTGCGCGCCGAGGTGCCCCGCGCCCAGCTGGTGCTGAACCACCTCAACCCGCTGGTGCGCCGCGCCGCCACCGTCACCGACCGGGACCTGACCGTCACCGCAGTCGAGGCGCTGTACGGGCAGGCCGTGCTGATGACCCGCCGCCCGCTCAAGGCCAGCGAATCCGCGCTGCTGAACCGTTCGTTCATCAGCCTGCTCGACCACGCCATGCTCGGCCACGAGGCGGCCGGCCCGGATCACCACGGCCCGAAGGAGGCGTGATGCTGGACACCCCCGACGCGGTGATGGCCGCGCTGCGCGAGAACGACGCCCGCCCCTACGGCCGTACCCGCACCGTCACGGCCGAGGAACTCGTCGACGCCGCCGAGCAGTTCGAGGACACCGGGGTCCGCGCGATGGCCCTGCTCGAACTCATGGAGGCCTACGAGTACGACGGCGAGCGCAGCAAGAGCCCGGTGGTCTTCGCCCGGGTGCTCAAGCTCTGGGACCAGGACCGGGACGGCTTCGGCGACTGGGCCCGGAACCAGGTGTTCTGGCGCTTCAAGTGGGTGGCCACCGCACTCCTGGACACCCCCGACGTCCCGCTGGCCGCCATCCGGCGCTGGCACACCGAACTGCGCGACCGCTACCGCGCGGCCGGCTACGACCTCCAGCCGTACTACGCCCAGCGCTACCACCTGGCCGCGCAGACCGGCGTCGACGTCCAGGACGCCTACGAGCTGTGGGCGGCCCGCCCGCGCACCGAACTCAGCGACTGCCACGCCTGCGAGACCCGCGCCCGGGCCCAGCACTTCGTCGCCGCCGGGGACGACGCCCGCGCCCTGGAGATCCTCGCCCCGGTGCTGGACGGCCGCTCCGGCTGCGAGCAGGAGCCCTACCTCAGCCAGGCCACCGCCCTGCTGCCGCTGCTGCGCCGGGGCCGCACCGACGAGGCCCGCTCCGCACACCTGACCGGCTACCGCTACGCCCGCGGCAAGGCCGCGATGCTGGCGGCGATCGGCCGGCACATCGAGTTCTGCGCGCTGTCCGGCAACGAGCCGCGCGGCCTGGAACTGCTCGCCGAGAACCGCGAGTTGTTCACGGTGACCGGCGAGCCCGCGGCCCGGCTGGAGTTCCTGACCGGCGTCGAGGTGCTGGTCGCCGCCCTGGCCGCGGCCGGCCACGGCGGACTCGCGGTCAGCGGCCCGGCCGGCACCGCCTGGACGGTCGACACCCTGCTCGCCCACCTGCGCGGCGAGGCCGACGCGCTGGCCGCCCGCTTCGACGCCCGCAACGGCACCGACGCGGTCGGCGCCGCCCGCGTCGGT